>JBEVXT010000603.1:21013-31942 GCA_040505955.1 Sedimenticola sp. | reverse complement strand
AGCCCTTACTCATTAAAACACGCACCGCGCCTTGCTGCTGAACACGCTGATAGTTTAAATATCCTGTTGTATAATCAGTGCAAGAGAGCCGCTCGGCTGTCTTAGTGACAGGGCTGTCGGGACAATGAAAACTATTCTTGTAATCGACGATGATCCCATGGTCATCGACATACTCAACTCTTTCCTGGTGCATAGCTACCGGGTGATTGCCGCAAAAGATGGCCGACATGGTCTCAGTTGCGCCGATTCGGATGACCCGCCCGACCTGATTCTGCTGGATGTTCTGATGCCCGGCCTTGATGGTTATGAGGTCTGTGGAGCGCTGAAAGAGAATCCCCGTACTCACGACATACCGGTTATTTTCATCTCCGTTCTCGACGCTGATTATGACGAAACCAGAGGATTCAAGCTGGGTGCTGTGGACTATATAACCAAACCCTTCTCCCCCGCCATTATTCAGGCCCGGATCAGAACCCACCTGGCGCTAAGCAAGGCTCATCACGATCTGCAGAGCCAGAATGAGCGACTGGAGGCTATAGTTGAAGAGCGCACCAGATCTCTTCAGAAGAGTGAAATACAGTTCCGCACTCTGGTGGACAATATACCCGGCGCAATCTATCGCTGCAGCTTTGATGCAAAACGAACCATGCGCTTCATCAGCAATGAAATTGCCGAAATCGGGGGCCACTCCGCCGCTGACCTGATCAACAACAAGGTGTGTGGCTTCACCGATATCATCCATCCGGACGACAGAGAGTCTGTTGCCGAAACGATCAACAAAGCGGTGGAGGGTAGACACCCTTACCTCCTGGATTACCGAATAGTCAACGCCAATGGAGAGACCCGCTGGGTCTATGAAAAAGGGCAGGCGTTCTATGAGAATGACACTGCAGCATGGCTTGATGGGGCAATCTTTGATGCAACTGTGGAAAAACTGCATGAGCAGCAACTTATCCGCAGCCTCAGGCAGGCAATCCAGGCGGTTGCCCTGACCGTCGAGAAGCGTGACCCCTATACTTCCGGCCACCAACGACGCACCTCGGTACTTGCCACCGACATCGCCAGGACGATGGGGTTGGACTCCGATGTTGTCGAGGGTGTCCGTATGGGAGCACTGATTCATGACATCGGCAAGATCTATGTTCCGTCAGAGATTCTCAATCGCCCCGGCAAATTGACTGAACCTGAGTTCAAGATCATTCAGACCCACCCCGAGGTGGGCTATGAGATCATTGCCAATATTGAGCTTCCGTGGCCGGTGAAAGAGATGATACAACAGCACCACGAACGACTGGATGGATCGGGTTACCCCTGCGGGCTGAAGGGTGGAGAGGTTATTCTTGAGGCACGAATTCTGGCAGTTGCCGATGTAGTTGAGGCGATGGCCTCCCACCGGCCTTACCGGGTCAGTCTCGGTATCGACGCCGCCCTTACCGAGATCAGGCAGCAGCGCGGGATTATCTATGATCTGGAAGTGGTTGATGCCTGCCTAGAGCTGTTCAAGGACGAAAGCTACATCCTGGCCACCGCAGACTAACAGCCGCTATGGAGAGTGATGAATCAGACATATTTTGCCGCGATCTCCCGGAACTGCTCCTCCACTTCGGCAAAGGCATCCACCACATCCGGGCAGAAATGGTTATCCCTGCCATCGACAATAACCTCCTTCGCCTGGGCATGGCTCATGGCCGTTTTATAGATACGCGTGCTGATCAGTGCATCATAGACATCGGCCACCGCCATCAGGCGTCCGGCAAGGGGAATCGCCTCCCCTATCAGACCGTTAGGGTAGCCGCTGCCATCCCACTTTTCATGGTGAGTGGCGGCAATATCCCCGGCAATATCGAAAAAGACATCATCCTCGCCCATCACACCTGCCGCCTCCTGGAGTGACTCGCGGCCCAGTGCAGCATGGCCCTTCATCACTTCAAACTCCTCCGCTGTCAGGCGCCCCGGCTTAAGTAGCACATCATCAACTATTCCCACTTTACCAAGATCGTGCAGCGGTGCTGTCTTGTAGTAGAGTTCAACCGTCTCGTCCGTCAGTTCACTATGGTAGCGGGGGTGCTTCTGCAGCTGTTTGGCCAGTATCTTTACATACTGCTGGGTGCGGCGAATGTGGTTACCCGTATCCATATCCCGAGTCTCCGCCAGGGAGGCCAGCGCGAGGATGGTGGCATCTTTGGTCTTGCGTAGCTGGGTGGTACGAAGATCCACCATATTTTCCAGGTTATTCAGTGTATCCCGCAGGGTCAGGTGGGTGTTGATCCGCGCCAGCACAATAGCCGGGGAATAGGGCTTGATGATGTAGTCCACTGCGCCGAGCTCCAGCCCCTTACGCTCATCCTCAGACTCACTCATGGCGGTGACGAAGATGACCGGGATATCCCGACTTCGCTCATCTGCCTTGAGTCGCCGGCACACCTCATAACCATTCATCTCTGGCATCATGACATCCAGCAGAATCAGATCTGGCGGGGCTGCAGAGAGGGCGATCTCCAGTGCCCGCCGACCATTAACCGCTGCCTTGACCTTGTAACTGCCGTGCAGCGTTCTATCGAGAACACCAATATTCTCCGGCACATCATCCACCACCAGAATCGTTTTCTGCTGCAATACAGTGCTCATCCACCATCCTCCAGCTGTAGGTTCGACTTCCCGGCCAGCCGTTGGAGCACCTTCTGCGCCATCTGGAAATCGTAGTTATCAATCAACGATGCCACCTCTTCAATCCCGTCAGGCAGGGCCCCACCTTGATGCTGTTTTCTGATTTCAGAGAGATAGCGACCGGCGGCTGTATCATTTTCGGCCAGCAATTGGGCCAGCTGATTGAGCATCGGTACAAGTGGTTGCAGGTCTACCGGGTTAGCCTCCACCTCCTCTCCGCCTGTATCAACAGGCGGCTCCAAAGCGTCGATAGCCGCCATAAGTTGCTGCAGAGCCTCCCTCACCTCGGGCATCTGCTGTTCGACACAATCCCGGTCATCCTCTTTTACGCACCCTTCCAGATCACGCACCGCTTCGAACAGCCTGCGTGCTCCAAGGCTGCCTGAAAGACCCTTCAGGCTATGGACGATCCGCCTGGCGGTGACCCGGTCACCGGTATTGAGGGCGGTTATCACCTCATCGGGTGCGACCGCCTGGTTGTTCCGAAACGTCTTCAACAACTGCATATAGAGCCTCAGATTGCCGCCCACATACCTATATGCATCCTGCTTGTCGACTCCGGCGATAGTGGGAAAGTGACCGGCATCATCACGCCCCGACAGCACCGCCGCCTCCGGTCTGGAGGTCATTTCGGGGATCACCCAATGGGCCAAAGCCTGGTAGAGATCAGCCGGATCCATCGGTTTGGCAATATAGTCATTCATCCCCGCATCCAGGCACTTCTCACGATCACCGACCATCGCATTGGCGGTCATGGCAATGATTGGCAGATTTTCCAGGCCCGGAATCCGGCGTATGACACGGGTCGCCTCAAGCCCATCCATAACCGGCATCTGAACGTCCATAAGCACCGCATCAAACATCTTGCCGATGGCCATCTGAAGCGCCTCGCGACCGTCACGGGCCTCTTCGGTATGCAGCCCCGCCACCGACAGAAGTTCACGCACCACCTGACGATTAATCTCGTTATCCTCAACCACCAGTATGTTGGCGCCACGAAGGGCGATAACCGCCTGTACTCCTACATCCTGTTGCGCCGGATCAAGCGCCCCGGAGTGCCGCTGTCCGAGGGCGGCCAAAACCGTATCATTGAGAATCGCCGGGGTGATCGGTTTGTATAAAATCCCCGACAGTTCCAGGGACTGGGCCTGCTCAATAATATCCTCGCGGCTGTAGGCGGTAATCAGCACTATCGCCGGTTTTGTTTTTTCCTCATTCCCGCAAAGAATACGTTCAGCCGCCTCAATACCGTCGATTCCCGGCAGGCGCCAGTCCATCAATACCAGATCGAAGCCCTCTCCTTGAAGACAGGCCTCCACTGCCTCCTCACCCGAAGCCACCAGGGAGACATCCAGCCCCAGCAAACTGAGCATTCCCTGGAGAGTTTCGCGCGCAGCGATATTGTCATCCACCACCAGAACACGCCGTCCCTCGATTTCATTGATCAACTGCAGCGCTCCCCCCCGTCCTCCCTCATGAAGGCCAAAGCGGGAGCTGAAGGTAAAGGTACTGCCGACCCCGACAACACTTTCAACACCAATGACACCTTCCATCATCTCTACCAGGCGCTTGGCGATGGCGAGACCAAGGCCGGTGCCGCCATAGCGGCGTGTGGCAGAAGCATCTGCCTGAGTAAAAGGCATAAACAGCTTGGTCTGCTCCTGTGAGGTGAGCCCGATTCCGGTATCTGAAACCGAAAAAACCAATGTCACGCTCTCTTCGGAGCGGGACTCAACCCCAACGGAGACCACCACCTCCCCCTGATCGGTAAACTTGACGGCATTGCTGCAGAGATTGAGTAAAACCTGCCCCAGGCGCAAGGGATCACCCACCAGAGCGTCGGGTACCTCAGGATCTACCCTGAACATCACCTCCAAACCCTTGGGAACAGCCCTGTGAGCGATCAATGGTGATAGGTTACACAACACATCATCGAGGAAAAATTCACTCTGTTCGATACTCATCCTGCCTGCCTCGATCTTGGAAAAATCGAGAATGTCGTTGATGATACGCAGCAGTGATTCCGAGGATATCTTTATCTTGTCGAGATAGTCCCGCTGTCTGGCGTTGAGTTCTGTCTGCAACGCCAGGTGGGACATACCGATAATGGCGTTCATCGGTGTGCGGATCTCATGGCTCATGTTGGCAAGGAACTCGCTCTTGGCCCTGTTGGCATCATCTGATGCAGCCCGAGCCAACTGTAGCGTCTCCTCCACCTCCTTTCGCCCGGTTATATCGTGAGCAATACCCTCCACCGCTACCACTTTCCCATGCTTGTCCAGTACCGGAATTTCTGAGACATCAAGCCAGCACAATCTGCGATCCCGGTGGTAAATCTGGATCTCAAAAGCGGTTTGGCGAATGCCCTGTAGAGAGAGCTGTGTATGCCGGAGTGCCGCCTCATTGACCGGATGATCGGTCAGGAAGTCGCTGTAGTGGGAGAGAAACTCCTCCGGCCGGTAGCCCAGAACATTGGTAATGGAAGGGCTGACATAGGTAAAGACACCCTCCGCATTATGTGCATAAAAGAAGTGGTCAGAGGCCAGGCCCTCAACCATGGAGCGGTACTTCTCCTCACTGGCACGCAGCTCCTGCACAGCCTCTTTCCGCGCTACAACCTCATCCTGAAGGTGCTCCATGGTGCTCTCCAGATCAGCTGTGCGGGCCACCACCCTTACCTCCAGCTCATCACGGGCCTTGCGCAACGCCTCCTCCGCCACCTGCCTGGCACTGAAAAAGTCGGTATTGGCCTTAATATAGCGGTTGGCGGTAGTCACTAACTGCCCCAACTCATCATTTTCGTGTCCCCTGGGGGAGGGCAATAGCACTTTCCGCGCCTGCCCGGGCTCCATCTGTCTCAGAAAGCCGGTGATTCTTGCCAGGGGCAGACCAACCAGGAGGTAGAACACCGCCAGCAACACCAGGGTAAAGGCGAGGATCTGGAAGATAGCGGTTACCAGGTACCGATCAGCGCGTTCGGTAAACGGATTGAGGGCCCGAATCTGATCGACAGTGACATCCATGCGACCAAAGATGCGTTCCTGGTTGTCGGGATCCCGCAGTGGTGTGAGGTGGATTTTCGGCGGCTCAGCCAACAGTCTGCCGAGCCAGCCTGGGTATGGGGAAGATTCAGTGCGAATCCCCATGGCAAGGGGATTGCCCCACTCATCATGGATGCCTACCCGGTCGATAAAAGGATAGTTCAACAATCCATCAACCAACTCACCCGCACTCGCTTCGTCAAGAACGTAAACGGCACGAGTCGCCGAACCCTCAGCAACACTGAGAATACGCTGCATATCCAGGGCAAAATGCGCTTTTGCAGAGAGGAAGTCGGCCCTTACCTGAAGCAGCCCCACAATAAGACCCAGCAACAGGGCAATAATCAGGGAGATTAGAGCCAGCTTAAAAGCGATACGCTGATGAAGTGGAATACGATCCGTCAATTTTTCACTCCCGATACAGGCCCCTACCGTCGACGTCAAACTGCGTGACTAAGAAACCTGGTAACTATTCAGCTACGCCTGTTTGAAAGGGTATTTTGGCAGGGGTCGGAGTCGATTGCACCAAGATGGGTGGTAATTTTCACCGACTTTCGATGCAATCGACTCCGACCCCGTACCCAACTGAATAGTTACGAAACCTGTTTCACTTGGGTTCAACCCCCATTGAAGTCGATGTTCCAGCCCTGCCGCCCCTTTGATAATGGGCCAATATTCTGTCGAAAGTACCATCCGCCTTCATCTGCGCCATGGTCTCCTCTATCTGCTGCTGTAGCGCCAGCGCTCTCGATCGCCTTGAGATGGTGATATAGGACAACTTACCCTCCACCTTGAAGGGAGACTTCTTCAGATTGATAGCGAGCTCTTTCAGCAGATAGTCGCCCTCCATCTCTGGCATGATCAGAACACAGGCGGTGCAGTTGACTGCTTTCTGAATGGCATAGCGGTACTGCGAAAACTCCAGTTTTTTCAAACCGGCGTCCTGGTCGAAACGATCAAAATAGACGTTACCTTGGTGAACCAGTATCTGGCGGCGGGAAAGATCCTCGTACCTGACGATTGTATCAGCCTCAGAATGTACATAAAACACCTTATCTTCCCGCGGCAGAGTGGCGCCGGTATACTCCATATAGGCTTCTCTTTGAGGATTGTGATTGGGACCCAGCATGATGTCGGCATTGCCAAAACGCATCATATAAAGCGCCCGCTTATAAGGCACCTCGATATATCTGATTTTCAAACCCAGGCGCGACGCAAGCTCCTTCATGCTATCGAAGTAGATACCGGTAAAATGATCACCCTCGATAATACGATAGGGCGGCGCATGGTTACCCACCACCCGCAGCGCCTCCTGCTCACCTGCGGCTGCCTGGACGGTGACAACAAGCAGCAACGTCCACAGCAGTCGCAGAAATAACTTCTTCATCTTACCTCCTACGCCACCCTCCGGGGCATAAAACCACTCATTTGGCAGGGCTCACGAAATAATAGTTCCCTGTTTTAGCGTGCTGACAAAAGCGCTTGGCGGTGGTGGTTTACATCTGAACCCGTGTTTGGTGTCAGCCGATTTTTATCTCCTCCATCGCCCGGGGTGTTCCTCGCACTACTGTAAATTTAAGCTTTTTATACTCAATGCTGCCACCCACAGGCAGTACCTCCCCCGCTTTCTCCAGCAAAAAACCTGACAGACTTGAGTAGCGTCCCTTGGGTATTTCGATGCCCAGCTCCTCGGCCAGATCATCCAGATCAACCCTGGAGTTTGCCAGCAGTGTGCCGTCATCCTGTCGCTTCATCAGTTTAATTTCGGGCTCTCCGGTATCGTACTCGTCCTGAATATCCTCCACCACCTCTTCCAGGATATCTTCGAGGGAGACAATTCCTTCCGCGCCACCGAACTCATCCACCACCACGGTGACCTGTTCTCTTGTCCGACGCATATCCAGCAACAGATCCTGGATGCTCTTGCCCGCAGGTACGTAGCTGACCTCCTTGACAAACGGTTTAATCGGCTCATCTGCTGCAACCCCCAGCAGCTCCAGTGTATCCAGAATGCCGACGATACGATCAACCCTCTCGCTGTAAATCGGGATTCGTGCGTGTGAGCGCTCAGTAGCCAATTTTCGCGCTACACTGCAGGTAACACCCTGTTCCAGCATCGCCACATCAATCAGCGGCATCATCACCTCATGGGCAGTGGTTTCACCAAAATTGAACAGACGCCGGATCATGTTCTGCTCCATAGGCTCTATATCCCCGTCACTGGCTGACATCTGCAACATGGCCTGAATCTCCTCGCGTAGGGTGAAAGGATTTTTCGTACCGTTGTCGCCACCGAGCAAATTACCCAGCAGACGGGCCAAAGAGCTGAAGACTATCAGTATCGGGTAAAACAGAAATGAGCAGGCTCTAAGGATGAAGATAACCCGCGGAGTAATGGTATCGGCGCGCTGCTGAAAAATACTCTTGGGTACGATCTCCCCAAACACCCAGATAAGAGGGGCCACCAGAACAACCGCCAGCCAACTTGAGCCTGGACCAAACAGCTCAAGCATCAGAGCGGTGGCCATGGTGGTATTGGTGACCACCGCGATATTGGTGCCCACCAGAGTGGTGGATAGCAGCCATTCAGGTTTCTTAAGCATCGCCAGAGCCAGCCTGGCCCCCTCCGACCCCTTGGCTGCCTTGTGCCGTAACTTCATACGGTCGGCGCTAACGACACCGATCTCGGAACCGGAAAAGAATCCTTCAGCTATAAGACAGATCACCATGATGCCTATTGTGATGAGGATATCCATTATTTCACCTCCTCAAAAGCAACGCCTTGAGACTCTTCAGGCTCTTCAGGCGACTCCCTGTCATCTCCTTCAATTTTCCTCACCCCAAGGGTTTTAATGCGATTGGCCTCTACCTCTTCCACGGCGAAGCTGTATTTTCCCAGCGCAATAACGACCCCCTCCTCGGGCAACTCTCCCAACTGGTGCAGGATGAGCCCGCCAATGGTCTCAAACTCACCTTCATTAAGCATTTCGCCAAACTCATCATTGAACTGGGCAATAGATAGCGAGCCATCGATCCGCCCGCTACCATCGCGGTCAACCGTCACTTCGGTTTCTGAAAAAGCATCAGAGGGGCTGGGAATGTCACCAAAAATACACTCCAGCAGATCTTCCATACTGATCAGCCCTGTGACTCCACCATACTCATCCACCGCCAGCGCCACCGACAGCCGCCGTTTACGGAAGGTGTGAAAAAGATCTGAAACAGGCTTGGTCTCGGGCACAAAATAGGGTTCGCGCAGAATGTCGCGAAGAGTCTCCGGGTGCTCCTCCAGTTGCGAGAGATCCGCAGACAGCAGATCTCTGGCATGGAGCATGCCCTGTACTGAATCCCGGTGCTCTATATATATCGGTACCTTGGTGTGCCGCGTACGTTTCAGTTCAGCCACCATTTCGGAGATCGGCATATCGAACGGCATAAACAGCACCATGGAACGGGATGTCATCACATCCTCAACTGTGCGGTTGCCGAAATCAAAGATCTGCTCGATATAGCGCGCCTCATCCTTATCCAGCACGCCATCGCCCACTGCCTCCTGGGCGAGGGTGCGAACCATGTCACGGGTAACGATGCTGCTGCGGGTCAGCTCATGCCCTACGATCAGTGTGGTAAACCACTCCGCCACTATGCGCACCAGCCAACGCAGAGGAGTAATCAGGCGTGCAAACAGATCGATGGGCCTGCTCTGGGCGGTGGCAAAAGCCACATTATTACGGATCGCCAGGGTTTTGGGGGTGATCTCGCCCACCAGCAGCAGAATAGGCACCATAATAAAGAGATTAAACAGCTTATTGTCCGCACCAAAAAGCTGAATCACAATCGCTGCAGATATGACTGACGCCGCCACATTGACGAATTCATTACCGATAAGAATGGTGACTATGAGCCGACGCGGCTCACTCAACATGCGCTCGATGAGGCCAATCCGATGATTATCGTCTCGCCGCATCTGCTCCAGTTGAAGTTTATTGAGTGAAAAAAGACTGGTCTCTGAGCTGGAAAAAAAACCTGACAGCACCATTAAGAGAGCAAACAGCGCCAGTTCCAGAATAAGTGTAATGTCCAACATACCCCCCGTTCATTAATATAGGATCTACATCTTACCCAGATGATCCGGATAAGCAATCCTATATCGCTGCAGGGAAGCGTTGGCGCACACCTTTTCAGCTTCTGCGCAGAAGCTGAAAAGGTGCTTGTGGTGAGAGCGCCTAAGAACAGGAAACTCAGTCCCGGCGCTCCTGAGATGGACTATTTAACGATAACCACTTTCTGGTAAAGAGCACCAAACATCGTCTCTTTTTGAACCGACTGTAGCGACGCACTGCCGGGTATCCAGTCGGTGATCTCATGCTTCCACAAATCCATGGCAAAGGGCTCCAGGATACGGAGAATTGGATTCATGATATAGCGAAACGGGTTACTGGCGCGGGGGCGGTGGTAATCAACGAAAACCACTTTTCCTCCCGGACGAACTACGCGCAAGGCCTCTTTTACGGTTTTGACTCTAACTTCCTCTGGTTGCTCATGTAACAGAAAGAAGACGACGACGTTATCGTAAGCCTCATCTTCAAACTCAAGGTTTGAAGAGTCCTGGTGGTGTAGAAATACGTTCTTGTGGTTATGCACCTTGCGCTTCGTATTCTGAAGTTGTATCGGTGCAACATCAACAATATCCAGCCGGCTCTCCGGCGTCAGACGGGATGCAGCACGTTGTGAGAAATCGCCGTAGACGCAAGCCACCTGCAGGCATTCGCCTTCAAGCCGGGAACCAAACTCATCGAGTGCTGCATCGCGCAGGCGTTTGAAATTCCCCCAGAGAATCAAATTAACCAACCACTGCCGCTCAAAAATATGAACCGCTGTGGGGTGGAGATATGCCCACCAGTAAGTCTCCTCCAGGTATTTGGGAATATCCAGATCCTGCGAAATCCGGTACCGATTTCCGCTACGATAGGATGGTACCGTCTCAACTACGGCGGCTTCTTCATTCATATGGCTGCCCTGCTTTGTTGTACCAAATAATGGTGTGAATAATGGGTATCAGGTATTTTTCTTCACACGCAACCTTATTTGTCGGCGTAAACCCCCATCTGGGACTCACCGATTGATGTTCAGAGTGACAAGGTCGCTGTGTTCAATAACATATTCAATACCACGTATTTATTGTGCTTGCCTGATTGTTATTATTATCAATGAGTTATGC
>JBEVXT010000603.1:0-20913 GCA_040505955.1 Sedimenticola sp. | reverse complement strand
CAGAGTGACAAGGTCGCTGTGTTCAATAACATATTCAATACCACGTATTTATTGTGCTTGCCTGATTGTTATTATTATCAATGAGTTATGCATCAAGCATTTCTAACGCAAGGTCATTTTGCAATGAAGAGAGAATTAAATCCATGTCAATTTGTCAGAAAACCTCTTTTTTTGTAACTAAAAAGCCCTCATCCCATACCTTATCCTTTGACCAAATGGATCATTTTGTAGGATGTACGGGAGAGCCGACCGAAGCACTGCCTGGCGACCGGTTGGCCCCCGCCCACCTCTTATGCTAGATTCCCTCGAGGAATTTGGTGAAGTTAGTTCTCTGTTGCTTCAGATTAAAGAGATAAATCGTAAACATTGAAAGACCCGTAATGGTGCTCACAAGGCGCCAGGATGTTGATTTTGCCTTCTGTATTCCAACCACTCGCTCTGGTCTGGTAATGGGCGAATAGCACTGTTTTTGTCTCGCTATTCTGTTCATTCCCCGCTGGTTTACCCTGCGCGGATTTTGTCCGCTTTCAGGATCAATCAGCCTATTGATAAAACCAGGGCGGTTTCTCCATCCCTTTTTTCTAAACCGGGTTGAGCAGTATGTCGGCAGATGGGCAATCAGTTACACTCACTTTTTTTGTCGAGCTGGAGGGCACGGCCCTGGAGCAGCTGTTCTCCGATCCCTCTGTTGCTGACCACCTTCTGGCGCTGGACGCCCACATTAGCCTCGGGGTAGTTGATTTCAGTAGTGAGCGCGCCAACGTTGTGCGTCAGCTTAACCAGCTCGGAATTCCGGTAGTCGCATGGCAGTTACTCTCCCGGGAGGAGGGTTACTGGTACAACATGTGTAACGCAGAACAGGCCGCAACGCGCTATCGGGCATTTACCGAATGGAGCGCAAGCGAAAACCTGCAGTGGAGTGGTATCGGAATAGATATCGAACCCGATATAGGGGAACTCCAGCAGATGTTCACTCAGAAGAGCCAACTGCTGCGTACGATTTTCAAGAGAGGCTGCGGAAAAAAACAGCTGCATGAGTCCCAAGAGGCCTACCGCTTGCTGGTGGAGCAGATGCGCTCAGACGGTTATTTTGTGCAGAGCTATGAGTTTCCTTTCATGGTCGACGAGCAGCAGGTGGGCTCTACTCTGTTGCATCAATTTTTCGGTGTAGCGGCGGCACCCTCCGATCAGCGGGTGCTGATGCTCTACACCAGCTTCTTCCGCCCCTTTGGCCCGGCGTTCCTGTGGAGCTATGCCCGCGACGTTGACGCCGCCGGCGTGGGCATCACCGGCGGCGGTATCGAGATAGAGGGGGTGAAACATCCTATTTCACTGAATTGGGAAGAACTCTCCCGTGACCTTCGTCTAGCTCACCGACATTGTGGCAATATCCATATCTTCAGCCTGGAAGGTTGTATTGAACAGGGGTTTCTTCCGCAACTGCGAGAGTTTGACTGGGCACTTCCCGTGCGTGCACCGCACCCCTGGTCTGAGATCCTGTACACATTGCGTACGGCCCTGAAAGCCTCTCTATGGCTAGTCTCCCACCCTATAGTCCTTGTGCTTGCCTTGGTCTGCATTGCAGGCCTGCTCATCTATTAAAGGAAGATTCATAGTAACTATTCAGCACGGTAATCCGGAACTCAAGTGTAGGAGCAAACTTGTTCGCGAAGAGCACGTTTCGTAGTCCTTCGCGAACAAGTTCGCTCCTACAACACCTCTGTTCCACCATCACTGTGGTTTTCAGGATTTTGCTACAGAGCTGACTTAAGGATAAAAAAGCACAAAATGCGAGTTTATGTGTGTAAATGACCATTTTGTAAGGCAGAAATGGCCGATTTCAGGAGTGACTGAATAGTTACGATCCGCAATAGCGCTCCAGGATTTCGCCCAACTCCCGCTCATCAACCGGCTTGACCACGCAGGCATCCAGCCCCTCCTGGAGAAATTGCTCACGCTCCTCCGGCAAGGCGTGGGCCGTCAGCGCCACAATAGGGGTACGGTACCCTTGCTCATGGGCACGAATTCGGCGAGCCGCCTCACTTCCACTCATGTTCGGCATCTGGATATCCATCAGAATCAGATCGAAACGCTGCACCCCGGCTTCATCAATGGCCTGCTGACCACTCTCCGCCTCCACAACCCCGACACCCCGCTCAGAGAGGAGTGTTCTGGTCAGCATCCGATTAATGGCATTGTCATCCACCACCAGAATCTTTACTCCTTGATAGCGAGCCACTGGTTCCCCGTCGGGTATAACACCCGCTGCGATCCGCTCTCTCTCGTCTATTGAAGTGTACGGCTTGAGCCTGACCGTAAACCAGAACTTCGCCCCCTCCCCCTCAACGCTTTCCACACCAATGGTGCCACCCATTCCTTTCACCAAGCGGTTGGAGATCGCCAAACCCAGACCGGCGCCGCCAAACTGGCGGGTCATGGTACTGTCACCCTGAAAAAATGGCTTAAACAGCTGCTCAAGTGACGCAGGGGCAATACCGATACCACTATCCTGGACGCTAAAGCAAAGTTTGTCCCCGTCAACTTCATCACTGCTCATCTCCACCTGTAGGGAGACTGAACCCTGATCGGTAAATTTGATCGCGTTATCCAGCAGGTTGGATAGCACTTGCCGTAACCGCACCCGATCTCCCAGCCACTCTCGCCTGACACTTTTCTCGACTCGCTGGGTCAATTCCAACCCTTTATCCCGGGCTCTGGGTGCCAACAGCGCTACTGTGTCATCGATAACCTGTAGCAGATCAAAAGGCTGTACCTGGAAAACCAGGTATCCCGCCTCGATTTTGGAGTAGTCAAGTACATCATCGATAATCACCTGAAGGTTTTCGGCCGATGCGGAGATTGTCTGGGTATACTCCTTCTGCTCCTTACTGAGTGAAGTACGGGAGAGCAGACGGGTAAATCCCAGTACTCCATTCATAGGAGTCCGTATCTCATGGCTCATATTGGCAAGAAACCGGCTCTTGGCTTCATCAGAGGCCTCCGCCTTCTCCTTTGCCGCCAACAGTTCGCGGGTACGCGCCGCCACCAGCCGCTCGAGATTTTTATTGTGCCAACGCAGTTGCTCCTCTTTCCTATCCACTGCCTGGTGCATCGACTCCAGTGCCTGCTTCAAGCGGTCAATCTCATCGAACCGCACAAAATGGAGAAGACCTTTCGGATGGAACCCATCCTTCTCAGGATCACCATCAGGTGACGGGGCTGAATCCGAATCACCGAGCAAAACCCGATCAGAAGTTATCCTCTCGGCATAAGCGGTCAACCCCTCCACCGGCTTCAATACCGTTCTGCGCAGGATCAATACCAGTACCACACCGAGCACAACGATGATCAGCATCACCAAACTGCGCGCCTCCCTCATCCGCTCAGCTAAATGCCGCAGACGATCACGATTGGAGAGGGTGATGTGCACCTCACCCAACTTTGAGTCGGCAGTTCCGCCCTGTACGGGGAGGAAGATGCCAGCCTGAAACATCGTGCCCTCTTCATCACGCCCCTCCCGGTAGGCCGCCACCACCCGCTCTCTATGAATCACCTCCATGGAGAGTACATCACGATTTTGGCTTCCGATGGTTTCGAGGTTGGTTTCAAGTACCGGATAATCCTCCAGCAAAAGCGTCTCAATGCTGAAGGCGGCAACCACCTTGGCCAGGGCATTTCCCTGCCTGTCGAGCAGCCTCTTTAAATCCTTCTGCTCACTGGATACAGAAAACCAGCCAAAGAGCGAGAGTAGCGATATCAGTACCGCCAGGATTATTGACAGAATCTTGAGTGATAGACTCATGGTTTCGAATAGAACTCACTGGAGGCCTCCATAGCCTCCCTGATCAAATCATAGTCGCTATCTTCGGCTGCGAGTAGGCCACTGCGTTTAATCGTCTCCAGTGCACTCTCATCCTTCATCGACAGAAGTGTGGAGCGCAGGGCGGAAAACAGCCGGGCCGCCAACCCTTCGCGAGCAACCCAGGGCTTAGTGACACAGGGGAATTCGAGAATCTTGCGCAGCCCCTTCTTCTCGGCATATTTGCTGTAGGTGTTCTCATTGGTGGCGCCAGCGTCATAGCTCTTAGAAGCTACTGCAAATGCCACCTTATCGTGTCGGCCAAGATACGCATGAGCGGCCAGTTGATGGGCTCGAATACCCGCCTTTACCAGTGCCGCCTGAGCAAGATAGCGTCCAGTAGTTGAACTCTTGCTGCCAAAAGCCACCCGCCTTCCTTTCAGATCATCGAT
Organism: Sedimenticola sp.; assembly: GCA_040505955.1. GTDB lineage: Bacteria > Pseudomonadota > Gammaproteobacteria > Chromatiales > Chromatiaceae > Vondammii. The sequence goes on along the minus strand of JBEVXT010000603.1, from coordinate 16,662 downwards.
GGATCGAACAGGCGAATCCGAGGGTACTGAGATCACTCCATTAAACCACTTTTTTCCGTCGTTACTCTCCATTGCCAGCAACTTGATCCGGGGATTACTCTGCTTGGCAAGTACATAACTGACCGGGCCAAAACGGACAAAATCCACTTCTCCCTCCGTCAGTGCACGGATCGCCCCATCGTAGGTGGGAAAAATCCTTATCCTGATCCTGGTGAAAACCCCTTCAGCGGCAAGCTTCTTCTCCAGATACTCCCGTAGCGGGCGCATCTTCTTTATCATCTCTGTAGAGCGAATATGAGCGTATACGCCGAGGGAGAGGGGCTCTATGGAAGGTGATATAGCCGTGGGTGATCCCGCCACCGGCTGGAAACCGAGTAGGAACAGCAGAACTAAGGTATTGACCAAGGAGAGGCGTGGAGACGCACCAACCGGCCGGAGGGAAAACAGGCTCTTTTGCCGCAAAAGATGCATAACCTACGCTATTACCTCAAAATTTAACCCTGAGACATGATAGAGGATAGTAGCTCCGGGAGGTAATTACACCCACCAGTGCTTCTTCAAATTTTAGTGGCGCAACGACTGTTCATACTCGCTCATAAAATGGTAGAGCGAGCTGTCGATCACCTTGATAGCGCCATCCAACAGATGACATCTGCCAGCACCCGGGAGAATTTTGCAGAGGTTGATCAGGGTATCAAGATCGGCGCGGGTACCCTGCCCGGTATCTATTTTGGCAAGCAACTGGGACGCGTAGTAGGTACCTGTCTTACAAGGGGGGCACTGCCCGCAGGAGGAAGAGGCAAAAAAATCGACATACTCCGCCACCCGTTTAACGATACCGGTACCCTGAGAGACCACAATCATAGCGCCGGTGCCAAGCGCCGAACGGCGTGCTTTTACTGAATCAAAATCGAGGGGAACATCCAGATCCTTGGGCGTAAGGATGGTGTTGGAGGGCCCGCCGGTAAAGACCGCCTTCAGCTTCTTACCCACCAGCATCCCTTCACCATAGGTGTTGATCAGCTCCGACAACGGGGTTCCCATGGGCAGTTCGTAGGTTCCCGGTTTGAGAACATCACCGCTAAGACAGTAGATCTTGGTGCCGTTGGCTTCACCCAGCCCCAGCCCCCTGTACCAATCAGCTCCGTTTCGAACAATGTGGGAGACATTGGCCAGGGTTTCTATATTGTTAATAAGGGTCGGCTGTCCATGGACACCGGCCTCGGCCGGGTATGGCGGCTTACCACGAGGGAAGGGGAACTTACCTTCAACCGACTCGATTGCCGCCGTCTCTTCACCACCAATATAGTGGCCGGAGCTGGGAACGATATGATAGCTGAGTGGCTGCTGAAATTTCTTGGAAGCGGTAAAGAAGAGCTCTGACTCCTGCCACTGGGCCACCGCCCGGCGCATACTCTCCAGCGGCTTTGTCATGTGCGGATTGATATAGAAGACAATCCGATTGATCCCTGTAGCAAGAGCGGTAATGGTGGCGCCCTCAATCACCTGGTGAGGCGTCTCCTCCAACAGGACGCGGTCTTTGAAGGTACCCGGTTCATCCTCGTTACCATTACAGATAAGATATTTTTCCCGGCTCTCCTGGGCAACCACTTTCTCCCATTTAAAATAGGTGGGGAAACCGCTGCCACCGAGTCCCAACAGACCGGCACGCTTAATTTCAGGGATGATTGCATCGGTATTTCCCAGTGCGTTCACCAGCCCTTCACCACCAAAACCTTTAAGCCAGGCTCCCAGATCCGGGCCGACACGGCTACCGGGGTGGAACAGTACCTGATTCAGGCAATCTTTTGACATCGGTCAGCTCTCCACCTGAGTGTTTCTGTGCAGACCGCCGTAGTCCGAGTCATTCTCGAACTTGGCATAGCTTGGAAAAAGCACCGGCCCCTGATTCTCCATTGGCATATTGGCCAGGGTCAACTCACGGCGCAACTGGCTCAAATGCTCAATCGAAGCTTTCTTGTGTCTGCGTCTCGGAGCGGTGTCCACCGCATTGGCGCCAGCAACACGACCAAAAGCGATAATCTCCAGCAATGCATTACCCATCAGCCGGTTACGTCCGTGAATGCCGCCGCACACTTCGCCAACACAGTAGAGTCCGGGCACACTGCTCTGGCAGTTATGATCAATGACCACGCCACCGTTCTGGTAGTGGAGTGTGGGATAAATCAGCAGCGGCTGTTTCCTGGGGTCGATATTGCTCTTCTTCCCCAATTCAATCAGTTTCGGAAAGCGTGCATCGAAAATACCCGGCTCCCGTAGCTCCACCCCCGGAGTATCGAGCCAGATACCGCGGCCACCGCCTTCGACAGTCACCCCCCGGCCCTCTTCACACTCACGCAATATTGCCGCCGCCACCATGTCGCGGGGCTGCAACTCCTGGATAAAGCGCTCCCCCCTGCCATTGAGCAGGTAGGCGCCTGCTGAGCGCACCGCCTCTGTGACCAGGGTACCGGCCAGATGCTGGGGGTAGGCAAGGCCAGAGGGGTGGTATTGAAAAGAGTCTACATCCTGCAGTTTCGCACCCAGCCGATAGGCCAATACCAGACCGTCACCGGTGGCGCCAAAATGGTTGGAGGTGGGAAAATCATTGAGATGCAGGCGACCGATGCCACCGGTAGCGATAATCACCGACTTGGCCTTGATCAACTTGTAGCGGTTATCCTCAAGGGATGAGATGACGGCGCCAGCGCAGTGACCCAACTCGTTGGAGAGCAGCTCAACCACCGGACTGTAGTCCCAGACATCCACCTGGCTGGTGCGTACCGCCTCTTTGAGCACCCGCATCATCTCCAGACCGGTATAGTCACGGTAGTAGACAATACGGTCGGCAGAGGTACCGCCCGCCCGGCGCGTCAGCAGGTCACCGTACTTATCCAGGTCAAACTGCATCCCCTGCTGAATCAACCAGCGAATCACATCCGGTGCGTTCATCACCAGCATCGCCACCAGATCCTTGTTGACGTTCTGATGCCCCCCCTTAAGGGTGTCATCGTAGTGCATTTGGGGAGTGTCATCCTTCTCGATGGAGGCTTGAATCCCACCCTCCGCCATCACGGTATTGCTGTCGCCGATACGCAACTTAGTCGCCAGGATGACACGAGCGCCCTCTCTGGAGGCGGTCAGCGCCGCAGCACAACCCGCACCGCCGCCGCCGATGACCAGGACATCGGTCTCGACAATGGGAGCCCCGGCCAGATCCGCCTCATCAATGCGGGCGTCGGCCTGCAGGATATCGGCCAGCTGGCGGTGGCAGGCGTCGCCCTTGTTAGCACCTACATTGAGCTTAACAATGGAGTCTGCGTAGTGATCCGGATGATAGGCGCGCAGCAGTGCTTCGCCACTGACCTCCTGCTCCGGCAGTGGGCGCTCGGATTTGGCGTGATACTGCTCCAGAGCAGTAGTGTAGGGGATGCCGTCAGTCATTGATCAGGAGTACCTGTTGTGAGTGCCTTGGTGTCATTTGATAATCTGCAATTCACCCTTGCGTAGCTTCTCAAGGCGGTTAATCAGGTTCGATGGACGAATATGAAAATAGGCGGTTACCCGCCGGGAGAAGAGACCAACGTGATTAGGGGCAATCGACTCCGGGCAGGCGGTTTGGCAGAGATTACACAACACACACTCAATAAACAGCGCCCCCGCCTCTTCAAAACGACCCTTGGAGGCGAGTTCGACACCGTGCTCCACACTGATGCCTTTGGGGCAGGTCTGGTTACAGCCACCGCAGTGACGGCACTTTTCCGCCTCGGGGAAGAATTTGTGAAATTTCCCTTGAACCTCCCAGGAGCTGTTGATTTCATCGAGCTGATAGCGATGGTGGGTCGGGGTGGGAAAAAGGAGAAAGTTAACCTGCATCCCCTCCTCGATGAGCACCTGGCAGCCCAGCTCGGTAGTCACTTCGCGGCTGTCGGCGCGCCGAACCATGACCCGGCAGGAGCCGCACACCCCCTCCAGGCAGCCGACGCTCTTTACCCTGGGATAGCCGGTATGCCAGAGCGCCTGGATTACCGAAAGCGAAGAGGGGGCTGAGATCGACTTGCCGTTAATGGTCAAGTTGACCTGATCACTGCTTCTTTCGCTATCTGCGGTCTGCTCACCCATGCACTTTTCTCTGTTACTGCGAAGAGGCGGAATTATGGAGTAGATTGTAGCCGACAGCCATCAGATCTACTTATGTTTCTTATAATATTCTGTTTTGTCAGGCTGGGTCATTCTACATAATTTCACACTGAACATGCCTTCCGGCAATCACTCAGGGTGAAACAAAAAAGAGCCTATGACACTTCCCGCAGGGCCATATCCGCAGTTAATTATTAATATTAACAATATTATATATTGTACTGATAAATATAATAATAGTAGCATTTACACTCCCCATTATCTGAGGACAAAACCTGTCACTGGGGAGTGGTACTGCAGCACTCCCCTGGAAACGCACAACCCCATTTGAGGCCGGCCCACCGGAGCAGGTTGGGGTCATGCACAACGGTCCGGCAGGCATGCAAAGATATTTACTGCATACCACAAAGAAATTGTGTTTGTTGGCAAAAATCGGTATACAAGCTCTGGTTGCCGGTTTTTTCATACTTAGTATTGAAAAGAAGAGCAATCCTAACATCACTCAGAAACAATCCCCTCTCCCCAGAGAGGGGATTTTTTCGAGCTTTATAAAACCATCTATAACAGGCACAGATAGAGGACAGAGATAGATGAAGCCCTTGAATTTGACAGAAAAGATCTTCTCCGAACACCAAGTCGGCGGCGGCGACCTGCCAGCGGCGGGTGAAGTGGTCACCCTTCGAATAGACGAAGCATTCACCCAGGATGCCACCGGCACCATGTGTATGCTGCAGCTGGAGGCGATGGGCGTTGAGCGGGTAAAGCCCCTCTCTGTCAACTTCGTTGATCACAGCATGATGCAGTCCGGCTTCAGAAACCCTGATGACCATCAATATCTGAGAACCGTCTCAGATAAGCTCGGCATCATCTTTTCGCCCCCCGGCACCGGTATCTGTCACTTCCTCAACATTGAGAACTTCGTCAAACCGGGCATGACCGGCATCGGCGCCGACAGTCACACCGTCAACGCAGGCGGCATGGGCGCTATCTACTTTGGTGCTGGCGGCTATGACGTCGCCCTGGCGATGGCTACGGGTGAGTACCAGCTGCCCATGCCTCAAGTGGTCAAGGTCAACCTCACCGGCGCCCTACCTGACGGCGTTATGTCTATGGATGTCATCCTCAAGATGCTCTCTATCGTTGGCGTTAAAGGCGGCAAGGGTAAGATTTTTGAGTATGCTGGCCCAGGTGTTGCCAGCCTATCCCTCACAGAGCGTGCCACCATCACCAATATGGGTGCTGAGATGGGCGCATCCACCTCCATCTTCCCCAGTGACGAGCGCACCCGTGAGTACCTCGATAGCCGTGGACGCGGTGGCGATTACAAGGCGATGGCAGCGGATGAGAGTGCCGAGTATGCCGACACGGTCGAGATCGATCTCAATGCACTTGAACCACTAATTGCCATCTACCCCTCACCGGGTAACGTAGAAAAAATCTCAGACCATGCAGGTGCCAAGGTGGATCAGGTCTGTGTCGGCAGCTGCACCAACAGCTCCTACGAGAATATCGCCAGCTTCGCCCAAATGCTGAAAGGTAAGCGTGTGGTGGTGGATACCCTACTCTACCCCGGCTCCCGGGCGGTCGCCATGCAGCTGGCTAACTCCAGCTACCTCAGTTCACTCTACGCCTCTGGTGTGCGGGTGATGGAGAACGGCTGCGGCGCTTGCATCGGCCAGGGCGGCTCTCCTGTCAGCAAGGGACTCAGCCTGCGCACCTTCAACCGCAACTTCCCCAAGCGCTCCGGTACGGCCGACGCCGAAGTGCACCTGGTCAGCCCCCTGGTGGCGGCGGCCAGCGCATTGACCGGTGAGATCACCCTGCCCACAGGAAACATTGAGATTGAGCAGACACCTCAGGTGGATGACACCTCCTCCTTCAGCACCCCACCACCCTTGGCAGAGGCGGAGAAGGTGGAGGTGATTCGCGGCCCCAACATCATGGCGCTGCCCAATTTTGAAGCACTGCCTGACAAACTTGAAGGTGAAGTGATGCTCAAGCTGGGAGACAATATCAGTACTGATGATATTCAGCCCGCCGGTATCTATCTGCCATTGCGCTCCAACGTTAAGGAGTACGCAATGCAGGCCACCTTCAACCAAGTCGACACCACCTTTGCAGAGCGCTCGGTGGCACATCGTGACGCAGGTGGTCACGGCATTTTGGTCGGTGGAGAGAACTACGGCCAGGGCAGCTCCCGTGAGCATGCTGCACTCTGTCCCCGCTGGCTCGGTATCCGGGCTGTGGTGGTTTCACAGTTTGCACGTATTCATGTAGCAAACCTGGTCAATTTTGGTATTGTGCCACTGACATTCGCCAATATTGATGATTACACAAAGATTAGCCAGGGAGACAAAGTTGCCATCGATGTTTCTGATCTCGAAGGCGATCTGTTCCTTGAGGTCAACGGAGAGAAGATTCCGTTGACCCCGGCTTTTGAAGATAAGGATGTGGCCATCCTGAAGGCGGGCGGCGCCCTGCCCTATTTCAAAGCCAGCCATTAATTATTAATGTATATGCCTCCTGCAGATACCCATCAGGGTAACTGCAGTTGGAAAATAAAATCGAACTGAGACAGGAGGATAACTGTATGTCCATGAAGATTGGAGTTCCAAAGGAAGTCCATGAAGGTGAATGCCGAGTCGCTATGACCCCGGAAACTGCGGAGCAGATCCAGAAACTGGGTTTTTCCGTAGCACTTGAAACCGGGGCGGGTGAGAAGGCACATTTCACTGATGAAGCCTATCGTGAAGCAGGCGTTGAGATCGTTGAAGATGTCAAAGCTCTGTGGGCCGATTCCGATATCGTTATGAAGGTGCGCGCTCCAGAGTGCCACCCCGCCCTCGGTATCGACGAGTCAGAACTGCTGCGCGAAGGTGGCAATCTAATCAGCTTTATCTGGCCTGCCCAAAATAAAGAGCTGTTGGAAAGGCTGAAGGCGCGTAAAGCCACCATCATGGCAATGGACAGCGTTCCACGCATATCCCGCGCCCAGAAGCTTGATGCCCTCAGCTCCATGGCTAATATTGCCGGTTACCGTGCTGTTATCGAGGCCGCCGCCCAGTTTGGCCGCTTCTTCACCGGTCAGATCACCGCCGCCGGTAAAGTGCCACCGGCCAAATTCATGGTCATTGGCGCCGGTGTTGCGGGCCTTGCCGCAGTCGGTGCCGCCAATGCTATGGGTGCCATAGTACGCGCCTTCGATACCCGCCCTGAAGTAAAGGAGCAGGTAGAGAGCATGGGTGCCGAATTCCTCGAACTCGACTACGAGGAGGAAGACGGCGCCGGTGAAGGCGGTTACGCCAAGGTAATGAGCAAAGCGTTTATCGAAGCTGAGATGAAGCTCTTTGCCGACCAGGCGATGGAGGTGGATATCATCATCACCACCGCCCTGATTCCCGGCAAACCGGCTCCTGAGCTAATCACTGCCGGCATGGTTGAGACCATGCGCGACGGTAGTGTGATTATTGATCTCGCTGCAGAACAGGGTGGCAACTGCGCCCTCACCGAACCCGGCAAGATCATCTCCAGGCACGGCGTAACGATTGTCGGTCTTACCGACCTGCCGAGTCGCCTGCCGACTCAGTCGAGCCAGCTCTACGGTACCAACCTGAGACACCTGCTGACCGACCTGACCCCTGAGAAAGATGGTCAGATCAACGTCAACATGGAAGATGAGGTGATTCGTGGGGTAACGGTCATCAACCAGGGCGAGATTACCTGGCCACCACCGGCACCGAAAATCTCCGCCGCTCCTCCCAAAGAGAAGATGGCAACCGTAGCGCCTCCTGTTGCAAAAGAGGAAGAGAAGCCCAGTGGCGTAAAAGCGGCAATCGGCATGGGTATTACTGCACTTCTGTTGCTTGGTGTCGGCGCTGTAGCCCCGGCAGATTTTCTCGCCCACTTCACCGTCTTCGTTCTGGCCTGCTTTATCGGCTACATGGTTATCTGGAATGTGAAGGCGGCACTGCATACGCCGCTGATGAGTGTTACCAATGCCATCTCCGGCATCATTGTTATCGGTGCGCTTCTACAGGTATCAGGCAGTTCGGATCTGGTCACCGGGTTGGCGGCAGTCGCCATTCTTATCGCCACAATCAACATCGTGGGTGGTTTTCTTGTCACCCAGCGCATGCTGAAAATGTTCCAGAAATAGGAGCCGAAAAAAATGACTGAAGGTATGATTACGGTTGCCTATATCGCAGCTAGTGTTCTATTTATCCTCGCACTCGGCGGATTGAGCAATCAAGAGAGCGCACAACGCGGAAACATCTATGGTATTGCCGGTATGGCAATCGCCATTGTCGCCACGATACTAGGGGCTCAGGTCACCGGCTACACCACCATTCTCGGCTGTATGGTCGTAGGTGGTGTTATCGGTGGTTTCCTGGCGAAACGGGTAGAGATGACCGAGATGCCGGAGCTGGTGGCGATACTCCACAGCTTCGTCGGCTTGGCCGCTGTACTGGTGGGTTACGCCAGCTATCTCGACCCCAACTCCCATCTTGTAGGTGTCGATCGCACCATCCATGAGATTGAGATCTACATCGGCGTACTCATCGGTGCAATCACATTCACAGGCTCAGTTGCTGCATTCGGTAAGCTTAAGGGAATTATCACCAGCAAGCCGCTGACACTACCGGCCCGTCACTGGCTGAACCTTAGCCTTGGCGTTGCCTGCATCGTTCTCGGTACCCAGTTTGTAGGTGCTGAATCCCATTCGACAGGCATGATGCCGCTGATTATCATGACGCTGATCGCCATGATTTTTGGTGTTCATATGGTCATGGCCATTGGTGGTGCGGATATGCCGGTTGTTGTCTCCATGCTCAACAGCTACTCCGGTTGGGCGGCGGCAGCCACAGGCTTTATGCTTTCCAACGATCTGCTGATTGTTGTCGGTGCACTGGTGGGTAGTAGTGGTGCCATTCTGAGTTACATCATGTGCCGTGCGATGAACCGTAAGTTCCTGGCAGTTATTGCCGGTGGCTTTGGTACAGCGAGTGGCACCTCCTCAGGTGAGGTGGTGGATCAGGGCGATGTGGTTCCCGTCTTGGCAGCCGAGACAGCGGAGATCCTGAAGAACTCAGCTGAGGTGGTGATTATCCCAGGCTACGGCATGGCGGTAGCTCAGGCTCAGTACCCGGTTTTTGAGATGACCAAGAAACTGCAGGCCCTGGGTGTCAAAGTCCGCTTTGCCATTCATCCGGTGGCCGGGCGCCTGCCGGGTCACATGAATGTACTGCTGGCTGAAGCCAAAGTGCCTTACGATATCGTATTGGAGATGGATGAGATCAATGCCGATTTCCCAAAGACCGATGCGGTGCTGGTGATCGGCGCCAACGACATCGTCAATCCGGATGCTCAGGACAACCCGGAGAGCCCCATCGCGGGCATGCCGGTACTTGAGTGCTGGAAGGCAAAAACATCCATCGTGATGAAACGGAGTATGGCTACCGGTTACGCTGGCGTACAGAACCCGCTCTTCTTCAAAGAGAACTCACGTATGCTGTTTGGTGATGCAAAAGCCAGTATCGATGAGATTCTGGCTAACCTCTAGTTCAAAGCCGGAGCGGCTTGGTGGGGTGATGGCCTAGCCTACCCTACTGAGCTGTAAACAAAAAAGGCGCCTCCAGAAATGGGGGCGCCTTTTTTATTACCTGCTTTGATAAGCTGTGATGGCACAACTAGCCCACCCAATACCAGACCTTTCCGGTTTTTTGTCTAAGGGCAAAGGGGGGACGCTACCCTTTATCGCTGGGGTCGAACCCACTTTGGGAACTTCTCAATACTGATTCCATCGGCATCGGGGGCTCCTTTATTGGATCAGACCTTCTCCTGCCATGTTAACGCGCACCTTTGCAGGCTCTGTTTCACCACGCCCGTTAGGACGCTTAGGTTGGCAGATCTCCCCGGATAAGAACATGATCGTTCCCTGCACAAGGCTTCCGCATCCTGCTCACGCCCCTTACCTACGTCCCTGTAGGCAATTACTGCATTTACCATCCCCCAGAGATCTGAATGGGCTTCGTCATGTTGTGCTGACTCGCCCTGGAGTTCGGCCTTATATGCAGTTTCTGTCCGCCAGCTCTCAGGGTTGCACTCCAGCTTCTTTCAGCGTGTCTGTCGCCAGCACACCTTACCGTCAGCTAGTACTTTTAAAGGTGTCAATATGACATCCTCCCAGTTATCATGTAGGTGACTTGCACCCCATAAAATCATGCCCATGCTGGACACACACCAGTCGCATCGGCCGACTTCGTTCCTCGGCGGCTGTGCTTAGCATTGGACGACAGGAGCATTGTTCTATGAAAGCTATCTTTAAGAGCTGGAAAACCGGCTAGGTGAGTTCGCTATGCGATTACTTTCTGTTGTTCTGGCTGTAGCAATAACGGGATGCGCCACAGTTGATCGTGGCATGATGGCCGTAAGCGACGGAATTTCTTCGCGAGATCCCGTTACCGGCCAGCGTCAGATTAATTTCGCCTCCGAAGAACAAGAAATTCGCCAAGCGGATAAAGCGACGCGACGGATTTTGTCCGAGTCAAAACAGAAGGGAATAAACTTTGACAGCGAGACTCCGTACTACGAGCGAGCCACCCGGGTATTTAATCGTCTGAAGCAGGTTGTGCACAGAAAACAACTTCCTTGGGAAATTCATGTTCTGGATTCCTCAGAATGGAATGCCTTTACATTCGGGGGCGGAAAGGTATTTGTGTTTTCTGGCATTTTTCATAGTGAAATCGGCCTCAAGGATGATAGCGAGCTGGCCGCCATACTGGCGCATGAAATGGCTCATGTTGCCGCACGACATGTAAATGAAAAGAGTGGGAAGCTAGCTATAGCCAAGCTTGCTGATAAAGGACTCAGAAAACAAAAGGGTTTCGATGCGAGCTTTACAACAAACCAGGAAGCTGAGGCAGATAAGTATTCAGCTCTGTACCTGGCACTAGCAGGTTATGACCCAGCGGCTGGAGTCGTTGTTTGGAAACGGATGCACCAAGCCTCGGGCAGCTACACGGGGGATATGTTTTACGATCACCCGCTAAATGATGATCGCGCCAAGAACATGGAGAAATATGCTTCTCTCGTACAGCAATATCTGATTCCAGGTCAAATCAATCCGGCGCATGAAAAGCTTCTGCGAAATAACGCGCTGTACTCATACAGCAAACCCTCAACAGCCAAGACGGGAGAGGGCAGAGGATTTGCCGCATTGCTTGAAACGGCTGCAAACTCCTACATTGAAGCAACTGAGGCAAAGACGGAGCAGCTTAAGCGCCTAAGCAAGCAAATAGAGCAAGGGCGACAAGCATCTCAGAGGTTGCGATTCGGAAAGGTACAGATTGCCAATGCGAATACCGGAGGCCTCGGCCTGTTTGGAGTGGCGGTAAACACATCTGGTAGACAGATTGTCCACGCTATTGTCGCACTGGAATACGTAAACGGTCAGACCGTATTCGTGAGAGACGAAATCCAATGGTCTACCATGCAACCGTACGAACAAAAGCAATTTGGTATTCCGTTGAAGCACATTCAATACAGTTCGGTTTCTATTCGCCCTGTCTATGTTCAATTGCAAGGTGAATAGATGATGAAAAAATCTCCTATTGGAGATGATCTACGAAGAAGAGAATTGGGGGTTAAAGAATTGGCAAGAATTGCACGAATTGGGGGCAAGTCTCCCATTGTGCATCACCACCCATAATGGGCAACGGGAGACCTGACCCCCCGTATTTAGAGTTTTCAGCCAAAATAAATCAGGCAGTAGAATTGGGTGTACTTCCTAACTCAAATGATAAACAATATTTCTCTGAATTTATTAGTGAGTTTAGAAAGGGAAATTCGGCAATGGACAAAGTAACACTAGAATATGGCTTATAACAAGGTGCGTCACCATCACACGCTACGCGTGTTGGACCTCACTTTGTTCGGCCGGTGCGCACGGCATTAACAATGGAGAGATACAATGAAGAGCCAAATATCAAGAATTGTAGTTCTGGGCTTCTCGTTATTTATAATAGGATGCACCTCGCCGAGTGATGCAAGCAAATATAATTTCAAACAAGCCATCAATAATCATCTTGAGAAAAACTGTATAACTATCTCCACAAAGGAATCTAATTTCCCAGTGGAAATTCTTACGCTTGAAGCGCTTGGTAAGGGCTCAGGAATGCCTGAAGTCGAGCTAAGGCGGCTGGAAAAAAAGGACATCGAAAAAACGAGACAATATGCTGCCTTAACTAAGATTGGATTTCTTTCGGCCAATGAGAAGACCAAAAAGGGAAGGTATGGCTCAACATACAAATTGATAACATACACCCTAACAGAGAATGGTAGGGAGTTGTTTGAGCAATCACAGCGGATGGCGTCGAAGAAAGGGTTCTGCGCTGCAAGATATATGGTTAGCAAAATAGTTAATTATTCAGAGCCTTCCGAAGCAAATGGGTATACCGTCTCCTATGTAAATTTTACGATTTCTCCACATGAAGTAAGTGATTGGGCAAGTGATCAAGCTATTTTAGGTGCATTTCCTAGCTTGACTAATGAGTTAGAGAATAATCAATCACGGACAGCTATGCTTGTTCTAATGAGCGATGGATGGGTTTATGAGAAAGAAATTAAGAAATAATGTTAACAATGCAATTTCACACGGACGCAAAAAAGCATCGTTCGTTCCTCACAATGCTTTTTTTCCTCCGGTGAATTGCGGCGTTAGGGCAAAAATGGAATGATCAGCACGGTATCCACACACACAACTGGAATAGAAGCCCATATCGTGCGATGTCGATTAGAATATGAAGGTATTCCTGCATTTGTCGCATTTGAGCATCATATATGGGCTATGTGGTCACGCTCTGTTGCATTGGGTGGTGTAAGGGTTCAAGTTCCAAGTTCCTGCCTTGAATCAGCAAGAATCATAGTTAGCAATATCAGTGCTGGAGAGTATGTATCCGAGCTAAACACAAATGAACTAAAAGAAGGTCAATCTACTTGTCCAAGCTGTGACTCAGGTGAAATAAAGCCTGTGAATTGGCCATGGAAAACTGCACTATTAGTGCTATTTATTCTTAGCGTGCCATTGCCATATACAAGGCATCTAAATAAGTGCGAAGCGTGCTCACATCAATGGATTGCTCATGAGCAAAGAGGCTATCCTCTTTACATCATCTTAATCACGTTGATTATTATCGCTACATCTTTATTCGCTGTAAGTGAGATGTGGTGCCATTGGTGTAGGTTGCATTGTGAAAATCCATATGCTTGCCTGCCCTAACCAGGCCTTACATCGGACACAGTCGCTAACGCGCCTGCTCCGCCGAAGGCAGCGTTATGCATAAAGAGTCAGAAAAGGTGGAGTGGTTTGTAAGAGAGGTTCGTGAAAGCGAGGAAGCGGCTCGGCGAGAAATCGTGAAGGCAGCTACAAGGGAACTCCGCAAAACGTATGGGCCGAGAACTACTGGCAGCCAATGTGATCGTGCGCCAAACGAGGTTCTAGTTGCATTAATAGGAAGTATGCTCGTTGGTACATCTGAGTACATTCGGAAAGATGATCACATTTATGTGCAAGGCGTAGCTGTGCACCCGGAATACCAGGGGATCGGTGTATGTCGGGCTCTGCTATGCAAGGCCGAAGAAATCGCAATGAAAGATAATTTGCAGACATTGGCCTTGTGCGCAATCGAAGAAACAGGAAACGTCCAGATATTTGAAAAGCTGGGGTTTAAAGTCATAAGTCGTGCGGTTTCAACAAACTATATCAGCCCTGAAGGGTGTCCAGTTGCTCAGGTGGAGATGGAACGGAATTTTGCATAACCAGAAAATTAACCGGAGCGACTAGACATTTGCGATTTTATTTTTACCTTGTCGTGCGCCCGGTTATCTAATCGTTAGGGGCATATAAACTAAGGAGGAAACATGGTCGTTTCGGGTATTTATCTAAAAGCGAATGGAGCTAGAATTGTCACTTTAACTGGCTCAAAGGATAACCATACTTTAGTAGCACCTAAGTTTAATAAGCTCACTTTGCCAAAGAATCCAACTCAAGATGATATAGAAGTATTTACGCAAGCATTCAAGGCATATTGTGCAGATAATAGCGTTGATAAAGTGATCGTAAATAGAAGAGCTACAAGTGGGCAAGGTGCGGGAGGTGCTGGTACATTTCTGATAGAAGGTGTTCTATTGGCAATTTCACCAACTTCTATCAATTTCGTTCACCCGGCAACAGTGAGGGCTACTGATAAGCGTGAAGGAGAAAAGAAAATGGAAAAACCTGGTACGGTAGATCTGGGTAAAGCCTACGATTTTGCATATGAAGGGTTGAGTTAACATTAATGACTGTTGATCTGGATACGCTTCCCGAAGAAGCCAAGAAAGCTCTGCAGCAGTTTAAAGAATTTCAGATATCTGAATTTAATGACTCTGGAGCAAACGGATACGTTATGATCGGCCGTCATAATGTATTGCGCAAAGATGTTGCAATAAAAATATATTTTCATGAAGAGAATGAAATCGATCAAGAGCCAGCTATAATCGCATCAATAAATCATGAAAATATACTAAAGGTTTATGATGCTCGAAAGGTAGAGGAGAGTTGCTCTTTTTATATGATGCAAGCCGCTAATGGTGGGGATCTATTCAGATTCTCAGAGAGATTCTATTTATCAACAGCACTTTCTCATCGTTTACTATGCCAATTACTATCAGGGCTTTCGGCTCTACATTGTAAAGAGAAAAATCTGGTTCATCGAGATTTAAAGCCAGAAAATCTTCTAATTCATAACGATACAATAGTCATAGCTGATTTTGGTTCTGTTCGTCGAGTGGATGATTCAACTGGTCAAGCACCAGCTTCTAAACATAGTATTTTGTACCGCCCGCCAGAGGCTTTTGGTGATGCCGCTTTTTTTGACTTTACATCGGATGTTTATCAATCTGGAATTATAGGGTATCTGCTGTTTGGCGGCTCTTTGAGCAATAACCTATTGCAACACCTTTCAAAAAGAGAACTTAAGGAACTAGATAAAATCAAGGGAACTGGTGGTGACTATGAGATTGCTGTATTCATTGATTCTTGCATAGAAAAGAAAACAAAAGCAGGAAAGCTTCTTAACTGGAATACTATCCCATTTTATATTCCAAATAAGGTTAAAAGAGTTTTAAAGGCTGCAGTATCCACCCATGATAAACGATATCCTAACGTGAGTGAGTTTTTGTCTGAACTCGCAAAAGTCAAAGCTGGATTGCCTGATTGGATCAGTGATAATGAAAGCTATGAGCTAAGAAACTGGAATGGCAATGATTATTTGCTTACGGAGAATAAAGGGGGTGTAATTATGAAAAAGAAACGGCATGGTAAGAATAACTATAGAGTAGACAATAGTGTCAAGGCAGAAAGTTTTGCATCGGCGCATCAAATTCTAAAAAGCAATATTGGGCTGCCATAGCCCC
The DNA here is from genome assembly GCA_040505955.1 of Sedimenticola sp. GTDB lineage: Bacteria > Pseudomonadota > Gammaproteobacteria > Chromatiales > Chromatiaceae > Vondammii. The sequence continues at coordinate 1,068 of JBEVXT010000603.1, read as the reverse complement.
TAACAAAGTAAATCAACCTGACATTTTGTTCGCTAGCGCTCTCAAAATGACAGGTTATTTACGACGTTATGCATAAAAAAGGAGAGAACAATGAATGACTGGACGATTTGGCGTTTAATCAAGGCGGGATTTTGGCTGGGAATTGGATTCATCATCCCGTCTTTGGTCGTATATGCTATCGGCACGGCAATGATTGTAGGGATAACTCCGCAAATGTTCGAAGCAACTATGATGGAAGAAATGGGGGAGGAATTTGAGGCTAACGATGCAATGTCAGAATTTCAATCTCAATTTGACAAAACTACGCAAGTAGAAATACTTGAACGATACGAATCAAAAATTGGAGAACAACTGCTAATACTTGGGAAGATCAAAAACATTGGAAATGATGATGTGGATTCAATACAGCTAGAAGCAGAACTCTTCGATTCAGAGGGTAAATTTGTGTATGAATGCAGCGAGTATATTTCAAAAAGATTGAAAAGCGAAGAAGTTGAGAACTTTCAAATCAAATGTGGATGCCAAGGACAAGCAACACCAGCTTATTCATCTTTAAAGGTCCGGGTTGTTTCTGCCAGCTCATATTAATGCATAACAAAAACATCCACCCGACCTGCGTTGCGTCACGCCTTCTGCAAAAAGCGCGCCACAACGCTGGCCGGTGATGTAAACATTATGAATTCATATGAGTAAAGATCAACAGCAACATAAATGTGATGAAAACTGGTACAAAGATGCCGAGGTTGTTTATTCAAAAATAAACGTTGAGCAATATTCTTGGGTTTTGGTTCAAACTTGGTATGCATCTGAACATGAAGTATCAGACGGTATGGCAGAAAAAGTGGGGGATATCATCAGCTCACATGATTTACTTGTTTCTTTTTGTCCATTTTGTGGGGAAAGATTGACGGATATTAAGCCGAACACATGGTAAATCATAACAAGCAGCTCCATTGGACAGCCAAAACTACGCGGCTCTTATCGGGTCAGAGGAGGCCGAAGCCTCCGTCTGCCCACAGCACCGTACGTACGGGTCCGTATACGGCTCCTCACGCAAGTGATATCCAA
>JBEVXT010000602.1:0-7531 GCA_040505955.1 Sedimenticola sp. | reverse complement strand
TCGGTCTATAGACTTAATGGTGTTACACAATAATCCTGCGCTATAACGTAGGAGCGAACTTGTTCGCGAAGAACCTGCTACGGAGTCAATAACCAACAAGCTCGCTCCCCAAACGCAATGTTATCTCCATCTTGATGATTCCCATGATGTTTGTGCATAACCGTTTTGACATAATGGTGTTACACAATAATCCTGCGTTATAACGTAGGAGCGAACTTGTTCGCGAAGAACCTGCTACGAAGCCAATAGCCAACAAGCTCGCTCCCACAAATACAACGTTATCTCCATCTTGATGATTCCCATGATGTTTGTGCATAACCGTTTTAACATAATGGAGTTACACAATAATCCTGCGCTCTAACGTAGGAGCGAACTTGTTCGCGAAGAACCTGCTACGAAGCCAATAGCCAACAAGTTCGCTCCCAATGCCATTAACTTAGGTGGAAAATTCCCCGTAAACTTCAGGCTCGTCATTCCCGCGTAGGCGGGAATCCAGGGGACAGCGCTCCGTAGCGCTGGATACCCGCCTGCGCGGGTATGACGGGAAAGAGGGAAGTTCAACCACTGGATTCCAACCTATGCAGGGATGACCATGGTATTAAGCTTAAGTTAATGACATTGAGTTCGCTCCCAAAAATGCAATGCTATCTCCATTTTGATGATTCCCATGATGTTTGTGCATAGCCGTTTTGACATAATAGAGTTGCACAATAATCCTGCGCTCTAACGTAGGAACGAACTTGTTCGCGAAGAACCTGCTACGAAGTCAATAGCCAACAAGTTCGCTCCCAAAAATGCAATGTCATCTCCATCTTGATGATTCCCATGATGTTTGTGCATAACCGTTTTAACATAATGGAGTTACACAATAATCCTGTGCTCTAACGTAGGAGCGAACTTGTTCGCGAAGAACCTGCTACGGAGTCAATAGCCATCAAGTTCGCTCCCAATGCCATTAACTTAGGTGGAAAATTCCCCGTAAACTTCAGGCTCGTCATTCCCGCGTAGGCGGGAATCCAGGGGACAGCGCTCCGTAGTGCTGGATACCCGCCTGCGCGGGTATGACGGGAAAGAGGGAAGTTCAACCACTGGATTCCAACCTATGCAGGGATGACCATGGTATTAAGCTTAAGTTAATGACATTGAGTTCGCTCCCAAAAATGCAATGTCATCTCCATCTTGATGATTCCCATGATGTTTGTGCATAGCCGTTTTGACATAATAGCGTTGCACAATAATCCTGCGCTCTAACGTAGGAGCGAACTTGTTCGCGAAGAACCTGCTACGGAGTCAATAGCCAACAAATTCACTCCACAGGAAAAATCATGTCATGCCTTCCTACCCATCCTTAACAATCGCCCCATCCACCATATGAATACGCCGTCCCGCCCGCTCACCAATCTCCGGGTCATGGGTCACCACCAGCAAAGTAATACCACTGCTATTGAGCGCCTCAAGGGTCTTTACCACCTCATCCCCCGATGACTTATCCAAGTTACCGGTAGGCTCGTCCGCCAACAGAATCACCGGCTCCATAATGGTGGCCCGGGCAATGGCGACACGCTGACGCTGACCACCGGAGAGTTGATCGGGTCGGTGTGATCCGCGATCACTCAAACCAAGTTCATTAAGGGCTTTGGTAACGCGCACTTCTCGCTCTTCGCTCTCCACCCCGGCCAGTACCAACGGCAGGCCGATATTCTGCGCCGCCGTCAAACGTGGAATCAGATGGAACGCCTGAAAAACAAAACCGATACGATCACGTCGCGCTTTAGCCAACTGCTGTTCAGAGAGGCTGGTGGTGTCGATCCCGTCAAGCAGATAGCTGCCGCTATCGGGGCGATCCAGCAGGCCAAGAATATGCAGTAGGGTCGACTTGCCCGAGCCCGACGGCCCCATAATAGAGAGGTAACTGCCAGCCTCCAGCTCAAGATCAACCGCTTTCAGGGCGTGGACGGTCTCATCGCCCACCCGGAACTCTCGACTGATTCCCTCAAGCCGGATCATTGTGGTTACCTGCGTTGCACCAAAACAGAAAAAACTGTCTCTGTGGGAGCAAAGACAGATTTGTAGGAGCGAACTTGTTCGCGATCAGCGCCAAAGAACACGCTTCGCGAACAAGTTCGCTCCTACACAGTGCCACAGGATTATCGTGCATAGCCATTTTGCGCTTTGTCACTCTCCAGTTCCGCCAGAGCACCATCCTCTACACCGTCCCGGTCAACCGAGGTGACCACCAGATCACCCACGGCCAGCCCCTCCAGCACTTCTGTAGCATCCCAGTTCGACATGCCGGTCTTGATTTCACGTAGCTCAAGCACTCCCTCATCCGGGAGAAAGAGATAGACCTTGTCTCCCTCCAGCACCGCCTCGGTGGGAATGCGCGGGGTCTCCTTGCGCAGATCAAGAATAACCTCCACATCTGCAGAGTAGCCAGCCAGCAACGTCTCAATATCTTTGGGATTGGTGAACTCCACCTCCACTGCCACAGTGCGCGCCTGTTTTTCCAGATCCAGTACATAGGGGGCGATACGTCGTACCGTGCCGGGGAAACGCCGTTTGTCAAAGGCATCGAGATTGACCCTGGCAATCTGTCCAACGCTGATCTTCGGCGCATCCACCTCATCGATTGGAGCAGCCACGTAGAAGCAGGTGGTATCGATCAGATCCACTGCGGGGGGCGTGGGAATACCGGGAGGGGAGGGGGTGACATACTCACTTAGCTCACCATTGACCTCAGCAACGATTCCGTCAAACGGAGCAATCAAACGGGTGCGTTCAAGCTGGGCGCGTATCACCTCTACACGGGAGGTCGAGACCCGATGGCTGGCATTGGCCGATTCACAGGCCGCCAACATCGCCTTCGCCTCTGTCTCCACCTTATCCACCGCCTCTTCCGAGATAGCGCCGCTCTTGCGCAGCCGCGCCAGCCGGTTGGCCTCACGACGGGCCACATCCGCCTGGAGGCAGGCACTGCGGGCGTTGGCACCGGCTGACATGGTTTCAGCCTGATTGAGCGCAATCTCCGCCATCAGATCCTTGTTCCAGAGAGCCAGCAGCAGCTTGCCTGTTTTTACACGATCACCCTCATGGACGTTCAACTCCGCAATCTGGCCGCCAATGCCGGGTGACAGTCTGGCCCGACGACACGCCTTCACCGTACCCGCGCGGGTGTTTGCCACTGTCTCCTCAACAAGCCCTTTTTCAACCGCCTTCACCACAACCATGATGGGCTTCTCCCGACTGCTGTACCAGATGGCGGCAGCCAGACCGCAGCCGAGCAGCAGGAAGAGGAGGAAAAACTTGGGTCGACGAGACATATAATGTTCCTTGAGTTTTTTGTGGCGATCGGCTGGCCGGTGAAGTGGCAATGGGCACCCTTTCCGTAACGAGGCGCAGGAGCGAACTTGTGCGCGAAAAACAGACTACGGAGCTGATCGCGAACAAGCTCACTCCGACAAATACCTTCCAGTCAGCGCAAGCACGACTTAACTTCATCTACACAATTAAGTATAGACCCCCCAACCATTTCAGTGGTTGGCATAACTGCTAAAAAAATCAGGCGCAACTATTGCCCTCGGGTCTGAGGCTGTGTATTATTCGGCACCTCATTAGGCGCGTAGCTCAGTTGGTTAGAGCACTACCTTGACATGGTAGGGGTCGTTGGTTCGAATCCGATCGCGCCTACCAACTTTAAAAAAACCCGACTTTATAGTCGGGTTTTTTGTTTTCTGTGATAAAAAAGGATTTGCGGACTCAATGTCATTAACTATAGGTGAAAAATTCTCCATAAACATCAGACCCGTCATTCCCGCGTAGGGGGAATCCAGGGGACAGTGCACCGTAGCGCTGGATACCCGCCTGCGCGGGTATGACGGGAAAGAGGGGGGCTCGACCTCTGGGTTTCGGCCTATGCAGGGATGACCGTGGTATTAGGCTTAAGTTAACGGCATTGGTTGCTGACTAATGGTTCGTGAAACAATAACTCCCTGTTTTGGAACGCCGATCCAGCTTGCCTGACTGCGTTGTGAAAACTAGTTTAGGCCGTATCCTGCGCAAGGAATGGGGCATGGCAAGTGGTGCAGTGGGGGCGTTTTACTGATGGTTGATGGTGGGATCTGAAAAACGGCCCGGGACTGGTTCTCTTCGGTCGTTGTACATTACCAGGAATAAGAATATAAAAAAAAGCTTAAAAAATCACACGCTAACTGTGTGCAATCGGCCTCATCCCGTGTGTAACCGGTGTCATTGAAACTGACCATATCTACAGAATATGCTATTATATATTTGTGAGGTGAGAGGGGGCAGCCAGCATGAGCAATCACACTATTTCTTTGAATTTACTCAGAATCCGTAAAGATCACGGACTGAGTCAAGAGCAACTTGCCGAGAATGCGGGTTTATCCCGTGGTGCCTACCGGAATCTAGAAAAGGGACGTGCTGAGCCCCGTACCGATACCCTGAAGTTGCTCGCACTCGCGCTTGATGTCCCGCTCAAGGCACTTTTGAGCCCTGTCAGAAGCCTTGAAAGGGTGCGCTTTCGCTCGCTCAAACGCCTCAAGAGCCGTGATCAGGTACTCGCTGACATTACCCGTTGGCTGGGTGATTTCGAAGACCTGGAAAGACTCACCGGAGAGCAGTCTATTCATGGGTTGAAGCCGCTATGGACTGCGATCAAGCGAAAGAAAAAACGCGATATTCCGGTGATTGCTGCCATGGTCAGAAAAAGTTTCGGGCTTTCTGGTCGTGAGCCTGTTCATGATATTTGCGGTTTGCTTGAATCTGCAGGAATCAAGGTGTATTCCATCTGTGTGGCTAATGATGCCTTTATGGGGCTCTCTGTCAGTGTGGAAGATGGTGGCCCAGCGGTGATCGCCAATACTTGGGAACGCTTACCTGTTGAAACCTGGATTTTCAGCGCTGCCCATGAATTGGGGCATCTTTTGCTACATCTGAGTGCCTATGATGTGCACGAAGAGCAGGAGGACAAGGTACAAGAGGTCGAAGCCGACGAGTTTGCCTCACATTTTCTGATGCCTGAAGTGGTATTTCGAAAAGAATGGGAAGAGACCGCTGGCTTATCGTTGGTTGATCGTGTACTTAAGGTCAAACGGGTCTTTCGTGTCAGTTGGCGAACTGTGTTGTTCCGGGTCGCACAGAGTTACCCGGAAAAAGATCGCTTTCTGGTATGGCAACGGTTCAACCAGGAATACAAACGTCGCAAAAACCGCTCGCTGCTCAAACATGATGAACCCTTTGGTATTGACAGGGAGCTCTACCAGAATCCTCAGGGTGAAAGGTTAGTGGGTATAGAGCCCGAGGGCATGAAACCGCATGACTTTCAGGAGGATCGTCTCTCGCGCCTCGTGAGAAAGGCCGTGGAAGAGGACATCATATCCTTATCGCGTGCTTCGGAGATCATGCAACTGCCACTTGAGCAGATGCGGGAGTTGTCAGCATCTTGGGTCGCCTGAGCCGTTTTTATGCTGTTGATCGTTGATGCAAATGTCCTGATCGATTATGCAAACACTGATCCCAGTGTATTGACGTTGGTCTCCAGGCACATTGGCCAAATCCACGTTCCCAGTGTAGTACTGGAAGAGGTCAACCAGTTAAACGAAGAAGACTGTGAAAGCCTTGGCCTAACTATCCAGGAAGAGCCACTTGAAATATTGACGGCGGCGGCAGAAAAGCGCGGTGCCTTGTCTTTTGAGGATTACGTTTGCCTATTGCTTGCAAAAGAGAATGACTGGGTCTGTGTGTCCAATGATAGACCGCTGCATCGGGCTTGTGAGAGCGAGGAGGTGACCGTCATGTGGGGGCTTTGACTGATGATTGAATTGGTGGGTATGGAATTTCTGGATAAAGAGGCTGCGCTTGATATTGCCCTGGCTATTCAAACCAGTAATCCCAAACACATCACACCCGAGATCATCAATGAATTCAAAAATAAAATCGGTTTCTGACATTCGTTCAGAATGGTTAGTAATTGCACTGGCGTCGTTCAACAACGACTTAACAAAAAGACAAGGACACCCATCATTTCGATGAGCCAATTGATGGGTGTCCTTTTATTTTTTTGTTGTAACTATTCAGCACGGTAGTCAGGAACCCTGGTGTAGGAGCGAACTTGTTCGCGAAGAGTCTCCTACGAAGCTAATCGCGAACAAGTTCGCTCCTACAACACCTCTGTACCACCATAACTGTGGTTTTCAGCGGTGAGCTGAATAGTTACCTTTTTGTTTTTATTTTCACGCCTTGCCAGACGCTAAGAACAGTAATCGGCCAGATAGTCGATCAGCACTTCCTCTGCCCACCTGGGCAACGGTTTTTTTAACAACATAATCCTGCCATCTTTTAGCACGGCGACTTGCTGATAGGGATCATCGCGCAGAGAGTTGTCCAGAATGTAGGCTGCGTCGGCCAGTGGCAGCGCCTGCCGAACATGGTTTAGTGTGCGGGGAATACGTGAGATGATCTTCTCTGTCGGGACATTGTGTCCACCCTCGTTGACTCGCTGCTCCACCCTGGCTTGGTTGAGCTGATCCCCGTCCAGATGGATAAACACCAGGATCACTTCATATCCCCGGGCTTTGGCATCGGCCATGAAGTCGATTTTGGATGGGTGAGAGAAGACCGTTTCGAAGCAGAAGGAGAGGCCCTTTAGCAGAAAGTCTTCACGGATCTGCCCGGCCACCTTGGCGGCCTGGTACGCCAGGCGTTCTTGATTTTCATGTCCCAGTGTTTTGGCAATGTTGTCCGCATTGATAAACTGAATTCCCTTGGACTCAAGGTACAGCCTAAAGAAGGTGGACTTACCGGCTCCATTGCCTCCAACCAGCATCCATAACTGCTGAGGATCAGTCATGGGTCAAAAGTGAACTCCCCGTTGCGAAAATGCCCGGTTTCGCGGGTGCCATCGGTGTGTACGCGATCCAGTCGCCCAGGCAGGCTCTGGCTCGCTTCATACCAGACCTTGGCCTTTGTCACTTTGTTCTTCAGTGTCCCTTGTGCGCGGTCACGTTCCAGGGCATCGAAGACATCGTTGGGGGGGACTGCTGCAGAAGGGCCGGGTATGACGTTGACTTGTGCAAATCCCTGCATTAGGGCCAGCAGATCTGTGCTTGAGGAAGAACGCGCAACAGCCTTGCCGATTTCAGCCCAGTATTCAATCTGTTTGGGGGGCGAGCGCTTATGGCAGGCCCCCTCAGCCTCGGCATCGTGTACCAGATGATTATCAAGACGGACAGGGATGGACATAGGGTTCTCCGATGTAACTACATGCTACAAATGTAGCAAAATGCAACAACCAAAGCAAGCCACGAGGTTCAGTCGCCCAGGCACCATCGGTACAGGCCGCTTAAAACTTGCCCAAGAAATCCCCGCCTACGCGGGAACGACAGTACCTATCCGTCATACCCCGCGAAGGCGGGTATCCAGTAGTATGGAGTAAAGTGCAACAACGCAGCGTAATTCACAGCAATGCCTACATCGAGTCGAACCGATTTTTAGCTGCTTTATAAACACTGCT
>JBEVXT010000601.1:0-21916 GCA_040505955.1 Sedimenticola sp. | reverse complement strand
TCTGATCCTGTGGCAACATGACCGGCCTGAGGGCCGGTTTTTCGCTATGCAGGGTGCGGCAAATATGCGCGCTTCGGGGGCAGCGCTAACACGCGTAGGCAGTAATGAAGATTAAGTGGTAATCAAGCGTGAGTAGATATCATCGCTTTGAGGTGAGGATATGACCGAATAGTGTTCCAGAATGGAGCTTATTGCCCTCTCTGGAGCAGGGACGGAGCACTCCCTTTTCCGGCCGCCAAGATCCCAGCAGCGCAACTGCTCCAGCTCATGGAGCGCCGTAGTCCCCTGCAATCGCTTTCGGGTTCTTTTGGGGATGGTCAGCAGGTGTAGATGATGCTCGACAAGCCAGCAGATCTTGGGTGACAGCAGGCCCTGTAGCATCTCTCTACCCAATTTCTCATGCCCCTTTGTCGCAATTGTTTTACCTACATCATGCAATAAAGCTGCCGCCCATAGCTCCGGGTCATCCGTTGCTTCTTTAGCCAGCTGATAAACTTGCAGGGAGTGGTATAAGGCATTCCCTTCCGGGTGATATTTCGGGAACTGCTCGATATATTCAAGATCATCCAGCAGCGATGAAAGGTAGGGTAAGAGGTGCTGCTTATTTACCGACAGGGATGGCGGTGTATTGTTTGAGGTGAGTGGGGTAAGTTTAGTTTCAGGTTCCTTGTGGGATTTTTTCAATATTCTGCCGGTCTGGCCGACTGTCAATGTGACGATGTTTATAGCGTAATACCATCTTAACCCAAACGTCAAACTACTGGTAGGGCGCCTGCACTTGCCACAAGTTAGCCTTCAGCTCATTGATCTAACAGGAAACGGAATAGATCATGCCAAAGACCATTCCCCTAATTCAGGTCAACACCTTCACCGATAAGCCATTCACAGGCAACCCGGCAGCGGCCTGTCTGCTGGAACAGAAAATGGACGCAACCTGGATGCAATTACTTAAGGCATCCCCTCTCCAATCATAATTCGATCACCCGATCCGGGCAGAAACCATCGCACAGTTCATGCGTATAGCCACGCTGATTACTGACCACATGACAGCCGTTTCCGGCAACGAACTCGATGTTTGTGCGGGAGTGCCCATAGCTATTTCCATGTTGGAAAGGTGCCCTTGCTCGCTAAAGCTTTTAGAGAGTGGTCGATTGTCTCCATGAGGTTTTGTTTGTTGTCCGTGTGAAGGATTCGTTCGCCTACAAATACATCACAGAAGTGGGGTATTAGAACCATCTCGCCTTTTGGCAGTGTCTTGCCCAGTCCATGTAGAAATACGGGGATTATGGGAACATCGGGGAATTTTCTAGCTATAACTCCTACGCCTTGCTTCAATTGCTGCAATATTTCCGGTTCACCTCTGGAGCCTTCCGGAAAAAGAATCAGGATTTGGTCTGTACGTAAGACCTCAAAGCATCCGGCTAGAGGATTCCCTCCTTTATAGTTGCGGCTTACGGGAACAATACCGATGATCTCCTTTGCAAACCAGGCAAGCCAACGATTACGGAGGAAATAGTCGCCTGCGGCAGCGGGTCTTAGAGACGGTAATACTTGGAGTGGCAGTAATGACATCAATACCAATGCGTCAAGGTGTGAGTTGTGGTTTGCAATAATGATGGCGGGGCCCTTTTTTGGCAACCGCTCGCTATGCCGGATATTCAGTCCCAGAATGACATAGATGAGCGGGCGGACAACCAATATGAAAAAAAGTAACCGTAATATGTACCTCATCTTTACCCGGGCTCTTTGCAGACAGTTGTTTTAGATGTTTTTAGGTATTGCTCATATAGATCCAGGGATATCGTGATATAGGGTCTAGCAACACGCTCTGGTCTGACCTGATCAACTCTGTCCAACGCCTCTTCCCGGGAAGCTCCCTGCATCATCATCCAGGCGCTGACGCCAAGTACGCTTCGAGACATGCCTAAAGCACAATGTATATAGATGCCGCCGGAAGCCTGTTGCTGATGAATTTTTCGGGCTACCTCATGTAGCAGTTCCGGGGCCGGGATGGCAATGTCCAGAAGGGGCAAATGGTGGTATCTCATTTCATCGGGTACGGTTGAACTCAGTTCCGGGGCCAGATCGATTACTGTATTGATCCCAGACTCCTTCAATTGCCGCCAGTGATTTACAGCCGGGCTGGCGCCTATCCATATTCCGGGTTGGATCTCTGCCATTAACGGGATGCGAGATTTCCAGAAATACCAGTTGAGTCTGCTTCCAATGATGAAGGGCCAAAATAAAATCCATGTGGTCAGGGGATAATGCCCTCTTTTTTTGTTCATGAACCCGTTAAATCCGGTGGTGTAGCTGATTGATACGCCAATGAGGGAAACGGCAATCCATCCCAAAATCAAGACAATTGCGGGTTCAGTGTTGAATGCCCCGATGACGACCGCAGTGGCGATAACAAGATATCGCAGAGCCATATGCAGATGTCTGGGGGTGATGAAGTTCAAAGGAATGCTTCCCCGGCCCGTTGGAGGAATGAGATGGAATAACAGGAAAGTCACGACAATGGCGCCAATTAAATCAATTACGTGATGCTGATAAATGAGAAGCGTTGATGCCGCTATGGATATAAACCAGAGGCTAACGAGTCGACCGGCGATGCCTTTTAGTCTCAAGCGGATCTCGAGCCAGGCTAGAAAACCCAGGCTGATGTGGAGTGACGGAAACTGGTTGTAGGGTTTGTCCAAGCTAAGAAGTTCGAATAACCCGAAGGGCCAGCCGGATACCGCAGGGCGTTCAAAGCTGAACTGAAGAGGCATGATGAGAAAAAATAGTGCCGATATGATAATCGCCAAACCTAGGCGCATGCCCAATTTTTGTATGTCTAGTCGGGTGGGAGCTACTAATAATGCGATGACGAAGACCAAGTCGGACGACATATAGGGGAGAATTAATTCCGGGATAAATGGAATGTTGCGTTCCCATTGCCAATAAAAGCTGGGGTGGGGGGCAGTAACAGCGGATATTTCATTGGCGCTGCCGTAGATCAGGAAAAAAAACAGCCCGAGCAGGACGATCCACAGGGCTCGTTCTTTGAAAAGAGGCGGTGCCGAGGGGGAGGCATTGAATGAATGACTATGACTCAATCGTAGGGCCATAGTAAAGATAGAAGATATAGTGAAAAAAAACAGGAGCGCTTACCGTGAGGCTGTCCACGCGGTCAAGTATGCCGCCATGGCCAGGAATGAGCGTACTGCAATCCTTGACGCCAAGATCACGTTTGATGGCCGAGACAACGACATCACCCACGAAACCCGAGGTCGCGATAATGGCGCCAGCTAACAAACGATGCCAGCCCGTCAGCGGGGTAAGGTAGGGAGCCAGTAGGAAACCTGCCAGTGCTGTCGTTGCCATGCCGCCCAGGAATCCTGCCCAGGTTTTTCCAGGACTGACAGCAGGCACTATTTTTTTTCGTCCCAGCGTTTTTCCCCATACATATTGGGCGACATCGTTCAGCTGAGTCAGGATAACTAGAAACAATAGTAGTCCTGCACTACCAGCAACGGGATTGTCAATTTTCGGTAGAGACAAAAGGTATGCCGCATGGCTTAAGTTGAATACGGTGATCATCAAACCCCAATGGAGGATGCTCGCTGCTTTCAGAAAACCATCCGTAGCACCAATGGTTATCATGCGCAGGGGGAGTAGCAAAAAGATCCAGACAGGTATGAAGACGATGAACATTCCATACCAATAGGTATAGACCCAATAAAACTGGAGAGGTATGGAGAGATATGCCCAGAACAACACCTTGTGATCAGCCCTTCTGGTAGGTATGAGCGAGAGGTACTCCTTGAAAGCCAGAAAGCTGATAAAGCCAAGGAAGGCGATGGCCGGTCCTCGTTGCAGGATAATCGCCAGCGAGAACAGGCTGATCATGACCCACCAGGAGTTGGTTCTAGTGGTTACTTCGGTGAAGTCGGTCTCAGGATAGATGCGTTTTAGCAGCAGGATGAGTAGTGTGGAAAAGAGTAGCAGGCCATAGAGGCCTGTGATGGTGATTGTTGTAGCTATAGGCGGCAAGTTGATCACGTTGCCGATCCCGATTGATCAAGGGTTTTTTTCCCTCTGTTCACAAGGGTGAGAATGGATAGAATGATGGCCAGTGTTAAATACCAACCAATCCAAGTGCCGATAGGTATGTTGAGCCCCAATAATAATGCCAACAGACCTACCGCAAAAGCACGGTCGCTTTTACCGAATGGGCCATCGTAACGCCTTTCAGTACCTATCTGGACAGCAACTACACCAATCATCTCCACCATGGTGCCGAGTAATACGAGTCCAACCATTCCCCATAGTGGTACATCGGGGTGAAGGGCCAACGGCAGATATAGGCAGGTATCCGCCACAACATCACCCATTTCGTTGAGCAAGGCACCCAGATGACTTTTCATGGCAAATTCGCGTGCAAGCATGCCATCAATGGCGTTCAACGCCATCCTGATAAACAGGATGACCGGCAAGGCTATCAGTACCCAGGGTGAGGTAGGACTCCAGAGGATCCAAATTCCGCCAAGTGCGGATAGAACTACGGCAGCTATGGTTACCTGGTTTGCCGTTACGCCATTCTGCGCCAGCCAGCGACATAGGGGGCGTAACAGTACTTGAAAGCGCGGCTTGAGCTGGTAAATGCTAATCAAGGCTATGCTCTGTTTGTCTTTGAGCTATTGAAACAGAGAAAATGCCCTCATCATCGATTTCCATGGTCAGTTTCAGAAAACCGGCATTCTCCACCAGTTGATCCATCTCTTGTTGTGTTCGGCATCGCATCACCCAGGGTTCTCCATCCCGGTGGCTTGATAAGACGCGTGCGATAAACTCCAGTTGGGGGTGCCATGGCTGGTTGGTATAGATGAGATATCCCCCTGGGGCAATGGCCCGACTGAGCCCCTTGAGTGATTCCTTGATAGGTGCATTCTCAGGAAAGAGTTCATAGAGACCTGAAACGATACCGATGTTTGGTTTGTTGGGTAGACAGGCCTCGAGCTTGCCATCGAAGGCATCGCCCTGCTCAAAAGTGACATTCGCCAGTTCCATTTTCTTTGCAGCCATCCGTCCGGCTTCAATGTTGACATCGCTGTAGTCACGAAGCAGTGCGGAGACAGGCTTGTCCTCGTATGTTTTTAATACATCCAGAACATAGCGGCCCTGGCCAGTGGCGATATCGGCTATTCGCACCTCATCATCTTTTGCTAACAGTTGATCAATTGCCCAGGTGAGCAGTCGTTCAAGATTGACTTTGCGTTGTCTAATACCGGCCCAGCCGGGACTGTCCAGATAGATTCGGTCGAGAAGACGGCCAATAGGCGTCATACCATGTGCCTTATTAAGGTAAACATAATCCAGCATGGAGCCGGAATCGAATCCGGTTTTCCAGCCGACCTGTATACCCTGACTGAGCCTGCCGACCGTATTCATCAACAACCTGTTAATCCTGAAGAGATATTTTTTGAAAGATAGGGATGATAATGGTCTGCTTAGTGCGTCAAATTCTTTCTTGGTATATCCTTTGATATCCGCATCCAGCAGATTTTGTCGTTCCACTGGTCGGTCAAATAGGTCCATGATGAATATGCGGGCCTTGGCAATCGGTAGATGATTGTCTTTTTCGTTGAACGTATCGTGGAAAAATCCGGGAAAGGTCTGCATCTCCTTCCGAAGATTGCTTAAACCATTGTAGAAACTTCTTTGCGCCGACTGCTTGACCACAAAATCGGCACCGGACGTTAGTATAAGAGTGGGTAAGGTAATGGCACCCGCATCATGTATTAACCGTGTCCCTGCATCATAAAGTCCAAGCAAGATGTTTACTGCGATTTTTGGGGTAATGAGAGGATCATCATCATAGGCTCGCTGTTTCTCGGGATCATGGGTAAGGAGTTTTCCCTTCACATAGCTGGATATGAATAACTTGTCCCTCAGTTTGGAGGCGAATCGTAATGCAGGAATGGAAAAGGGGATATAAAGTCGAACTCGAAGTGCGGGACTGCCGAGAACAAGTCCTCTGATCTGGGGGGCAAAATCATGAACCCAGGTACTCACCAATACGCTGCCAACGCTATGGGCTAGTACAATAATATTCTTGTAGGGAATGTTTTCTGAGGTAGATATATGGCGTACAAAGGTATCTACGTCTTTAACCAAGCAGCTGAAATTTTTGGCATAACCTCGATCACCCGGAGAGTGACCATGACCGCGGGCATCCCAAGCAAAGTAAGCAATATCCGGGAGGTCCAGTTTTTCAATGACATCCTGCCAGCGTGCAGAATGTTCATGTCCCCGATGAAAAAGAATGATAGCGCGCTGAATCCTCTCTTCCGGTTTCCATGAACGATAGAAGAGTGGTGTTCCATCCCAGCTATCCATTGTATGTTCTTCAATTTTCAGCATGTCTTATCCCTTATTCCCTGTTTAGCCATGATAATAGCAGTAGTCTGATTTAAATAACTGGGGTCATAATAACTGGGGTCAGATACAAATTAAATGCTATAACCACGTAACGTGTATCTGACCCTAGTTATTCCAGTATAGCAACCCCCATATCATGCACCAATGCAATTGGGTTACCGTAAGACTGCTTGATCTGGTGCAAAAAAGGGATGAGTTGGTCAGCGTTTTCTGTCGGAATTTTGATATTGTTTAGCACAATCTTAGACAATGCATCAATTGAACTCATGAGATGAGGGCTGTCACCTTCACAAGCCCCGTCCAGATGCAAGATATAGCCACCCTGTGTGTTAATAAACTGCTTAAGTCTCGCTTGGCTCTGCTCATGTAGCAATGCCAGATACACGATAAATCGCTGCCCCAGATAGCCAATTTCCCGCAGGGAGGTGCGGATATTTTCCCCCTGAGTTCGTGCCGAATCTCTTTGACGTTGCGACAACGCAAGAACAGGGCCTGTCCCACAAACACCATGACATCGTAGCCGTATTGAGCACCCCGCAGCACCAGCTGTTGTAGCTCTTCGGCTCGAAAGATAGACCTAGGAGCACAGCGGGGGCAATACCTTTGTGTTTCATGGGCAACGAAGTGTCCGATACGCAACGAGACAACCTCGCGGGTGCGGGTTTTCCACACTTGGCTGGGGTGGTTGCATCGGGGACAGTGGCTCTGATCGGGGACAAAGGGTATCAATGGCTTATCCGGAAACAGGACGCCAAGCGACAGGTGGTTTTGTAATTGCTGCAAATGGTGATTTAAACATCTGACGAGGGAAAATCCATGGTTTTTTTTCAAGCCCATGATGTACAAGTAGTTGACGGATGTTGTCCACGTCAATAGGGAACCCTTTGGGCTTGAGTCGCCGTGCAACCTGCTCCAAGCCACTGTTCGGATGCTTGATTAAATCGACCAATATCAAGAGGCAGAGGTCAAGGCAGGGGAAGGCAGGGGTCAAGTATCATATTGACGCCTTTATAGGCAGCCAGTACAATCTAACTCATGCCTCGCCCTCTCAGAATAGAATATAAAATAAATAAGCAGGATACCCATAAATTGACTTCAGAAAATATATAACTGATCTTGACCGGCATTTTTTACTTAGTTAAATCGATATGAATTTCCAGGGACTCAAGGATCACGGTATATTGTAAATTTTGAGATAATTTATTTAGTTTTCGAAATAAATTCCTGTTTTCCGGTGCCAGTTGTTTCAGTACCACCGTGATTATTTCTGGATCTAATTTGATTAAAGCCTCCTCCAGGGAGGTTAGCCATTCTTTGGATACCCCAGAAAAATCTTCTGGCTCAAGTCTTTCCTGTGGTTCAGAAGAAAGGATTTCTTCTGCCAACGAATATTGATACTCAACCCCAAAATATTTAGCAATTTTTCCGAACATCTCAGCTTCACGATAGGGCTTGCTCATAAAATCATCACATCCACCTTTCAGACATTCCGCTCGCTCGTTATCAAATACGCTGGCAGTGAAAGCAATGATAACTGTCTCTTTCCCTTGCTTTGTTGACTTAATCTGACGAGTCGCTTCCAGGCCATCCATCACCGGCATTCGCATATCCATCCAGATTAATTGTGGGGAGCTATCTTGTACATTCCAACGCTTCCAAATAGCCACAGCTTCCTGACCATTTCTTGCTTCACGGACTTTAAATCCCACCATCGTTAGTAGTCGAACCAGCAATTTTCGATTTTCTTCATTATCCTCAGCGACTAAAATATTAGGAAGATGTTGATTTGGGGCTAATCCTACGATACGCCGTTGATCGAACACCTCCTGAACGTTGTCCGATTCTCCTTCCTTAAATCCAATATCTACAACAAAAGTGCTTCCTTTGCCTACCTCACTGCTTGCCGTGATGTCTCCACCCATCATATGAGCGTACCCTTTACTAATGGCCAAGCCTAGTCCTGTTCCTCCTTTGGATTCTCGCCCACTGGTGGTTTGTTCAAAATATTGAAATGCCTCATGGAGTTCATCCTCCGCAATGCCCACACCTGTATCCTCAACTGCGATGACCAGTCGCATATTGTGTGGATCGTCTTTTTGCACCCTGGTGCGTATGACAATCTTCCCATTTTCAGTAAACTTGAGCGAGTTCCCAAAAAGATTAATCAGGATCTGTCGCAATTTACTTTCATCCGCAAAAATGTAACGAGAAACCTCAGGATGAACCTCTAACTCAATTTCAAGACCTTTTGCCTCGGCTTGTACCCGAAACATGATTAATAGATCATTCAATAAGGCGCGCAGATCGAATACTATGGATTGAATATGTATTTTTTTAGCCTCGATTTTAGATATTTCAAGAACATCATTAATTAAGGCCAGTAAATGTTCGCCACTCTGGCTAATCGTAGTGAGATCTTCCTTGTGATGAGAATTGAGTATTGGATCACGTCGCATGATTTCTGAATAACCAAGAATTGCGTTCATTGGGGTGCGAAGTTCGTGGGACATATTGGCCAAAAATTGGCTTTTTGCCTGGCTGGCCATCATGGCTTCCTCTTTGGCATTTTCAGCATCATCCTTTGCCATTTCAAGCTCCGTAGTACGGTCTCTAACTCTATCTTCCAGCTCTGCACGATATTTCAGTAATTTAAGTTCAGCGAGTTTTCGTTTTCGAATGTTAGCTAACAAAATGCTTATGAATACTGCCTGAGCAATCAGCAGAGTAATTCCAGCCAAAATCCGCCATTTAAATAACTCATAAAACGTATATGTTCTGTTTTGAATAGTACGGTCTGACGGCAATCTGGATATGTCAATGTCCCATTTGACAAGTTCACCCCAATCATAAATAAATTCAACATATTGGGGCATCTCATTTATTGACTCTATTTGTTCTCCCTGAAATACCTTTTTAGTAATATCGACGGCAGAAGCGGCTCGGGATCGAGTCGTTGTAACCCTACCACCCAAAATGCCGGTATTTAGTGCAAATAGGTCTAGGTACGTGAATACTGGCCTATTCGTTCTTTCTCCAAGCCGTCTGACCATATCCAGTCCAATAACCGTCCTGCCGTGAGGGTCGAATGTGTATGGCAGGTAATATACAAAGGAGTTTGGGGGAAGATTTGCAACACGAACCATAAGCTTGTCAACATCCATCTCAGTCAAGTATTCAAATACAACCCGAGTTTTAAAATCCGCTGTCTTCTTGTTGAACTCGGCCACACTACGCTTATCCACCGAGCCACTTCCTGCGACCACATAGATTTTCCTTGTATCAGGCATCAACTCAAGGGCATGCGCGAGATTGCCCTTATGATCGTAGCCATATAAAATTGAAGTCGAATTTGGAATATTTTGAAATTCTGATGTGATTGGCGCCACAAATATTTTTGGAACATCTGGAAATAGATCATTTTCAATGACAAACTTGATCCCCGAGCCAATGACCACGATTATGATATCGGGGGGTGATTCCTTGTATTTATGTAGCAGCATTTTTTTTAAATATGTTTTGTGATACCGGTTGTTGTATTTTATTAAATCCAGATTTTCAATATCAAGGCTATAAGAGGGTAAATCAGCTTGCTGCAGATATTCACTTAGATAACGGTTAAACAACAACACCCAGGGTCTTTGAGTCTGCAATGTATGCAATACCAGGATGGTTTTTCTATTTTGTACCGTGCTTTCCGCAGCAAAACAGGCGTGATTGTGAAAAACCATGAAAATAAGGAATAGGAGAATGATCTTTTTTTGAAAAAATAATCGACAGATTTTAGGTTTCATTTTCATCGTTAGGTATAGGAATTTACTTTTGGGTGTCCTGGTCTTTATCCTTCTATTGATGCGACCTTAACATGGAGTAAAAGCCACAAAGCCACACCCGTACCCATTCAGACAAATAGATGACATGATTCATTGATCACCCGTAAGGGGAGTAAATTTCAAGCCTATTCAAAATAGCCACTGAAAGCAGCTACTCCAGACCCTAGTGTTTAGTTTAGACCATTTACTAGCAACTGCTTTTGTTGGATTTTCCCTATGCGGCGCCCACCTAAAAACAGGCACCCCCCTACGGGAGAAGGCACTTCAGGAAGATGACAGGATAGACTGGGTAAACAGAACAACATCCTTTTCTGGAATGGTCAGCGTCGCTCCCCAATAGCTGGCAAACCACCGGAAGGTTTCGATTGAAAAAAAACAGACGTGTGTTGGGTCGTTTTTGTAGTGCCAAGAAGAAAAGGCATCTCTATCGATCACGCGTTTGGTCATAATACCGAGGGTGCCACCGGGCTTCAGGCAGGACCAGAGCCGCTCAAGCTCCTGTCGTGGATGATGCAAATGTTCCACTACTTCGGATGCAGTAATGAAGTCGTATTGCCGTTGCAGTTTGCCCGATTCCGGCGCATAGAATGGATCATAGATCGCCATGGTATGCCCGGCCTCTTCAAACATTTTAGAGAGCGTGGGCTCTGGCCCAGAGCCAAAATCAAGACCTGAACTACCAGGCGCTAATCGCCGTGACAGCGGGACAAAAAGACGCCCGAGAAAACGGCGATAGCCTGGATCATCTGCTGTATTCTCATGCAAGTCATACTCCGCTTTCTCTTCCTGGGGCGTTAAATACTGGAGGGGAGGGACAAAGACAAGAGCACAAACTGGACATTGAAAATAGTCGCGTTTGTCCCGGTAATAATGACTGGCCTCTACTGACTGGCATAACGGACAGATTGTATCGATGGTCTCGCTGCTCACTACCCACATCCTATCTCATTGTTTCTGGCTCAAGGTTGCAGTCTACCAGCATAGCGATTGAGAACCCGCTGAGAAATCCTTTAGCCGCCGGTTCATGTTGCACATAATCGACTATCCTTGTTTGTACCATTGTTGCTTATGCAAGGAAAGGTGTGTCATGCGTGATCTGTTAACACTGCTGGGAGATGAGGCTGACTATCTTCTAAGGCACACCTGCCGGGGCATCCCCGGAGAAATGATCTCCGCACCGGGGCCGGACTATATTGACCGGGTGGTAGCGCAGAAGGCACGTCCTGCCGCCGTACTGCGCAACCTGCAGGCCATGTATAACCACGGTCGCCTGGGCGGCAGTGGCTACCTCTCTATCCTGCCAGTGGATCAGGGAGTGGAGCACTCGGGAGGTGCCTCCTTTGCTCCCAATCCGATTTATTTCGATCCTGAGAATATTATCGAGCTGGCCATGGAGGGTGGCTGCAATAAAAGAATGGACACCCATCTCTTGACACAGCAAAGATGATGAGTGTCCTTTTGTTTGGTTGTTTAAGCGCACCCCATTGTAACCAATGGGGGCCAGACACGCCTTCTTTTTGACTTCAGAAAGCCAAGAAGCTCTCTGGTTTTCGGAGTTTTGAAATTACCTCCCCTAAACTTAAGTTAAGTATACTGTCCCCCGAATTCCTCTAAAGTATACTGTCCCCCGAATTCCTCTATGAATTCATGATTCGTCCAGGGGCCGAATCAATAGTGGTAACGCGCCTGGAGGAAATCGATCCGCTCGCCGGTGACGCGGTAAACGAGTCGGTGTTCCTGGGTAATGCGCCGTGACCAAGTATCGGGATCCAGATATTTCAACCTCTCCGGTTTGCCGATTCCTTCAAACGGGTCGCGCAGCACGGCTTCCACGAGGTCGAGTACGCGGATGGCGGTCTTGCGGTGGGTCTTCACCCAGAATTTTAGGTCTTCGCGGAATTCCTGCTGGAAAACCGCCGTCCGTGCGTGACTATTTGCCATCGAGACCCATGTCTGCGCGCAAGTCGTCCACATCCTGGGCGGCGCCCCCACCTTCACGAGCCCGGGACAAAGCGGATATCAGACGTTCGGCGTTCTTGGGTGAGCGCAGCAGATGGGCGGTTTCCATGAGGCTCTCCAGTTCGGAAACAGCGATCAGGGCGATATCCTCCCCGTTTCGGCGGTGGATGATGACCGGTTCCCGCGTGGAGACCGTAGTATCCATATATTTCGCCAAATGAGCCCTGGCGTCGGTGTAAGTCGTTTGCGTCGGCATCGGAAATATCCTCAAGTATATGTACATGAATACTGTACAGCTATTACTGGTTCTTGACAAGCTGCCGACTGCTTCCGCCCGCGAAAGCGGATTCCAACGAAACGCGCAATCCAACTGGGATAAAAGGGCTCTGAGTCCTTTTTTCGTTCCTTGTTTGTTGACTCATAACGTCAAGGATTTTCAGCGGTTTGGGAAAGTAATCGAAATTGAGGGTATTGGTTCTTGATAATAGCCACAGAAGAAATTCCACTGGTCTGGGTGATGAAGAGGTGTTTGGTGGTAACACCAGTGAAGCGGTAAGGTAAAAGCCCTGCGTCAGCGGAGCTTTTCAATAATGAAATCGTTGACAACGCACAATGAAAGACCCCATTCTTTAGTTCGCTCCTACTCCTGAGTTCCGGATTATCGTGCTGAATAGTTACGTTAATGTTACGACCAACCCCGCTATATTCTCATCACTTTATTCGGGCAGAGCAGTCAGCGCCCTACACCCGGTAAATGCCCCGCTGTTTCAGGACAATCCCACTGTTCCGCTCAATCACCAACGGCATTCAGAATAAACGGCAGGTACTCCAACCACCGTTCAACGGCACCCTGTTTTCTGAAGAGCGTGACACCGTTACCATCGATAACATAGCTGCTGGGAAAAACAGCCGCGAGTTGCCGGTCTGCTATCTTCGAGCCATCAGCCAGGGTGAACAGGTGATCCCCCTCCCCCGCCACACCGGAGTCATAGAGCGGCAGCTGGTGAAGCGCTTTCTGGCTTACCCACTCCTGGGATTTTGAGAAAGGTTCACGCGCCTGTAGCAGCACCATCTCCACCTTACCGGGATGCTTCTTTTCCAGCTCAATCCACAGCTTCTCCAGTTGCGGCAGCTCCCGCAGACAGGGGGGGCACCAGGAGCCCCAGAAGTGAACCAGCACCACCTTACCGCTGAAATCAGAGAGTTGCCCTCTCCGACCCTGGGGATCACGAAAGGTGAGGTCGTAGAAGCGCTCACCCGGTTTACTGCCTTGGGGCTGTTTGGCCGCCTCCTCCGCTGTTGGATAGGGGCCCCACAGGGTGGGCCAGCGTTCGACATCGAACACCACCTGGTTATCAACTGCGTAGAGTGCGCACTTTCGTCTTGTATTTCCGGCACAGCCGGCAAGTGCCGCCGCTTGCGCTTCTGCAGCAGAGGGAGCATCTGCACGCCACGCCCAGCCACCGCCCGGGGCGATGGCGAACGCTTTGTGTTGATAGGCGTATTGGTAGTTGAGGTAACCCTCCCGCGCCCTGTCGCCAACGTGAGGAATTGCTGCAGCATCACCCAGACCGGAAGCGGCCGCAGCGCCGGAAAGCGTAAGAAACGACAAAAGGTAAAGAGCGTGTCGCAGGATCAATCTTCAACCTCCTCCCAGCCGCTGATCATCGCCTTGATGTGGGCTGTGGGAGTGTGTCCTGTGGTAATCAGATAGAGATGAACCACCAGGAAGATCAGCATCATAAAGGCGCCAAGGGTATGCAGCAGCGCCACCCACTCCAGGGGCAGCCAACCCAGTCCCCAGTCGCTCCAATCGCTGTAGAACATATAGAGCAGTCCACTGAACCACAGCAGGGGATTGATCATCAACTTAACGAAGAGATAGGCGAGACGCTGTAGTGGGTTGTGTTTGTGCAGGGTGGTCTGTCTGAACGGATGAGGGGCGTGGGTGAAGATACCGGTGAGGTAGTAGAGGATCACCGCCTCCACTTTCTCCAGGGTGGGAATGTACTGTCTCCACTCACCGGTGGTGAAGTGCCAAAAGATGGCGAAGAGACACGGGATGAGATTGCCCTCCTGATACCGCCACCCCGGCGGCATCGCCACTGCTACCATGGGGTATTGGCACCGAATGCGCCACTACAAGAACAGCTGACAAACAGGACAGGGCAGCCGGTTACCGGCGAAAGCGTGGTGAGTGCGAATAAGTCAAAAGCAGGGGAGAGAGAAGAGCAGGCAGTCGGTTGCCTCTTTGCTTCGATCTGGGCCATGCTGCTTGCCAGGGTTTATGAGATCAATCCGCTGGTCTACCCAAGGTGTGGTGGTGAAATGAGGATTATTGCGTTGACGTACAGGGATGTACTAATGCTGCGGGAGGCATGCCTACAGGGATGTAGGTAGTAGAGTAACGCAGGAGCAGTTACCGAGGATGCCGGGAGCGGCGGTTACCAAACGGGAGCCTGTCGGACGTATCCTGCACCATATCGGGGAGCCAGACTGTGCGCCGAAAATCTCACCTGCCCGTGGGCCACCAGATTTTTTCCTGGAGCTGGATCGGA
Organism: Sedimenticola sp.; assembly: GCA_040505955.1. Lineage (GTDB taxonomy): Bacteria > Pseudomonadota > Gammaproteobacteria > Chromatiales > Chromatiaceae > Vondammii. Next base: position 7,143 of record JBEVXT010000601.1, on the reverse strand, counting down.
GTCAGGTGTGGTCTGATGATGTAGTTGACCCGGTTCCGGAATTCGAATATGACCAGACGGTGAACTGGTAGCTCTCTGCTTCCAAAATGAGTATACAAATTCGCAGGCGTAGTTAAGGCCTGTGCCAAGCCTTCTTGTGCTTCTTTTCCCCAGTTGATGGGTTATAGGGAGAGACAATCCCTTTTTTCGGTGTTTTCGGTGTCTGGCGGGATATCAGCATAATCACTTTCGCCAAAATCCGTGGGGCTGGTGGGTGATACCTCTGCTGAATATCGTGATTTTGGTTGATTTTATGGGTTGAAATTCCTACCCTCCCTTTGCCTATAAATGCGTCAATATGATACTTGACCCCTTTATTTAACTTTACTCGGTGGTGGTCTCGAATCCCGGATCAGACCGGAACCGCTGAAATAGGCGGGCGCTACGGGGACGAACCCAGGCAGCGCCCTGGTTTTATATCTGCCTGACGAGGCACGCCTCGTGCAGACGGGACCATTCCGCGCCATTTAAACTAACTGCGCCTCAACGCCAAGCCGTGGCCGGGACGTGCTTTTGGAAGCGCAGGGGCGATTTGCACCCCCCCTGAACCCGCCGCCCGCAACCCACACGAACAGCCTTTGCAGTCGGGGAAAAATGTGGGACGCGCGACACAACCGAAAACCCAGATTGTTGTTGCGATTGTCTGGATCGTTGTGGTTGCGATAGCCGAGACGCGCCCGGCCCTGAATATTGTTCCAGGAACCGCCGCGCACCACCCGCCGCTCGTTTGCCGGATGACCCCACTGCTCCGAAGAGCAGCCCGCCCAGTATGGTCCCGGACGGGAAGAAGCGCAAAAAAAAATCCGACCGCGCTGCGCACGGTGGCGGTCGCTGCGCTCCCTGTTCAGTGAACAGAGGTCAAATGGGGGACGCGCGACACAACCGAAAACCCAGAACGAAGTAGCGGAAGACTGGATCGAAGCGGGGACGAGAGCCGAGGCGCGCCCGGCCCCGAATACCGTACCAGGAACCGCCGCGCACCACACGCCGCTCGGCCGGAGAGCCTTCGCCAGACCCCAGGGCGGGTTGCCATGCATCCCCTTCAGACCAGGGCGTGGCGGTCCACTCCCAGACGTTACCGGCCATATCCTGCAGCCCCGTCTCCGGCGTGGCCCCGTTGGGGAACACACCCACCGGCGTGGTGACCCCCAGCCGGGTCTCCGCCGTATTGGCCCGCAGGGGCTCAAAGGCACCCGGCCAGGGGTAGCGCCGCCACTCGGCCGAACCCCGGCCTGCCGCCTCCCACTCGGCCTCGCTGGGCAGGCGGTAACGGTCGTCCCCCAACCGGGCGTTCAGCCAGAGGCAGTAGGCCCGAGCCTCGTACCAGCAGACGCCCACCACCGGCTGGGCCGGGTTGCTCCAACCCGGCGAGCGCCAGAGGGCGGGTTCGCTAAAGGGGCCATCGGGTGGTGGATAGTTCTCCGGCAGCCAGGTATCGAACTCGTCGTCATCGGCACCGACACGCTCCCGCCACGATTTGGCACTGGCCAGAGAGAGTGAGTAGCGATCCCTGATCTGCTCCGCAGTGGCCTCTCGGCCCAGGGCATCAAGGATCGTCTGTCGATTCTTGCGAACCTGCTGTTGAGTGGCCTCCTGGCCGATCTCGCCGTTGCGCCACTGCAGTGCCCGGCCGGGCCAGCAGGCATCCTCACGGTAGCCGCCAGCGCGGACGAAACAGTCGAACTCCGCCTGGGTGATCGGGTGGCAGGCCAGTTCGAAGGGGGGCAGGGTCAACTTCTGGGCGGGCTTTTCATCGGCATCACCCTCGGGGTCGCCGCCGATGCGGTATTTGCCGCCTTCGATGGTTGCGAACTTTGGCAGCAGCAGTTCGGTGGTAAGCTTCAGCGTGGGTGACTGCAGACGCGGGTCACCCAGCTCACCCAGCGCCTTTGCCGCCTCGATGCGAGCTCGCAGGTCGGCCTTTGGCTCCCGACTGCGCTCGATCAGCGCCTGCTGCAGGGTGCTGCGCAACGCCTCGTCTATCACCGTGCCTGCCTGAGCGGCACAGCGCCCGGCCAGTGGGAGGTTGGCCGGTATCAGGGTGCGGATGAAGTCATCAGGAGAGTCGCAGAGCCCGGCGGCAATCAGCGCCGACTCCTCCCAGCCGCTGTTGGGCAGTTCGGGCAGGTCGTCGTCGCCGCCCTGGGCCAGCAGCGCCTCGGTGGCGTCCTTGCCCAGCTCCTCGCCAGTCCAGGGCAGGGTGAGTCGCTCCAGGTCTTGTTCTTCCGCCAGCACCCAGGCGGCGAAATACTCCTGCATCTGCTGGTGGATGAAGCGGATGTCACCGGCCTGGGCCGCATCGTCCTCGAACAGACCGAGGTCGCAGCCAGCATCCAGATAGTTATCGGCGGGCAGTTGCTGCTCCAATGCCGTCTCCATCGTTCGACGTGCCTCGCCCCGGCGTCGGGTGCCCCAGCGTTCGTTGCTGCCAGCGGCGTCCTGGATATGGAAGGCGAGGGTGGACAGTGCGGCAAAGAGGGAGGTCTCGTCGGGCAGCCGGTTGCCCCGTAACCGGTCATTCAGGATGGCTGTCCGGTCCCGCTCGGCCAGGAGTGCGGTGTTGTCGAAACGCGGATTTCCCCGATGGCACTCCCGGCGCAGGCGCTCCCTTACCATGCCGCTGAACAGGTCGGCCCGGTTTTGCGGAATGGTGACCGCCTTTGCCCCTGTGTCCACCTGGCCCAACAGCAGGTTCAGGTAGTAGGGTGAGCTGTAGAGTTTCAGCGATGGACTGTCGTACAGTTGATCCCAGAGCTGGATGGCGATGGCCTTCTCAAAGCGTTTTTCGATAAAGGCCTTGATGCGCTTTGGCTCCATCGCCTGGATCTCGATCTCCGGCAGGCGCGTGTGCCGCCCGGTATCCAGGCGCTGGGAGTAGTCCAGCGGCCGGCAGGTGAACAGCAGGCGCACCCCGGGGTGATTGTCCTCGACGCTCTCCACCAGTTTCCGCCACTCGGCGACCCGTGCCCGGTACTCTTCGTCGCTGCGCCTTGGGATCTCGTTCAGACCGTCCAGCAGCAGGGTCAGACTGCCATGACGCAGGAAGGCACTCAGTGACGGGGCCTCACGGGTCTCACTGCGCCACAGGGACTCCAGCCAGTGCAGTGCCGGGTTGCTGTCTTTGGTGTCCTTGCTGTCGGCCGGGCGATAGTCACGCAACTGGGCGTAGAACACCAGCCGTTCGCCGGCCGTGTTGTCCTGCGCCTGATTGAGCTGATAGTGGCGCAGCAGGGTACTCTTGCCACCGCCGGGTGGTGCAAAGATGACTGCCGCCGTGGCCATCTGCTCATCGAACACCGCATGCATCGCCTTGGTCAGGGAGTCGAAGGAGAGTTGCTGTTTCTCCGCCGGGGCCTCCTCGTTCTCGCGCACCCGCAGGTTGACCTGCAGGGGGGTGAAGCGCTCCTCCACCTCCCGGTATTCGGGGGCGCTCCAGCGGGCCAGGCTGGCAAGCTGCCATTGGTGGAACGAGGCGGGGCGATTTCGCCTGACCGACTGCCACAGCTGGTTGCGTTCGTCGCCCGCGGGCAGTTCGCCTTTTGCGTGGATTTCATGCAGGCGTTGGTAGCCGTTGGTTGGGGCGTCGTTTTGGGTGGTTGGGTGCTCCGGCCAGAGTTGGGCTGGGCCGGTGGGTGTCTCTTGTGTCGCCTCCGTCTCCTGTCTGAGGGAATCCGGGTTTTCTCCGGTGATACCCCAGATCAGGCGGCCTATGTTTTTTTCCGTGTAACCACCACGCAGATCGACCCAGGTGCGAATACCCAGGAACAGGGGCAGATCCGGTGGCTGTGAACAGCCGGGCAAGTGGGTTGGAATAATCGGTCGCTTTTCCCGGACCCCCAGTTGCAGGGCGCCTTCCATCTCCTCTCTCTCCCAGGGCCCCAGACCATCCGGTCCAATCAGCACGGCAATGCTCCGGGATGTGCGTACCCCCTCTTCGAGCAGTGGCTGCCAATTGAATCCAGGGCGTAGTTCGTCCTCATCCAGCCAGGCCTTAAGTCCGGCCTCGGCCAGTGCCTGCTTGAGTTTCCGCACCAGTGGCTTGTCACTGCTGTTGTGCGAGAGAAAAACGTCGAATTCAAATTCCGCCACTGTCCCTGGTCCCGTCTATGTCTGCCCCCTCGGTGGGAACTCTATTCTGCAATAGGATAGGAATTTCAACCCACAAAATCAACCTATTTCACTACATCCAGCAATGTATTACTGTCACCTCCACATGATTTTTCATGGATTTTTTTGATTTTAGCGGGCACAAAGCACTTCTTTCCCTGCCCCATGCCGGTATAACGGTGGAAATCCACCCCAATACCCCGTCAAACTGAATCTGAAGCGCAAACAACCCATTCCTGGTCAAGAAGTACCTGCAATTTTTGTGTGGCGGCGGGATTACCTACCAGCTCACCGTCTGGTCATATTCTAATTCTGGAACCGGGTCAACTACATCATCAGACCACGCCTGACTCTGATCCAACTCCAGGAAAAAATCCGGTGGACCACGGGCAGGTGAGACCTCCGGCGCACTATCCGGCTCCACGATATGCCGCAGGATACGTCCTACGGGCTCCCGCTCAGTAACGGCTGCTCCCAGCATCCTCGGTAACTGCTCCTGCGTTACTCTACTACCTACATCCCTGTAGGCATGCCTCCCGCAGCATTAGTACATCCCTGTACGTCAAAGCAATAATCCTCACTTCCCCTCCACACCGTGGGCAGACCAGCGGATTGATCTCATAGATCCTGGCAAGCAGCATGGCCCAGATCGACGCAAAGAGGCATCCGGCTGCCTACTGAGTCCAGTCATTCTGCCCCGGGTGCGCTTGATTACTGTAAATCATAGACACTACAAATATCTGTGTTGTATAAATAACTTATTACCCATTGATATACATAGAATAGTTCATCTACTCTATGTTAGAAAATAGTGCTATAATTTCTAACATATTAGGAGAGGAGCTTATGTCAGTAGCAGAGACAATTCGTAAGCGCATCCAGAGAATCCCTCGCGCTGAGCCGTTTAGCTGTACACGCTTCCTTAAGCTGGGCTCCCGTGCATCTGTCGACATGGCACTGCATAGACTGGCAGAGGAAGGGCGGATTCTTCGCATCATTCGCGGGGTGTATGCTCGCCCCAAGAAAGGTAAATACGTCAAGGAGGTGCTTCCCAGTGCTGAGGAGATTGTCGAGGCTATGGCCAAGGAGCGAGGTGAGACTCTCCAGGTTTACGGTGCTGTTGCGGCCAACCGGCTCAGACTCTCCACTCAGGTTCCGATGAAACCGATCTACTATACCAGCGGCCCTTCTCGGGAGATCAATGTCCGTGGAGCCACGGTCACTCTGAAGCATGCCAGCAACCGAAAGCTGCAACTGGCTGGAAAGCGCTCTGGTATGGCGCTGTCTGCGCTCTGGTATGCTGGTGAGAAGAACATGAACGAGCACACAATCAGCACTATCGCTGAGCAGCTGTCGCAGAAAGAGCTTAGTGAGTTGATGAACTCAAGCATGCCAGCCTGGATGTCGGAAGCACTTAAACAGTACGGCGCTAGGATCGCACATGTCTGATCAGTTTCTGCACCTCTCTGTCGAGGAACGCGGCGAGATTATCGACTACACCGCCAGACAGCGGAATCTTGCCAGAGAGTTTGTCGAGAAGGACGTGTTCGTGTGCTGGGGGCTCCAGACACTCTTCACCATGCCTGACGCACACCCCATGGCTTTCAAGGGAGGTACATCTCTGTCCAAGGTCTACGGAGCGATCAATCGCTTCTCAGAAGATGTCGACGTTACCCTTGATTACAGGGCGTTCGATGACGACTTTAATCCGTTTGCAGAAGGGACGAGCAAAGGTGCCATCAGGAAATACAGCGACAGGCTGAAGGGCTACGTCAAAGAGTATGCTTATGAGGTTGTAGCTCCTTACATTGAGTCCAAGCTGCACGAGCTCCCAAATCAGCAGGAGTACAGCATCAATATTTCTGGCGACGGAGAAAAGATCTGGGTTCTCTACCCTTCCGTAGTCAAGGAAGGCAGTGACTACATCAAGCGTCACATCTTGATCGAGCTCGGTGGCCGCAATGTTATCGATCCAAACGAGATACACGTGGTGGCCCCAGATGCTGCGTTCGTCGTAGATTCTGTTGACTTCCCGTCCGCAGAGGTTGTTGTGCTCTCACCACAGCGCACCTTCTGGGAGAAGGCGACCCTGATCCATGTGGAGTGCAATCGAAAGCAGCTGAAAGCAAACCCTGCTCGCATGTCCCGGCACTGGTATGACATGGTGAAGCTTGCTCAGCACAAGGTTGGGCAGGAGGCTATCAGCAACAGAACACTCCTTGAAGATGTCGTAAATCACAAGCAGGTTTTCTTCTATTGCTCATATGCCAATTATGAGGCTTGCCTGGATGGTGAGCTCCAGATGACTCCATCCGGTGAGCTATTGGATGAGCTGCGTGTAGATTACACGGAGATGCTGAAGGCAAATATGATGTACGACGAGCCTCCCTCGTTCGATGAAATAATGGAGCAAACTGCCAGCCTTGAGCACGCCATCAACTCTTGGTAATCAGCTAAGCATGGCTATTAAACACAGATCTAAGAGCCTCGGAAATAAATAACTATCCGATGATTGCGCCGGATTTTGGCTCAGATTCAAGGCGCGACAAGGAGCGCATAGTCGTTCTATGTAACCCTTGTCGCAACGCCGAAGCTGGGCCAAAAGACAAGCAAGATTGGATAGTTATTTTTTTCCGCGGCCCTAAACTCGTATTTTGTACCTTTTTGATCTTAAACCGGCCCTGTACCAAAATCCCGAAAACCAAAGTTATGGTGGAACAACGGTGTTGTAGGAACGAACTTGTTCGCGATGGACTAAGATACGTGCTCTTCGCGAAAAAGTTCGCTCCTGAGTTCCGGATTACCGTGATGAATAGTTACGTTAATGTTGCGATTAATCCCGCTATATTCTCATCACTTTATTCAGGCAGAGTAGTCAGCGCCCTACACCCGGCAAATACCTCGCCGTTTCAGGACAATTCCACTGTTCCGCTCAATCACCAACGGCATTCAGAATAAACGGCAGGTACTCCAACCACCGCTCAACTGCACCCTGTT
>JBEVXT010000600.1:0-1827 GCA_040505955.1 Sedimenticola sp. | reverse complement strand
GTCTGATCCTGAAGCTTGCCGATACCGAAGCATCGATCACAGAGATCGCCGAAAAGATAGAAAAAGGGGGTCACATCATGTCCAGTTTCCCCGAAATCGAGGCGCCTCAGCGGCTTCTGTTGGCCACCTACATCAAGACATTCTGATCACAGGGCCTCAACAGATGGGGTCGGAATCAAATAATATTAACTTCGGAACGCACGACTGCATGGATGCAAGAGTTAAAGTAATGCAGGAGCAATTTACCAAGAAGACACGGAGAACCACAGATCACACAGAGAGAAGCTGCTGGTAACTCTCATTATCACTTAGTGCTCTTTGTGATCGATGGTGGGTGTTTGCGTAAGCAATATAGGGTGTCAAAAAAAATGGGGCAACAATTCTGAAGTTGTTTTTCAATGGTGCGAAACGTAGGCTAAATTGCCAACATAGTGGTCAAAACTTCTGGGACGGGCTGCTAGGTGTCGGTTTCCTGTTACCATGTGTCACATGCAAAAACGGCCCCTGCTGGGGCCGTGTATGAGATTGTCAAACCGTTTTCTTGCGTCTTGATATTCCGATTAGCCCTAACAAGCCGGAACCGAAAAGCCATAGTGCTGCGGGAATGGGAACTGGCTCGACTATATGCATAGATCCATCACCTGCATCATGCACCCCATCTCCAACCAGATAAAAATCAAACTGTCCAGCTGCTAAATTGGTGTGAAAGTCGGCATCTTGATCACCAACCAGACCTGCCAGAATATAGCTTGTACTCGTTGTCATCCATTCGCTACCGGACTGGGTGAAAGTTTTGGTACCAGCATTGTCCATCCAATTGACCCCATTATCCGTGCTGACATCAAAAAACACATCAAAAAACGAATCGAAGGTTCCTCCATTACCAGTGCCGTCACTCTTGATCGTCATAGCTCCAGTACTGGCCGTAGTCTGGCTCTCTCTGACCAATATATCGGAATTTAAATCCTTCACCAGCGAAAGTCCAACAAGCTCAATAGCCACACTGCAAGATGAACCGGGAGTTCCCAAATTCAGAATGCAATCTCCTTGTCGCTGCACGATGGTATCTGCAGCACCTATTATGGGTACACCACTATACCAGCCATCTAACGGATGCGGCGAACCCGGCGACATTACAAGGAATGCCGATTTTGTGTGAAAATAGTCCGAACCGCTCACTATGGTTGAGGCTGCTGTAGGTGCCGCCAGCGGTGCGAGTAGCGCCAAACAGACCAGTGGCTTTAGATATTCCCTATACATAATAGTGATGTCCCTTGTCAAAGTTTTCTGTCACCACCGAAAACAAAACCGGTAGATCCGAGTAAAGGGACAGAAATCCATATCCACACCAAAAGTGTATGGCCCAGCATGATCACAGTCCCGCTTCATAGAAGCAATTGTAAGAACTTATTGCTCCAAACCCAGCTTGATCGCCGTAGTGAAGGCCTAATGCTCCAAGCTACGAGCATGGGTGCTGCAAATAACCTTAAAATTGAAGGCTATTAATTCCACTCGCTCAACTTCTACCATCCCCTGACAATCCATGCAAGCTTAATTTTCAGATGAAATTACAAATGACATCACAATTTGGTGATTAGATCTGTGTATTTATCGGATATTATTTAATTTGTCCGCAGGCTCTATACAAACTTCACTATAAAACACTACCGCAATCACGATATATTTATTGGGTCTATCCGAGTTAGCCCTACACAGAGACTGATCAGTCGCTCTTCAGGGTACTGTCAAGAAAGGCGAGTGTTCTCTCCCATGCCAGGTCAGCTGCTTCCTGGTCGAAGTTTTTCCCTCCGTCATTAGCAAAGGCAT
>JBEVXT010000599.1:0-3607 GCA_040505955.1 Sedimenticola sp. | reverse complement strand
AATATGTAATACAACTATTCAGTCGACAAACTCACAAATCCAGGTTTGAAATGCAACATCTTAGCCAGTCAGCTATTTGGACTCGGTTCTTGTATAGCTGGTTATTTCAATGCTTACTGTATCAAGTGTGTATATACTTACAGAATCCTGCAGCCGAGTCTTGCTTTGTCTTGATTTCTTGGCCTTCTCCACCTCTTTAACCTGTTAATTGGTAACCGCAACATCTTGTAGTTATAGACTACATGGGTGTGGTTCCTTTGGTGTTCCCCACAAAACATTTGATAGCTTTAACGCACAACATTTATTAAAGGTGAAAGATATTTACTATTTAAGCTATTTGCATGAACTTAAGTTTTGCTAAATCAAGATGTTAAACCAATTCCCTCCCCCAAGATGCTAAACACAGAAATATAACTAGTTGGGTCAGTAAAACCGACAAATGCTCCCGACGAGGCGAACACTTTTAAAAACTATCTGGATTGTAGAACACCATATCGTATTATGGCCAATACAGCACTTGCGTATTATGCAAAGAGACTATGATAAAGCGAGTACATCAAAATAGTTCGTGGCCGTTGTGACGATTTGTGAGGCATTTTTTTCATTATGGATTTTCTTACATTTTGGTTAGTTTTGGGGACCTTACACCACTAGTCGTAGAGTGAGCGCACATTGTTAGTTTGTTGAAGGGTCTACGATTACCGATGTACGCTTGCCGTGTGTTTGCAAGAGTTATATTTGTTTTGCTGGGCTATTCAGGCTACTTCGGGTATATTATACTCACTATTTTGCATTGACCATAATTACCTCATCCATATCCGTCTCTGTCACCTCACTGTCATCAACGTGCTCCTCCGTCTCCTCACTGTCGTCAACGTCCTCCTCCGTCTCCTCTGTCACCTCACTGTCATCAATGTGCTCCATCTCCTCTGTCACCTCACTGTCATCAACTTGCTCCTAAATGAAAGATACATACATCAGTAACAACTTTATTTAATTAGACTTTTCCTGTGTTTAAAAGCAAGGTTGTGATAGCTTTGTCACTAGGTACAACCAGTACAACATGTGTGTCAGGGGTGGGGGTACGATCACCTTTTTAAGACATACTGTGTTTGGAGAAAAGCCTGTTCGGAAATTAAAGTCTGCCGTCGGACTAGAAAACACAATACTATCCAATACTCTGCCATCTACAAGAAGCAGGGATTACTGTGAACTGATCTCATACCACTTCCATAGATAAATGGATGGGTGGATGTACACACCCCACAAAAACATATAATAATATTAGTTCTTTTGGCCTTAAAGCCACTGAATCGCAGAAAAAAGCAAATGGCGTAACATTTGAAAGTACTGTTTCAGTATATTGCAATATTTGTATGGGTATTCTAAGTCCATCTGACCAAGTCATATCGCTGACAAAGTGGGCAAATGATAGAAACAATCATTTATAATACTGAGAAAAAAAACACCGTCACACACGGTAGTTTTTCTGAAAAATCCGGCAGATAAAATCGCTTCCTCTCACATAAATCACTCATTCTTAGCTTCGGCGAACGGATATTATGCTCAAAAGGTTTCAGGTGTCTAACGAGCATATACAACATAGAATTTAGTAGAAATGGCAATTTATTGAGTCCACGAACTGGGCTCGAAATAGGCTTATTGTTATCTCCCTTCGCAATATTTTACGCCATTTGCTGCATTTGTAACGCGCGAGTATCGTGATTATGGTGACACTAACAGGAATTGACGGGAAAATGTGGTGTATTTAGTCGCTACAGACAGAAGCGTAGTGAATCAGCACACTTTTCAAAAATGTACGCCATTTGCTTGTATCTGAGACACAGTCGCTTTAATTATGTGCCCAGATACAATAATTACCTCGTCCATATCCACCTCGCCTGTGGCGTTGACGTCAAGCACTTGCTCCTAAAATGAAAGATGCATACAACTATGGACTATAACTAGCACCACAAACTGTGCTGCCATCTCCATCAGCATCAATACAACCTGCACCACAGCCACTTCATTTGTCAGTAAGCGATAACTTAAAAATATGTTGTATACCTACATAGTGAATTTGTCGACTGATTGAAAAAGATTCAAAACATTTGGTAAAGTAAAGTACAAGGTGTAGACCAGGAGCCAACTCATCAAGATTTATAAATCTGTGACCGAGACTGAAGAAAAGTAGGTCATAGTGACATGTATTTGCATCATGATGTCCCTTCTCATAAAGTTTCATATACCTTCAATGTATAAATTATAAGTCCGATTCCATTTTTGAAACTTCTTGGTCTGTGACATATATAAAAGAAAAGTAGGTCACAATGATATACTTTTTTTCGCAACACATGTTTGGGCAATGCTGTACCTACTACCTACTTGGAACATTTCAAAATACTAGGTCAAATAGTGTACAAGATACAAACTTGAAATAAGTACACGATTTGTTACAGACACAATGAAATTGCAACATGCATACAGAACAGTATATGCCCCTACTACTTGTTGTGTGTGTTATAAAAACGCTAGCCCCCATACCACTTAAGCCTAATTCACAATTAACTATACACCACGAATGCTGGATGATCACTGGGTTATACATTATAACTAGAAATGTGGCCTGTCGGCACACGAATACCCCCACTAGCAGCCTGGACACAGAGATAATGAACATTTGTGTATTTGCACGCATTTGACCTCTGACCTTGAACCGATGTGGCTGGAAGCTCTGCAAATTGTCTCTATATTGTGAACATTTGTGCCAAGTTATTTCAAAATCCCTCCTCCAGTTAGGCAGATACAGAACGGACACAACATAGCACGGACATGACATTTGACCTCAAAGTATGACATTGAACCGACGTGGCCGAAAGTAGTGCTCTGCATGTCGTCTCGATGTGGTGAACAATTGTGCGAAGTTATTTCAAAATCAGTCCACCAGTTAGGGAGATACAGAGCGGACACAAAATAGTGCGATGATTATCGTTCATAGTTTCAATGAGCATTTATTTACCCCGAGAATATTTGTTTATAAATTGGTTCCGGTTTGGTAGTAAGCTCCACTGACGAGACATATTTGCAATCGAGATCCAGCGCGAAGATTGGATGTGCTCGATTTTTCTGACATTCAAATTCGGAATTACGCAAGGAATCGTGATTGTTCGCGTTTTGCGTTTTTATCAATACGTATTTGTACGCCTGTTTTTTCATTTCAATGCGTTTTTTAGTATATCTTAATGCGTTATTACGCAAATACGCACCTTAACTGGAGCTCTGATTAGTCTTGAAGATAATGATTGTGGACGCCGCCCGCTGCCCGGCTTTCGCCAATCCAATAGCCGTTTTTTTTTTTTAAATTGAAATATGTATGGTTTAACGTCCCTTCAACAGCTAAGGTCATAAAGAAAAAAACTAAAAATGTGTCCATGGGACACGGATGCCCCCACTGGCATATTTCAGAGTAAAATCTATTTTTAGCAACATTGACCTTGACCGTGGGGCGGGTACCACTAGCTGATAAATGTGTGAAAGAACGGTGGATGTACTATATTGACCGTGATAGAAGCTTGAGCAAAAACTTTAACACAGAAAAGGCTAAAGT
>JBEVXT010000598.1:0-1868 GCA_040505955.1 Sedimenticola sp. | reverse complement strand
GGACTAGGCCACATTTCCTCATTGCTACCCTTGGCCAGATGGTTTCTCCACGCTGGCCATAGCGTCGCCATGGCGGTAAAAGATCTCTCTAAAACCTCGGCCCTCGCAGCAGAGGGAGATGATGCGCTGGTCTGGTTTCAGGCACCCATGTGGATACCTATAATCCGAACCCGTACCCCCCCTGCCAACTTCAGCGAAATGCTCTTCTATTCCGGCTTTCTGGATGCAGATATGTTACTAGGTCTGGTCAAAGGCTGGCATTCACTGTTTGATGCTTTCAAGCCTGACCTGTTAGTATTCGATCATTCACCGGTAGCGATACTGGCCTCACACGGACTAAATATCAAAAGAGTCAGTTTCGGTAATAGTTTTTTTATTCCTCCCAATCAATCCCCTCCTCCTTCTTTCAGGACTTGGGAGAAACACCCCGCCAAGCGGCTGGAACACTCAACCTACATCACCCTCACCACTGCCAACAAACTACTGAAGTCATTCAATCGCCCACCGCTAAGACAACTGACTGACCTCTACCGTCTCGATCGACATTTTCTTAAATGTTTCCCTGAACTAGACGCCTACTCACAAAGAAACAATCCCGACCTTGAGTATATCGGCACCTGCACCATTACTGATCAGGGCTGTGCACCTCGCTGGCTAAAAAGCAGTGAGAAAAGGATCTTTGCTTACCTTAAGTGCGGATATGAAGCAATAGAGACACTACTGACACTGCTTGTTAACAGTGATCACAGCCTAATCATCTACTGCCCGGGTCTCTCCAGTGAGTTACAGAAAAAGGTGATCAACTCTGGCAACACTCTCTCTGAAACCCCACTCAATTTTGATCGAACCCTGCCTCAGTGTGACCTAGTCATCAACCATGCAGGACTAGGTACAGTGAGCTCGGTACTGCTTGCTGGAGTGCCACAACTATGCCTACCGATCTTTGCCGAGCAGCAGATTAACGCAATGAATACAAAAAAGCTGGGGTGTGGCAATTACTTGCTGCCTGCCGATATCGCTACAAAATTTTCTGTTTTAGTGGAAAAACTGACCAACGACATCGAGATGGCCCAAGCTTGTAGCGCCCATGCCGAGAGACATAGTAGCTACTCTATCAACCAAATGCTGGCTTCCACCTATAAGACCTGTTTTGAGCTGGTTACCTCGGATTGAAATCAAGGTAGCATAGGACAATGCCACGCAGTGGCTTTGGTTCCACAATTATGAATGGCCCAATAAGGCCAATGGTGGCTTGCCACAAAAACAAATACTGGCAGCAGTCCATGACTCGGAGCCACAGCAGGTCACTACCCTTACTGTGTAGAGGACTTTCACCACCAATCTGGCGCCATCTTTCACTTGGCACACTGGGTGGCCTGTTCTTTTTCTCTGGTTGCGCCCGTTGTTCGGTCAGCGGGATCTGTTGGTTTACCTGTCGATGAATATCCATGCCGATATCAAGAGTCGCATCACCTATTCCGAGCAGTTGCTACCGTTGACCGATGAGGGACTGGAGGCGTATATCCAGGGCGAACTGGACGCGGTGCGGTTGGGGGCAATACTTTTGATGACGGGGCCACCGAACTCATCATACGGTCGGTGCAGGGAAATCTCAGGCTGTGTCGCAATCTGTGTTACGGCAGCCTGGTGGAAGCCTGCCGGATAAACCAGAAAATTGTCAGTATCCGGCATGTCAATGATGTGCTGATACAGCCCCATTGGCGATTGTTATTTCCCCATTTAAACCCACCCAATCGCCCTGATCTCAACCAAACTACCATCGCAAACCGAGCTATTGGTTATAACGGTAATGTGGTGAAGAGGATTTCTCTGGTGAATTTCAGGTTTTGAATGATCGCGATTAAAAT
>JBEVXT010000597.1:0-1968 GCA_040505955.1 Sedimenticola sp. | reverse complement strand
CCAATACCCTGTCAGATCGAAGCAAAGAGGCATCCGGAACTCAGGCGTATGAGCGAAGTTGTTCGTGAGGGGCAGGTCTCGGAGCCAATCGCGAACAAGTTCACTCCTACAAATGCGGCTCTGTTTTCATCGCTGTAGCTGTTCGACCGGGCGCTATTTAGAAGCAGCCAGCGGAATAACCACAACAATCCCGGCGCCGCCCAAAACGCTCTCCTCAATCCGCAGTTCACCACCGTAGAGGCGGACGATCTCATCAGCAACGCTCAGGCCGATACCCTGCCCCGGCAGGCGCTGGTCGGCGCGTTTTCCACGATGCAGTACTTGCTGACGTTGATCCGTAGGAATACCCGCACCATCGTCCCAAATATCGATTTCCAGACGTCGCTCCGACTCAGACAGCGCCACTGTGACAGCAACCCAGGAGCGGCCATATTTGAAAGCGTTCTCCAGCAGATTCCCCAGCAGCTCCATCAGATCCCCTTCGTCGCCTGGGAAAACCGCCGCCTCATCGAGGCGGGTTGTGGAGCGGACGCCCTTCTCCCGGTAGACCTTCTCCAGGGTGTTGATCAGGCGAACCACCACAGGAGCCACCGCTGTGGTATGGATCAACCCCTGCCTCCCCATGGCCGACGCCCGTTTCAACTGGAGACTAATTAGAGGCCATCCTTCCCGACACTTCTGAGTGTTCGCTTGTGGCTTGAGACATTGTCATTGTCCGGTAATATCCAGACTAGATTTAAAAACTGCCAGTTCACGTCCAATCTTTTACATCTCAGAAGAACATACCCGGGCTGATATGGAACCGTTCAGATAGCGCCTGTATATGCTTCTTGCTCAAATCCCGGTCACCTGACAGGACTCGAGACACCATCGACTTCGATCCTATCTCTGGCAAGTCAGCGGTGCCAAGACGGTGCTGATCCATAAGGACTCTTAGTAAAGCAAGACCCGTGTCTTGGCCCATGGCTCGATTCTCAAAATCCAATAGTTCTGGATCTTGGTCTTCATACTCTTCTATCGCACCAGCAAGCAGGGTTATTACGCCAGACACAGGGTCGCCTAATTTATCCTCTACCTGATCCAGTAGCTCTTCGATCAGTCCGATAGTCTCCTCGTAGTGCTGTTCATCGGTAATGTGCAGATAAGGTGCCGCCATATCGGCAAACCGAAGGCACTCCTTTTTGAAAGCTAAAGCGGTCATTTTAACTCTCCTTTGGCGTATCTCTTACAAAGCTTGTCGTACTCAGCATGAGTAAGTATGTGCTTCACATACATCCGGTTATGGACAAATTCGATGAAAGCAATCAACCTTAAGTTATTACCTGCGACATCGATCACCCACCATTTATTCTTGCGCTTGAAGTTGTCCAGAGAGGGAAATGTGTTCCGCATCTCATCTGGCGAAGAGAATTTTGATCTCTTGAGAGTAGCGTAAAGATCTTCAAGCGCCTGCCTTTGATTCGGGTAGTTCTTACATGCTCCATTGAACGGACGCTTTGAAATAACGTGCATACACATCTCCTTGCTACGTAAGGAAATGTAGTACACAGTTGCCAAACTGTCAACTAAAAGCAACTGCTCAGACGTAGCACCTGGTCACACCTACTTACCTGGTGACTGTGACAATGGAGTTTCCACACGCCTACATGGATGTAGGTAGTTAGAGCAATGCAGGAGCAATTGCCGAGTAGGTGTCCTATTCTCGGCAGGCTTCTAGCGTCCGCTTCTGATTAAGAAGAGTCATCGAGTTGCCAAACTACGGAGTCAATCGCGAACAATTTCACTCCCTAATGTGGCTTTATTTCCATCGCAAAAGTTGTTCGACAAGGCACTATTAAGAAACAGCCAAAGGAATAACCACAACGATCCCGGCACCACCCAAAACACTCTCCTCAATTCGCAGTTCACCACCGTAGAGACGAACGATCTCATCAGCAACACTCAGACCGATGCCCTGCCCCGGCAGGC
>JBEVXT010000596.1:0-6044 GCA_040505955.1 Sedimenticola sp. | reverse complement strand
ACCAAACTGAAAACCCCGCCACTGCGCCAGGGGCTCACGAAACAGGCTGATATTCAACTCACTCTCCAGGCGATTACCCGCCGCCGGGGCACCGTAGAGATACTCGCCAAACACCCGGATATCTACCGGCTCAACGGGATCGGTGACGGGAATCTGGGGCGAACCTTCATTGAACACCAGCTTCATCCGCTCGGGTAAAAACTCCTCCACCTGAAAAGGGTACTGATCGCTGTAGCCGCCGGGGTGATCAACCACCAGCGTCCAGCTGCCGGTGGGGGCATCCCGCTCCAACTGATAGTGCGATTCGAAGTAGCCCGCCTGCTCGGAGTGCCAGACAAACGCTCTGGCAATCTCACCATCGGGGCGGCGGTACCGGGCCTGCAGAGGTACCGTTTTTACCGGCTTACCATCATGGTCTCGCAGCAATGCGCTGACCACCACGGTCTCACCGGGACGATAGAGATCCCTCGGTCCATAAAGAAAAGCCTCTACCGGACGGTGGGGACGATCACCTACATTGAAATCGGAGAGATCGAGCGCCGGACGTTTGATATCCAGCACGGTGTAGAACTCATCCTGCTGTGCCGCGATGTAGCGTGCGTTCCGGCGCTCAGGGCTGCTCATGGAGGAGAAGACAACCAGACCCTCCGGGGTGGAGAGCCCCTCTTCCAGCAGCATGCCGGAGTCATCCAGAAGCTCAACCTTTACACCCACCATCACCTCACCGGTGGAGAGGGAGGAGAGATGGGTATCCAGGCGGTCACCATAAAAACGGGCGTGCAGGCCAATATCGGTGACGGTGAAATAGGTCGCTTTGAGGTGATCCCTGTTATAACTGCCCGCTGCACGCATCACCGCCACATAGACTCCCGGCTGCTTTAATGCAGAGATATTGGAGATCGGTATATTGAACTCACGACGCCTGTTTTTGACCGGGTTGAGGGTGTAGCGTCCGCTGTGCACCAGCTTGGTCATTTTATCCAGACTCTGCAGGCGCCAATAGCGCTCAAGACCACCACCATTGGTCATCTCGAAAAACGGCTTATAGCTGTCAGCGCTGACCCGGTGAAGATTGATATCCACCTCATCCACATTGACACTGAACACGGGCAGCCCACGACTCACCTTCGCAGGCAGTAGCGAGCCCTTGCCGACAAAGCCAATAGAGGCGTGCAGATCACGGGTTTTCAACTTGTGGTGTTCGGTGGTGCGCAGGATAGCGCCAGCTTCCGAGCGCAGCCCCTGATAGAGCGTCACCCGGTACTCAGTGTTGGGCTCAATATGTGGGAAATAGAGCTGCTTGCCACTGGTAGAAAGTACCCAGGCACTATCCACCCGTTTGCCTTCGGCATCAGTCACCTGCAGGAAGCCCTGATGATCACTACCTCCATCCAGGGACGAGGAGAGCACCACCGCCAGCGCCGTGCCACCGTCATAGGGGTGCTCCGCCACACTGAGAATGGCGAGATCCAATCCCGTGTCGGCAACGGCTTCACTGGGTTTCGCGATGCTGCGGGTTTCACTTCCGGTCGCCGATGCAGTCACCTCCTCCTCCTGCTGCTGGTCACCCTCATTGCAACCACTCAGTAGTAAAATAGTCAGTAAAGCCGCAATCAAATCAAACCGATAAAATCTCATCTATCTTCCCTCGATACTTTAAAACCCGGGTAACTATTCAGGTATCTGCTCTCCACCGATAGTCAGGAGGGTTAATTGCTATTCGAATATGCGGTTCGTACCTCTCCACATCCTACAATCCTTTCTCTGCCTATGTGTGCATGTAGGATGTGGTGAGCTTGCGAACCGCATCAATCACCTGGATAGCTACCAACCAGGATAACTATTCAGTACGCCTGCTTCGATTGGCACTGAGTACCCTTCTAAGGAACCGCTGTTCCAGCACCTCTCACTATCAGCTAGAAATGTGGCAAACCGGTGGCAAAAGCAGGGCGATCAGCAGGCAGATGATACGGGGGGTTGCATGGTGATATTGGATACCTGCCAAAGGAACGATTTCAGTCACAAAAGGTTTTTCTCCGCGTCCTCTGCGCCTCCTCTGCGTTCTCCGCGTCCCGCTTTTATTTTGAATTTCTACCTGCGCTGTTATTAACTGCGGGTACCGATATAGATACCGGCAAAGACCATGATCGAACCGGCGACCCGGTTAAGACCTTTCATTGCCCGATCGGACTGAAACCTGTGACGTGCCCAGGAGGCGCTGACAGCGATCAACATAAGTCCCAGCATCAACCCAACCAGGGTAAGTGCTGAAGCGACCGCAATATCGATTGAAGAGAGGGCACCCAGATCCATAAAAGTGGGAAGAAAGGCGATGTAGAAGAGAATGACCTTGGGGTTGGAAGCCGATATCAGAAAACCCTGGACAAAACTCATGAGCTGATCACGGGGCTGCTCCGATTGGTTGAGTGCAACAATTTCACTTCTCGCCACCCACATCTTCCAGCCGAGATAGATCAGATAGAGTGCGCCGACGACTCTGATCAGGGTAAACAGCCCGCCCCAATGCTCGGCGATTGTCGCCAATCCATAGCAGGCCAGAATCAGATAGATGATGTCGCTGACCGCCATGCCCAGCGCCAGATTGATGCAGGCTGCTGCCCCTCTGGTCAATGCCCGCGCCAAAATGGCAAATACTCCCGGGCCGGGTGTAACAGAAAAAATCAGAATGGCTAGAAAGAAGAGAAAACCGCTTTCGAGAGACATTTCCCGACCCCTGAGTGTGACTGCAATAGATAAAGTGTCTGCCTGGAAACAATAACAGCGGGACGCGGAGGAGACGCAGAGGGCGCGGACAAAGGCATTGATTTTATGCTGCCGGTCTCAGCGCACCCTGTCTCTGGAAATCACTTCACTCCATGTCCCTTTTGGTAGTGCTCAGCATACCACTCCGGCTCATTAAAATCCGTGTCATGGAAGAAGCCGACAACAGCTTCGCGATCGCTCTCAGTCAGCTCAACCGGGGGCATCACCTTGAAGCGCCGCACAGCTCCCGGCATCAACGTTTTATCCACATCCGGGGTCTCCAGCCAGGAGGCCATGTGCATAACAAAATCGTCCCTGTCGGGATGTGCCACAAGGTAGTGGTTTTTTACCGCAAAAACCGGTGGCGCCACCATATCCGGGCTGCGGTCGAGCTTATGACAGGTCATACAGAGGGTGGTGAATATCTCTTTTCCTCTCTCATCAGCACCCTCATCCGCCGATACGGAGAGTACCGGCAGCAACAACAGGATGCTCAACATCGTGTTTTTCTTCATATATTTTATTCCAGTTATTAAACAGTATGAGCCACACCACCAACACCCGGCCTTCAGGATGCAGATGGCGTGGCTCATTAATTATCACTCATAATTATACCGGGGTTCAGTGCAGACGTCCCATTCCGCCGATGCGGCCAAGCATCGCTTTCTGGTTATCGTTCAGGGTGGCATTCAGATTACTGACTGCATCAGCCATTGCCGTCATCCGCCCTGCTCTCTCACGCATCATCTTGACCCGCTCCTCAACCGTGAGTGATCCCATTGCACCACGCATTTTTTGGCGTTCCATCATCATAGTCGCCTTGTTTTGCATAACCTCTTCAAAGGCTTTCCAGGCGGGCTCCTGTTCTGCTGTAATCTGCAGTTGCCCCTTTAACGCCTCCAGACGGGCTGCACTGTTTGCACCCCGGTTACCGGACATCCCACCAGACTGCTTGCCGCCACCGTGGCTGTGACGCCCCTTAGCTGCACAACCGGCACCCATGGAGTTGCTATAACCCCCTCTATGCATCCCTCTCATGGCGTAACCGCCCTGGGTGGGGCCATAACCCTGCTGGTTCATAGTGCCATAGCCATAACCCTGCCCCTGCATCGGGCCTGCATGGTTGCAGTTACCACCCCAGCCGCCCTGGGCGGAGACCCAGGAGACTGCCGCAAGGGAAAGACCGGTTGCCGCAATTGCGGCGAGAATAATTTTACTTGAACGTTTCATGTTGT
The DNA here is from genome assembly GCA_040505955.1 of Sedimenticola sp. Classification (GTDB taxonomy): domain Bacteria; phylum Pseudomonadota; class Gammaproteobacteria; order Chromatiales; family Chromatiaceae; genus Vondammii. The sequence continues at coordinate 2,046 of JBEVXT010000596.1, read as the reverse complement.
TCTCCTTGGTTGGTTGATCACCAGGTTCAGAGTCGCGGAATAAAATATGCCGGCTCAGTACAATAATTCTGAAGTCGGTCGTAGGAGCGAACTTGTTCGCGAAGAGCATGCTACGGAGCCAATCACGAACAAGCTTGCTCCTACACCTAATAACTTATTTATTCCGCAGCCCTTAGCTACCGGCTTGTCTATATCAAAGCACCGCAATGTAACGTTTGGGTTTCTGGAACAGTGAATTTTGTAAGCTAATGTAATCTCACCCCAGTGGTTACATTGAGTTACTACATCTCTCCTTTATTGAGGTATAAATGGGGTATGGAAAAAGCACAGCAGATTTTGGTCGTCGATGATGACCGTGAGATTCTCAAGCTGCTTCAGGAGTATCTGGAGAAGAGCGGCTATGAGGTAACTACCGCGGTTGACGGCAAAGCGATGTGGCGGGCGCTGGAGCACAGCCATGTGGATCTGATTGTTCTGGATCTGATGCTGCCCGGCGATGACGGCCTGGTTCTGTGCCGTAATCTGCGGGTCAAGTCCCATATCCCGGTAATCATGCTCACCGCCCGTGGTGATGAGGTGGACCGCATACTGGGGCTGGAGATGGGAGCTGATGACTATCTGCCTAAGCCGTTCAACCCCCGGGAGCTGCTGGCCCGCATCAAGGGGGTGCTGAGGCGCACCACCTCATTACCCATCACCGCAGATGAGTTGGTGTTCACCCCCCTGCGTTTTGGTGACTGGAAAATTGACCCAGTGAGCCGACATCTGCAGGCGGAGAGCGGCCTAGTGGTTCCACTCAGCGGCGCCGAATACCGCTTGCTGTGGGTACTTCTGACCCACCCCAACCGGGTGCTCAGCCGTGATCAGTTGCTGGAGCTTACCCAGGGGCGGGAGGCGGAGCCTTTTGATCGCAGCATCGACGTACTGATCAGCCGCCTTCGCCGCCATCTACAGGATGATCCGAAATCTCCCGCAATAATCAAGACAGTGCGCAGCCAGGGCTACGTTCTGGCTTCCAAGGTGACACCGGTATGAGGCTGCTGCCCCGCTCACTTTTTGGCCGCCTGGTGCTCATTCTCACTCTTGGCCTGATATTCACCCAGGTGCTGGGTACCGCCCTCACCTTCCAGGATCGTTACCGGGCACTGAGAGACAACATCGGTCTGCATCTGATTCAGCGCATCGCCTCTATCGTCAATCTGGTAGAGGACATGCCTACCCAACAGCACGGTAAAATTGTCGCCGCTCTCGATTCACGATCGCTGCAAATCACCCTCACTCCGGAGCCACCGGCACTTGAGGGCGAGGCGCAACCTGCCCGTCACCTGAAGCTACTGCTGCATCGAGAGCTGGCAAGAGAGACAGCGCTTGAGGTCACCACCCTGCCCCTTGATGAATACCCGAGTCACCGCCACCCCGCCTGGGCTCGCCACTCGCCCCCCGCCGCCCGGATGATGCCGCGCTGGATGCCGCGCAAGATGCTCGGTTTCCAGGCCCAGGTTCAGCTCGCCACCGGGGAGTGGCTCACATTCCGCCGCCCCCTGCCGGAGGAGAGCCTAATCTGGCCGGTCAAGCTGCTCGGTTATCTTCTGATATTGCTTGTCTGTGTCGCCCTCCTCTCGCTGCTTGCAGTACGACTCGCCACCCGACCGCTGAACACGCTGGCCGAGGCGGCCAACCGTCTCGGCAGGGATATTCAGCAGCCACCGCTGGATGAGAACGGCCCACTGGAGGTGAAAAAAGCGGCACAGGCATTCAATACCATGCAGATACGTCTGCAGCGTTATATCGAAGACAGAAGTGAAATCCTCGCCGCCATCTCCCACGACTTGAAGACACCCATCACCCGCCTGCGCCTGCGCACCGAGCTGCTTAATGACGAGCGCGCGAAGGGCAAGTTTTCCAGCGATCTCGACGATATGGAAGAGATGGTGACAGCCACCCTCGACTTTATGCGTGGCACGGAAAACAGTGAAAAACCGGCGCTGGTGGATATCAATGCGCTGCTGGAGTCGCTGAAGAGTGACATGGAGGAGATCGGCAGGC
>JBEVXT010000595.1:6396-9181 GCA_040505955.1 Sedimenticola sp. | reverse complement strand
TTTGCAGCACCTTGCTCCAAAAGTTCAGGCGGTAAGCCGTAACGACACTGAAAGAAACAGTAGATAACAAAAATAGAAGCCGGAGTGGTGCCAGGCTTGCCAAAGGTTTGTAAATTGGCAGGAGTAGTAAGATGGCTGACACAATAGACACCACCATTGTTACCGGCACAGGCGCGGAGCCTGCGTTCAATCTCAATATTACCGATCCGATGCAGTTGCAGTCGGTTATTTTTACCCAGGATCCGGAAAATCCGGCCAACCTGATCGCCTCCCTCCCGGGTGGCGAAACACAATCCTTTGAAGATTATCTGGTTCTCACTCAGGCAGGTCTTCCCCCCGCTTTGACCCTGACCGACGGTAGTGTCATCCCCGGGGAGGAGATCATCGCCCTGGTTGATGAGATCAACTACGACCTGCTGGCACCCGCCGCAGGTCCTGAAGGCCCCAACGCCGCAGGCGGCGCCTTTAACACCCCCTATGGCAACAGTGTGCTTGGTGATCTGCTCAAGCACGGCCCCTATGCACCGGATCCCGGTGGTCTTCCGGACTATGATGCCAATCCCGACCAGGTTGGCCTTGAGACCGACGGATCACTGGAACTCCAGGTCATCACCGGAGTTGAGGTGAGCGGCTATGAGGATGGTCAGCCTAATCAGCACCTGGGTGACTACCAAGAGAGCACCATGAAGGTGGATGTCTCGATGGAGCCCAACAATGAGGCCACTTACCGGATCTCCCTGACCCTGAGTGATCTGCCCGAAGGGTCTGAGCTCTATGTTGGCGGCAGCCCGGTTACAATCACAGACGGCACCTATACCATTGATCTTTTGGGCTACAGCGAAGAGGCGCAGTTGGCGCTCCTCGACTCCATCTATCTGATCGGCCCGGAAGATAGTGATGTTGATTTTCTGATGGGTGCCGTAGCACTGTTTGGCGGCCCCACCGGTGATGATCCGGTAGATGTTGAGACCACTGTTATCATTGATGCCGTGGTTGATATGCCGATCATTCCCGAGGTGGAGGCGGCAAATGAGCTTGATGACATTCGCCCTCCTACAAATATTCCCGAGAGCGGCAGTGACGAGCCCGAAGCAAGCACTTTTGATGTCAGTATCGCCGCTATATTCGATGATGTAACCGATGGCTCCGAGCACCACATGCTGTTCGCCCGGGTACCCGACGGCTGGACTACTGTCGCCGGTTCCGATGGTTACCAGGGTGCCTTTGAGGTGACCACCGAGAGCTTTATCTATCTTGGAGTCAGCTATCCCAAAACACTGGCCGGCCTCACCGATCTGCTGATTGAGGCGGGCTTTGAAACTACCGACCTCAGTGGCCTTCTTGCCGCTGATGGTTCTGCGGCCGATGGTCAGCTGATTAACCTGGCCGTGGGTGAAAACTACGCCATGTTCTATCTCACCGCTGATGAGATGGTCTCCAACGACGATTCACCCACCTCCCCCTCCTACACAGCCAACGTCACCCTGACACTTCAGGCCCCTGACCGTTGGGATATGGAAGAGGGAGAGGGTTGGCAGGTTGTCGGTGATGAAATAGGATTTGTTCCTGAAGATACCGATGGCGATGGTGAGGCCGACTCCGGCACCATGATTGATGACAGCGGCGTGGTGGAGTTCAACATCCCCACCTACGCACTGGCAATGGATATCCCCACCGAGACCGACACCGAACTCACCTATGAGAATAACCTCAGCCTGGTCGAGGCCGGTACCGTTGAAGTGACGGTGGATCCGGTTCATGGGCAGCTCTATGTCGATGACTCTGCCGGTTTTGAAGACGGAGATTCCGGCGACGCCGTCGGTGTTGAAGTCCCGGGCCAGGATGCTGTAGAGCTGGTGGACGAGGCGTATATCGGCTTTGAAAACGATACCGGCATTGCTGAAGGACCCATTGCCCTCAACATCAGCTTTGCCGTTCCCGATAACGAGTGGCTGACACAACTCGAAATCACCGGGGTACGTGCTGATGCCGCCGTGGTTTCAGAGAGTGGCAATGTCACGCTGACTAATAACGGAAGTGGTTCGTGGACAGCGACAGCGGTAGGTAACACGCTCACTCAGGATGACCTTAATGATCTCTCCATCCAACTCAATTACATGTCTGAGGTGGAGACCGATGACGACACCGATATGGATCTCGATGTTACCGCCACTTTCTACGACCCGGATACTGGGCACAGCCTGGTGCGTGGCGGCGAGATCAATGTTGTGGTTGACGCTGTTGCCGAAGAGGCGCTGATTCTCCCGCCCATCGAGGAGGATTTCTCATACGATTACAATGAGGACAATGCAGCGGCTGTCGGCTACGGTGGTGATTACGGTGGTGATTACGGCGGCGGTTATGGAGACTTGCTGGATAATGAGCCTATCTTCGATACCGGCTTCAGTGCCGCAACAACCGATATCGACGGCTCCGAGAGTATCACCCGCATTGTTCTCGACCTGCAGGGTGAGCGGGGGTTTGCTGCAAGCGACGATCCCACGGCAATTAATGTCATGCTTGACGGCCAGATGGTGACCGAGGGTGCCACAATAAAGGTACGGGGCGAGTTCGTTGACAGCCCACCTGCTCACGTCGACGCCCTCGCTGGCTTCGATGCTGACGGCAACCTCATCCTCACTTTCGATTCAGCCGACGAAATCCAGCGTGTTGACCTGACCGGGGGTTGGGTTGGACAGGTTCGGCTGCCTGATGTGACTGAAATCGGTCCTGATGAGAATGGCCTGCCCCCCGGAAACTACGCCGGACTGCAGGTACGCCTGCC
>JBEVXT010000595.1:0-6296 GCA_040505955.1 Sedimenticola sp. | reverse complement strand
GGCAGTCAGCAGTCCGAAGGCGTTCGCCGCATCGATCTCAATATGGGTGACTCCGATGGCACCTGGCAGATTCTGAACCAGGAGTATGACGCCTATATCTCCGGCCTGACAGCCAATGGCAAGGGGTGGTATGACCTGAAACAGGGCGATGCCATCAGTGGCGAAACCGCCGTACAGATCCGCATACAGGAGGGTGAACTGCAGGTTCGCTTCCTTGATACGGACAACGTCGAGTCTATCGATCTCAGCGGTGAGATCGGTATCCAGCTGCCGATCGATGACAGCACCGATTTTGTCCTCACCGTATCCGCCAAAACCAAGGAGTTCGATGACGATCCGGGCGGAGCAACAGGCAGGGAGACCACCTGGAAGAGCGACACCCTGAATATCAATATAGAGGGTGTCGTTGGAAAGGCCCTGCTGGATGGCGCTGATGAACCGGAGCCAAGGGGGGATGTTGAATTCTTGAGCGTCACCCAGGATTACGGCTTTGGCTACATTTCAACTTACGAGGAGGATAGCGGAAACACCCATGGTGAAACAGATGGCGGCATCCGCATCGGTGTGCCTTTCAATACCCGCACCCAGGATGATGATGGCTCTGAGGGTATCGCCCGCATCGTACTCTCGCTGAATGATGGGGCCGAGGGCAGCTTCCATGTTACCGAAGGGGATGATGGACTGATCGGCGGTCACCAGGCCACCTACCGTTATCTCGATGAGAACCACGATGGACAATATGAGGCGGTGGTCTTTGAGTTCGGCAGCGGCCACGGCGCACCCACCACCGTCATCCCCGAGAATGAGCAGGACTATATCCAGCTCAACGGTGGTGACAAGGTACAGATGCTTGACAGAAGCAGCTTCGACAGCAGCGTAGACGGGCTGGAGAGCGCCACGCTGACAGGGCTGGTACTGGGTAATGGTGTGAGCCACCCAAGGCACAATGACGCCTACGGCGTTACCCTGGCGGCGGGAGAGACGATGATCGTCTCTGACTATGTAGATCTTCACGCCTCGATCTATCGGATCGAGGGCGGTGAGGCAATTGAGCTTATGGTCGACACCGATACCGGCACACTGATGGATGGTGCACTGCAGTTTACCGTAGCCGATGCCGGCACCTATGCTGTCAGGGTCTGGTCGAGCGATGGCGTTGCCGCGCAACACACCCATTATGACCTTGACCTCTATATCGCCGAGACCGGACTGGAAGGTATTCCATGGCTCAACAGCGTTACGGCGGTGGATCTTGGCGGTCATGTAGAGGTACTGATTGGCGACGATGACAGCTCCGACTTTACTCTGCACGCCGATGTACAGACCGTAGAGTATGACGACAACGCCGGTGCTGTGCATGAGCGCTCCACCTGGGCCGCAGACAGCCTGGAGGTTGCACTCGCAGGCCTGGTTGCAAAGCCCGCCGTGGATGTGGAGGACGAAGGCTTTGAAGAGGATGATGGTGGCGAAGGCCCACTGGTTATCGCACTGAAAGGTGATGTAGTCACACTGGATGTTGACGGCTCTGAAGATATCTATGGCTTTGGAATCAGGATTCCCGATATGCCGGAGGGTGCGGTGCCCATGTATCGTGATCCCACCGGCCAACTGCAGCCGCTGATCAGAGGGGATGAATTTACCGTCATGGGCGCCGACTATGGCGCAGACGGTGCCGTTGACTGGGATAGCAGCAGCGATGTCAGCGTCAAGTTCTACGGTGTAGACAGTAGTGGCATCGCCCAGTTTGGCTCACCTCAGCAGGGTGAATCTCTGGGTGTTGATGCAGTGCGCATCGACGGCTCACTGCTGCTTGAGCTGCCCCAGGACTATTACGGCAGCTTCACCGTCTACCTGGGCGGCAAGTCGGTTGAGTTCGATGATGACGGCGGTATGCATCAGGTATCCGACCTCGCCTACGACAGCTACGCTATCGAAGTGGATGCCAACCCCGACATCACCGGTGAAGGCCAGGGTGCTGTGGATGAGAGTGATATGACCTCACCCATCAGCACCTCCGGCGATATTGAGGTTGAGTTTGGTGATGACGTCCCGGGAAGCGTCAATGGCAATGGTCTGTTCAGCGCAACCACGGCATTGAAGTCGGGCGGCCAGGCGGTCACGGTGACCACGGATGTGGATGGCAACTGGATCGGCACCGCAGAGGGTGGTGACAACGTCTTTACCCTGATCTTCGATGATACAGGCATAGGCTGGGCCTTTACTCTCAACAAGACGCTTGATCACCCGGATGCAACCGATCCGGATGATGAGATCACCCTTAATTTCGGCTTCATAGCGGCAGACAGTGATGCCACCCCCGATACGGTTGAGGGTACTCTGGCGATCCTGGTCAATGACGACGGCCCGCAGGTGCTTGGTGATCCTGCCGGGGCTCACTTCGACTTTGAGAGCGAAACCTCTCTTGGAGGGAGTTGGGGTACCTTCAAGGCCTACAACGACTGGATAGCCGAAAAAGGTTACATTGAGATCCAGGATGGTGCTGTCAGAGTGGGTACCGATGGTTCCAGGATCATTGAGCTGGACGCCCATCACGGCCATGACACCAATGCGGTGGTCACCACGCTCATCGACACCCTGGCTCCGGGCTACAATGGCCTGCAGATTGACTTTGACTATTCTCCACGTCCCCATGGCGGAACCGATACCGGCGACACCAGCGCATTCAAAGTCTACCTGCTCGACGCCAACGCCCCCGATACGGTATGGGAGCCCGATGGAATGGGCGGCTGGCAGCCAACAGCGGGCACTACAGTCTATGCTGAGTACTTCCATCCCGGTTCCGATGCAACCGGCTGGCAGCCTCTCGGCTTCACCGCCGCTGTCCCTGACGGTGTGGGTGAGATGAAGTTGGCTCTGGTAGGTAGCGGTATCGACGACAGCTATGGCGCACTGTTTGACGGCATCAACGTCAACATGGCCCATATCGTTGCAGAAGATCCCAACGCACCGCTACATATCGATGTGCTCGATAGGGTGGATATCGGCGCCGACGGCTTTGGCGCACTGATGCTGATCGACCCCACCGGTGCCAAGGTCACCACACTCAGCATGGCTGAGGGTGAGGCCATGGTCACCAATGACGGAGGCAAGCTAGTCATCGCCTTTATGCCGTCCCTCAACTATCACGGCTCACTGACCCTCAACTATGAGGTGACTGACTTTGATGGTGACCCGGCACGGGGAGAGGCTCATGTTGTGGTGACACCTGTCAACGATCCACCGGTAGCCGATGACGTACTGACAGTGGCAGAGCCCTACCTCGGAGGTGAAGAGCTGGTACTGGCGGACTCAGACTTCACTGGTATAGAGGAGATGCTTCCCTATGGCACGCTCTACTACAAAGCGTTCGATGTTGACAACTTTGTAGATGACGGCCTGTTTGAAGCATCCAGCCTGGGTGGTACAGACATCGAAGATCCACTGCATGAGTTGACCTTCAACGTCAGAGCCCTGCCAGATGATGGAACGCTCTACCGCTACACCACCACAGACGGCTTGGTAGAGCTGGGAATCGGAGATGCCTTCACATCCACGGACGAGGTGATATGGACGCTCAACGAATCCCAGGTTCGTTACACTGCTGGAGGTGAGGCAGTTGGTACCCCGGGTGATTGGGGTGACATTCTCTTTTCTGCCAGCAAAGACAGCTACTCTGTGACCTACACCGATCAAGGCGTCGGCATCAATGACAACAAGGAAGGGAATGGCCGGGCGGCAGACTGGAACAGAACCGGCGATGCAAAAACCGCTGATGGCAGGCCGCTATGGAAACAGATTGATGATGGTGTAGAAAAGCTCAAAATCGACATCCCTGATGCCTCTGCCGCATCGGTCAGCTTCAAGTGGCTGGCACCGGGAGAAGAGGTTCGCATCAGCTTCCTTTACGAGCATGGATCATCAAGTACCATAACACTCCAGGGTCAACCCGGAGTGGACACACAATCATTCACCGCACCTGCTGGAAAGGCCATTGTGGGCATCCAGGTTTGGTCTGGAACCAACAGTAGTGAGTTCATCGTCAGTAAGGTGACCTACACGGTTGACGAAGGTGTTATGGATCTTCCGGAGACAGTGGCCTTCACCTACGATGTTACCGACTCAGAGGGAGCTACCAGTGAACCGGCCACTGCCGAAATCATCGTTGAGGTCGATGAAACATCGAGTAGTGGTAACGACTACCTGATTGGCGGCGATGGTTATGATGCGCTTACCGGGGGCCTGGGTAATGATTACCTGGTGGGCGGCGCAGGAGGCGATGAGCTTGCCGGTGGCAGAGGAGATGACCTGCTGGCAGGTGGTGAAGGAAGCGATAGGCTATTTGGTGAACGTGGCAGTGATCAACTGTACGGTGACAGTGGTGTTGACCTACTGTTCGGTGGCAAGGGCGATGACACTCTTGTCGGCGGTGAAGGTGATGATCACCTCACCGGCGGTGAAGGTGCTGACACCTTCCACTACGGAGCCGAACAGATGGGTCATGACACCATCTACGACTTCATGCCCGGCCAGGGAGACACCATTGATCTCGATGCTCTCTATGATGGACTCGGTATCGGTGATGGCAGCCGGGTTATTGAGGCCACTGAAGAGAGTGGTACTACGGTACTCAAAGTTGGCACCTACGATGTCAGCGGCGGCTTCGCCGATGCCACAGCCGGTAGCTTCTCAGTCACTCTCGACGGTGTTGATCTGGATGACTTCGATCTGACTGACCTGATTGGCCCAAACCACATCATCAGTGGTGATCAGAGCTGATAGGCAGAGCAAAAAAAGGAGGTAACAAAGAGGGGGCGCCAATGGCGCCCCCTCGTACATTATGTAGTTGATCAAAATGATCAACCATCCGCTCTGGCGATCAATTTACCAATACAATCCAAACTCCCACCAGGACAGCAAAAACACCAACGAGTCCAGAAACAATCAGGACACAGCCATTACAGATAGTGCCAAATACATTATGTGTTGTATCAGTCATATTATCCTCCTTATATCACCCGACAGCTCCAAAGAAACTGCCAATATGCCCCGCTCATTTCTGTCGTTCGTGGTTAAAACATAATTAAACAGCAGTGATCAGCGTAAGGCTGTAGCCAGGTAATGCGCCCGATATGCGGGTTATCGCCTCCTGTACTTTTCTTCATTGGGTCTAAAAATGGATCATGTTGTGACATTTGTCAAGATATTTTGCGTGTAAATCTCCTCAAATAGCAGAAAAGATCACAATAAACACTCAAGTAACCGCCGTACATATCATGTAATGTAATGTTCAATGTGATTATTCAACACTATGACGTAACTGTTCAGATTGCCCCTAAAATTCGTCAGTTCAAGGCGCAAAATGTGAGTTTACAACTGTAAATGATCATTTTGTAACGCAGAAATGGCGGATTTCAGGGGTGAGCTGAATAGTTAATGTTCAAAAACCTACTCCCTTGGGAGTATTGTCAATGTCATGTTTATTCGGAATGATCTAGGGTTTGATGCTACCTGATTACCCTAGAAACTCAGCCGGAAATGAATACGAATACGATTTATAACTATTCAGACTCGGAAGCCCCAAGGGAGCATCGAAAAGCTCCCTCTTTATAACACCTGAATTGCTATCTTCATTAAAGATTCAGGCAACAGGCAAGAAGTTTTCTCTATGTTGTGGAATTTTATGATGCACGCCCTGATGGGCTGGCTTGGACTCAACTATTTCTCATTTACCTATGATGGTATAGGAATGGCAATACTGGTGGTATGCATAACACAGGCAGTAGACCAGATACGAATACGCAAGGAAAAATGGCATGCGATCGAAGAACTGCCTGCCAAAGAGCAGAACGCGGCCAAAAGTGAACTGACGGAATCGATCAATAAAATGATGGCCTTGGTCTATATCCAGAATGTTTTGCTCTTCAGTGCAGTCGTTTTACTGACTTCTCATGCAGCACGCACACACGGGTGGATGTAACATTTTATGAATTATAAGCAATATTTTTATCGCCTCAATGCATTTACGCGATTGAAGGATGGCGTTGCACTGATTAACAAAAATAGCCCAAGTGAGCCTGTCTCACTTGAGCCCTGGATGGGTACGATTATCGCGCTCGCAGATGGGCAACATACCGTCGCAGAGCTTATCAGCTATCTTGCAGATCAGTATCAGGAGGGGGCGCCCGATAATCTCGAAGATACCGTTGCGTCAGTTATTGATCGCCTGATCGAATCGGAGACGCTACAACTCTCAGATACTTCGGTTGAGCTACCATACCATCTGTCGAGGGCGATTG
>JBEVXT010000594.1:0-2350 GCA_040505955.1 Sedimenticola sp. | reverse complement strand
CGGATGCTGAAGATTGAACTCCACCGTCCAGATCGCGGCAAGCCGCTGATTTTTCCTACTGATGAGGGGGTCATCGCAGTGGCAACCGACAGTCCCCTTGAGGTTCAGACCAGACTGCCGCTGCTCGATCTCAACAATGCCGAAGAGATCGCCCGATTTATACTTCGCTGGATTGGTTGGCATCCTAGCCACCCCCTTCGGCAATCACCTTCAGGTTAAGTTGCCGTGCCATGGCGATAACGGTGGCGGCGATCTCCATATCGTCCTGGTCTTGTGGAATGTCCTGTATAAAGCTTCGGATGGATAATCATGGTTGTGGGCAGAGCGTTTTGTTGTCGGAATTATTTCCGTTAGAATGCTTTTAGGATAAATCATCAATGATCTTGTTGGATCATTACCTTCGGATGCAAGGAATAAAAGGCTATTTTTAATGGAAAAAACGGAAAAGATACCGATGTGGGTGTTCCTTGCTTTCTCCAGCATCAACACCCGTAAGGGTGCAATGATACTGATCTGGAGCTGCCTGATTTTCACCCTCTACTGCGTACCCTGGGTCAATCTGATCAGCGGCAATGAAATGGTTACAACACTGTTTCTGATCGATGACTGGAGCTGGTTTCTCATGATGATCCCGATCACCCTCTGGTACTGGCTGTGCCTGCGGTGGATGGACAATAATGATACCTGGGTCAGTAATGAATAAAAAACATAACTATTCAGCTCGGTAACCCGGAACTCAGACGTAGGAGCGAACTTGTTCGCGAAGAGCACGTTTCGTAGTCCATCGCGAACAAGTTCGCTCCTACAACACCTCTGTTCCACCATGACTGTGGTTTGCAGGATAAAAAGGCACCAAATGCGAGTTTATGTGTGCAAATGATTATTTTGTAACTCAGAAACGGTGGATTTCATGGGTGAGCTGAATAGTTACCAAAAAAACAAAACAAACCAAAGGAGAATAAACCTTATGAAAATCAGAAAATCGATAATTGTCACACTGCTTGTTGTTTCCTGCGGCAGCGTAATGGCGGCAAATACGGCAGATAATATGGCGGAGGCACGAGGTGTAATCAAACAGTTTGCCAAATCCCTGATGGGGCAGCTACAGCCGGCGATGAAGAGCGGCGGGCCGGTCAAAGCGATTCAGGTCTGCAACATCTCAGCCCCTGGTATTTCCGTGGAAACCTCAAACAGCTCCGGCTGGAAAGTGGCCCGTACCAGCTTGAAGTTGCGCAACCAAGACAATGCTCCTGATGCCTGGGAACTGAAGGTGCTTAATGAGTTTGAAGCACGCAAGGCGGCAGGAGAAGATCCGAAAAAGATCGACCACTCAGAAGTGGTCGAAACAGCGGGCAAAAAGACTTTCCGCTATATGAAGGCAATTCCGACGGCGGAGCTCTGCCTCGCCTGTCACGGCAGCAAGATCAAACCGGAAGTGGCAAAAAAACTTGACGCCCTCTACCCCGATGACCAGGCCCGTGGTTTCAAAGCGGGTGATATCCGTGGGGTATTCACTCTAAGCAAGCAACTCTGACCCCCACATCAATCAGGCACTGACAAGCTTGGCAACCAATCAGCACTTGTAGTGCCTGAGGGATCGGCGCCTACGGCGCTGTTTTTGTGGGGAGGGGCGAAAAAACTACAACCGGACTACCTACCGGACTACAAGTAGGATTTTGACAATAAAAAAAGGGGTCACGATTTAACGTAACCCCTTGATTTGAATTTGGCTCCTTGGGACGGGCTCGAACCGCCGACCTAGTGATTAACAGTCACCCGCTCTACCAACTGAGCTACCAAGGAATGTGTCGAGGCGCGTATACTAATCACCCCGCATCCGATGGTCAATAGCTGAGGGAGAAAAAACTACCCACAGCGTATTGGACTGCCCCTGGGTTTACTGTCGGATGTTCTGGGGCGGCCGGTTCCGGAGACGACGATATAGCGCGGCGGTAGCTCTCCGGCGGGGTCGCATACGGCAAGGGTGACGTTGCTTCCACGGGCGCTGCCATCCGGCCGATAGGTCGTCTTTTTGCGTCCCGACGTGGAGTAAATTTCCACCCGACTGCTGTTGGCTTTATAGCTTTGCAGCAGTTGATCATCACCATCGATCACCTTGTTACCGTTGGCATTGGAGAAGAGGATAAAACCCTGATGCCACTCATTGGTATCCTGGCATGTGACCTCATCTGTACTGGGACAGAGCGTCACTTTCATACGACGTTTGATCGCTTCGCTGCGGGCCAGGTGCAGGTGCCTCACCATGTCGTTTACCGTAGTGGTGATAACGGTGCTGCCGATCAGAGTGGAGAAGGCGGGGCCTGCGGAGGCGAAAAGGATGCCGCAGATC
>JBEVXT010000593.1:0-2716 GCA_040505955.1 Sedimenticola sp. | reverse complement strand
GCTCGGCTCCATGAGCTGAAAGAGAAGCACCCAATGATCGGCGATGTTCGGGGCAAGGGTCTCTTTGTCGGCCTTGAACTGGTTAAGGATCGCACCACCAGAACCCCGGTTGATGAGGGTGTCCCCATGGAGATTGCTGCTGACTGCGCGGCTCAGGGGGTTCTCATTGGGCGCACAAACCGCAGTTTTCGAGAGTACAATAATACCCTGGCATTAAGCCCGGCACTGATAACGGGCAAGTCGGAGTTGGATGAGATTGTTACAGCACTGGACAATGCATTTATGAAACAGGCATGAAGGCACTGCATCGGATTATTGAAACCGCCGCGACCGACCCCCGGCCCATTGTGCTGGCCGAGGGAGAGGATCCTCGGGTGGTTCGTGCAGCAGCCCGAGCTGTGAATCGGGGTATTGGCCGAATTATTCTGCTGGGTGACAAAGCTAAGATCCAGGATCAGGCAGCGAATTTTGGCGTTGACCTGGAGGGTATCGATCTGGTCGACCCCAACCAGGATGAACGGCTGGAATCATATGCCCAACATCTGTACCAGCTGAGAAAACATAAGGGCATGACCCCGGAACAGGCCGGAGAGCTTGCTAGATCGCCACTCTACTTCGCCAACCTGATGGTCGCCGCAGGTGATGCCGATGGCTCCGTCGGAGGGGCTCTTTACTCCACTTCAGACACCGTGCGGACCGCTCTTCAGGTACATGGCGTGGGGAAGGGATTCAATATCGTCTCAAGTTTTTTCATCATGATGTTCTGCGAACCCTTCCACAGCCTCAAGGGCGGAATTATTTTCGCCGACTGCGGTCTGGTAGTGGAGCCCTCATCCTCTGAATTGGCGGAGATCGCTGTTGCTGCCTCTGACAGTGCCAGAACCCTTCTGATGGAGAAACCCCGTGTCGCCATGCTCTCTTTTTCGACCAGCGGCAGCGCCAGCCACGCCGCAGTCGATAAAGTGGTCGAGGCCACCCGGCAAGTGAGGTTGATGCGGCCTGATCTGGCGGTTGACGGTGATGTACAGCTGGATGCAGCCATTGTTGCTGATATCGCCACACGAAAAATAGCTGACTCTGCGGTTGGTGGTAACGCCAATGTGCTGATATTTCCCAGTCTGGAAGCGGGCAATATCGCTTATAAACTGGCTGAACGACTTGCCGGTGCCAAGGCTATCGGGCCTATTCTGCAGGGCCTTGGAAAGCCGGCCAATGACCTCTCCCGCGGCTGCTCTGATGAAGATATATTCAACGCCATAGCGGTTACCGTAGTGCAGGCGCAGACACTGAAAAGCAGTAGTTGAACATAAAAAAACAAGGCACCCATCACTCAAGAGGTTAAGTGATGGGTGTCCTGTCTTTTTGATGTATACCCTTTGAGATTACGAGTTCTCGTTTATCGCCGAGCCGCCTAATTCAAGGCCACTCTTCCGTTTTTTGTTCACCCACCAGCCGAAGGCGGCCCCGCTAACGAACATGAGCAGCGAATAGGTTACCGCAGGGATCATCATGGTGGCATTGCCGATGAGTGTTCCGGCAACCACAAGCGCCAAGGTGCCGTTCTGGATGCCGACTTCAAACCCAATGGTTATGGATTGCGCATGAGGGAGTTTCCCCCAGTTGGCGAGTTGGTACCCCATAGCCAACACCCCCAGATTAAGAACCAGTGTGGCTAACCCCGCCTGGGCGAAAAAGCTGCCCATATTGTCGGCATTTTTCAGAACGATCAGGGCAATGATCAAAAATAGGAAAAAGATGGAGAACCACTTAAGCACTTTTTCTATTTTCCCGGCAGCCGTTGGCCATCTCGACAGGGTAAACATCCCGAATGCAACCGGGATCACAGTTATCACAAGTAACTGCACAATAGTCTTGATTATCGGTAGTTCAAATTGCGTACTGCCCCCTAGGAAATGGGTCATGCTGAGTGTGGCGATCAGGGGGATGGTAAAGGGGGTGATCAAACTGACAACCGCTGTCAGGCTGATTGACAGCGACACATCGCCCTTGGACAGATAGGTGAACATATTCGATGTCGCCCCGCCGGGCGCCAAGGCAATTATGATCAAGCCGACGGCGATCTCCGGGGCGAGTTGGAAGGCTGTGGCGATAACGAAGGCTACTATCGGCAACAGAATCATCTGACCGGTCAGCCCGATGGCGAGCGCCTTGGGGGAATTCAGAACACTTTTGAAATCCGAAACCCTCAGCGAAATTCCGATTCCAAACATGATCAGGAAAAGGGATAGCGGAAGAATGACTTTTGTTAGCAGGTCGGCTTGCATGTTATTCGCTCTTTAACTATTTGATCTATTAACTCAGATCGATTGATTAAAACAGGGGTAGCCAGCTTGATCGTGGAAAGCTACACTTTTCCGATCCCCGCCATGTGTTCCCATGTGAGTAACTCGTTCTATCAGCTTGCCTATTTTTTTATGAAAAAACAATGAAAAAAAAACAAGACACCCATCACTCAAGAGGTTAAGTGATGGGTGTCTTGTCTTTTAGTCTTTTTCTGTTTATTAGTGTCTTTTATATTGGCGCTAGATACTTCCTCGATACATAACCCTCGACTCCATCAGCTGTTTTGACCTGATACCAGGGAGCGCGTTTTTTGTCACTCAGCAGGGCTACCTGCTCTGAGCCCTTCAACACTTTGGTAACTGAATATTTGATGCCCGGACCGGCACGTAGGTTGAGTCCTGGGGATGTCACC
>JBEVXT010000592.1:0-3879 GCA_040505955.1 Sedimenticola sp. | reverse complement strand
CCTGCCGATAGAGGTGATCCCCATGGCACGCAGCCATGTCGCACGGCAACTGGTTAAGATGGGGGGCACTCCGGTGTGGCGGGAGAATTTTATCACCGATAATGGCAACCTGATTCTCGACATCCACAACCTGCGGATCATGGAACCGGTCAAAATGGAGCAGGCAATCAACAACATTGCTGGTGTCGTCACCACCGGTATCTTTGCACTGCGGCCAGCAGATGTGCTGATCCTGGGTACAGATGAAGGTATCAAGACACTATCCTGAGAAAAAAAGTGCGAAAGTCAGTACACAGCTCCACGGCACAGAAGCAAAGGGGTATCTATTCAGCTACGAAGAGCGGGGACATCTGATTATTTTACTGAGTAATTTTTTTCACAGCCAATTGCTGCTAGACTGAGAACCATGACAACCGTAGCATTTGATACTCTTAAGTTCGTTGACCGCTTGGTTGAGTCTGGCATGCCCGAGGCACAGGCCAAGGCGCTGGCAGAAGCACAGGCGGAGATCAGCGAGGCGCACCTGGAAGATCTGGTAACGAAATCGGATCTCAGGGATGAACTTGCGCCAATCCATTCTGATCTACGCCTACTTAAATGGATGATGGCTCTGGTTATCATTACAACTGTAGTTCCCACCCTGAAGTCTCTGTTCTCATAGTTCCGCGTCAAACGGAATCAGCGGCTACCCGCATCACAGCCAGACAAACCTCGCACACCCCAATGGCCCGCAGTCACGCTGCTCGGCAGTGGGTTAAGATGGGAGGGCACTCCGATGTGGCGGGAGAATTTTGTCGCCGACAACGGCAACCTGATTCTCGACATTCACAACCTGCAAATCATGGAACCGGTCAAAATGGAGCAGGCTATCAACAACATTGCCGGTGTCGTCACCACCGGTATCTTTGCACTGCGCCCGGCAGATGTGCTTATTCTGGGAACCGAAGAGGGGGTCAAAACGCTCTGATACCGAGGAGCGGAGCGGTACTTCTTAAGATTTGACTTACGCCCGCCAAAGAGAGACAAAAGCGGGACGCGAAGAGCGCAGAGAAGGCGCAGAGATCGCAATGGAAAGCGCTTGTATTCGGGAGTCGCTCAGCGCTCTTCACTTTCTGTTACGACCTTGGTGTTCAATAAGGCTAACTGGCACCGCATAAAAAAACGGAACCCGAAGGTTCCGTTTTTTTGTATCTAAGACTCTGTTAACAGAGATTTAGAATACGTGCTGCATGCCTACGCCGAAGTTGTCGGTATTGACACCGATTTCGCTGTTGTGGTACTCAACAAACACTTTGGTGCGCTTGGTGAAGTTGTGATCCAAGCCAACACCCCAGCCAGACTCGTCCGCAGCGCCGACTTCTTTGTTGCCGTAAACCAGCTTAGCAACGTTGTTACCAAAGTTAGCTGTACCACCAATCGCCCAGGCGTTATCATCGGTGGCGTTATCCTGACGCTCGTACTGACCAATAACGGCAAAGTCACCCATTGCATACTTGACACCAAGACCGAGCATATCGTTAGTAGAAGTAGTCTGATTCTCGATGAATGCTAAACCAACGCTCAGGCCAGCATTGCTGTAATTGACAGCACCAGTCCAAACATCAACGCCGGTCTCACCACCTGCACCTGCAATCGCACCAACAGTAACACTCACGCCACCAAAGTTAGGAGATGCGTAAGCCAGAACGTCGGAGTGACGGAAAGAGCCTGCCAAGTAGTGATTATTGACTCCAGGCAGGCTGAAGATATCAGTCTTGTCAACCGCACCGTAGTATGGACCCCACTGCTGGCCCAGGAGTACGGTACCGAAACCGCCGGAAAGACCAACATAGCCCAGACGACCACCGTAGATACCGCTGGCAGTATCGGAGTCAGCCTTGAACTCGAACTGCAGAAGGGCGGTCATGCCGTTACCCAGATCCTCGGAAGCCTTGATACCAACGCGGGAGGCGTTGTCTTTAACATCCCAGTTAGCTGCAGTACCGACAGCATCGGTATGAACAACAGAGTTGTTGATTTTGCCGTAGAGGGTGGTGTCAGCGGCGGTGGAAGCCATAGGAACTGCGATAGCAGCTGCGATGGCAACGGTAAGAATTTTCTTCATTTGGATATTCCCGTCATTAAAGTTAAGTTATTTGTTAATAATGCTGTGCAGATTCAATATAGACCCGTAAAAACCTGTTTGCAACACTTTTTTTCAAAAAAACCACAGATCTTATTAAAGTTGCAAAAAAGCAACAAACTTAACTACCACATCGTTAGATAAACAGGCAAATACCACCCTAGCACAGGGGGTTGAGTCTGTTTCCTCATGTCATACTGAATGATACCAGGTGCGGAGACATCTCACCCTGCACTTCAACCTGGAGGTGGTTTCGGCTTGAAAGTACCCTCCGGCAGACAGTATCACTTTGTTGTTTAGCCGCATCTCCAGGGGTCGGAGTCGATTGCGCTGAAGATGGTAGAGTAATTAACCGGCTCTAGACGCAATCGACTCCGACCCCGTACACACCGGTAGGAGCGAGCTTGTTCGCGATGAACTCCGAAACATGCTCTTCACGAACAAGTTCGCTCCTACGGGCCAAGGCCTATCAGGAAGGGGGGGTTAGGACAATTTGAGCGGTTACCATCGTGAAAGGGCGGCAGCCTAAACGGCCGAAACTGCAATACGACCAGTCTCTCGCTTACGTGGACGTTTTTTGATGACAATCTCGATATCACGATCCAATTGCATTGGGAAGTTCATTAGGCGCTCAAGAGAAAATTCCTTGAGTTGACCACGCATTAGCTTGGATACTTTAGGCTGATCGATGTCGAGTAATTTTACTGCATCTGCCTGCTTTAAGTGGCGATGCTTGATGATGCTGGAGATACGGCGTGCAAGTTCAGCTTTAGCTAAGGCCTCAACAGGCTCAGCTATTCCGATATCGGCAAATACATTACCGCAACTAAGTTCGTGTTCAACTGCCTTGACCATCTCACTGTCCACCGCTGTTATGTAGGTGTTTTGCATCTTTCAATCGCTCTCTCCCGGTAGGGGTCGGAGTCGATTGCACTGAAGAGGGTAGAGAATTTAACCGCCTCCAGCCGCAATCGACTCCGACCCCGTACACTGGCTCTGAAGCAGGTTATTCGTGAACAAGTTCACTCCTACGGGATCAGGGGGCAAGGCACGCAGACCAAAAGCTTACGCAACTATTCAGCAC
The DNA here is from genome assembly GCA_040505955.1 of Sedimenticola sp. GTDB lineage: Bacteria > Pseudomonadota > Gammaproteobacteria > Chromatiales > Chromatiaceae > Vondammii. The sequence continues at coordinate 673 of JBEVXT010000592.1, read as the reverse complement.
CACAAAGAAGTCGCTGGTAACTGTTCAGATTGCCCCTGAAATTCGTCAGTTCAAGGCGAAAAATGTGAGTTTACATGGCTAAATGATCATTTTTTAACGCAGAAATGGCGAATTTCAGGGGTGAGCTGAATAGTTACAAGCTCACAGACATTAAAAAGCCCGCAGTGCGGGCTTTTTAATGTTGGCTGGGGATAGAGGATTCGAACCTCTACAAACGGTGTCAGAGACCGTTGTCCTACCATTAGACGAATCCCCAATTTAGCTGCGAGAGACTGGTGCCCTGATGTTGGAAATCCACCCCACTCCGCCTGCTCTGACCGAACCAACCCCATACATAATAGAGCCGGAATCGAAAAATAGTGTAGCTATTCAGTACCCCTGGCTAAAAGGGTATTTTCACCAGGGGTCGGAGTCGATTGCGTTGAAGATGGTAGGGAAATTTACCGTTTCTTGCCGCAATCGACTCCGACCCCGCACCCAACTGAATAGTTGCAAAACAGTTAGCGTTTCGAGAACTGGGGACGCTTGCGCGCTTTGTGCAGACCGACCTTCTTGCGCTCTACGGAACGTGCATCGCGAGTCAGGAAACCCGCTTTACGCATCTGTGAGTGCAGCTCTTCGTTGTACTCAACCAGGGCGCGGGCGATACCGAGGCGGATGGCGCCAGCCTGAC
>JBEVXT010000591.1:0-6649 GCA_040505955.1 Sedimenticola sp. | reverse complement strand
GACAGTCATCAGAAAGGCGGTGATCTCGCCAACGAGGGCCTCCATGATGGGCAATTCAGGATTTGTATATGAATCTATCTGTTTTTTGAGATCCCCTGAGACCTTTTTGAGAACATGATTCATGCCCCTAATAGTTATCTGTTTTGCCTGGGTGTTGGACTTCGCAAGAGTCGTCGCGTCTTTCAGCAGTACTTGGATATCTGTTTCGCCATGCAGAATCAGTGTTGGCACTTTTAGTTTTGCCACTTCCAAGGCAGGGTCGTACCTAAACCAGGAGATCAGGTATGGCTGAACGCTTGGTCGAAACAGGGCGATAAGCTCCGGTGTTACAGGATCAACCGTTTCCTCCTGATCCAGCCGATCCACTATTGATTTGGCATTGTGAAAGAGTATTTCTGATAGTTTTGGCTTCAACTGCCTGAGGAGAATCTGTGATGCTCGAATTCCGGCACCGGCTATCGAAACAAAGGCGTCTCCCCCCAGTTTCCGGCAGGCTATCATACCGACCAATGACCCCTCGCTATGCCCAATGATGGACACATGTGTGAAGCGTCTATCCTTCCTGAGTTTTTCGCCCCACAAAACCGCATCTTCAACGTAGGTGTCAAAACAGAGGTGTTCTTCACCGGTTATGGCCTGGGCGCTTTTACCAACACCACGCTTGTCATATCGAACCGACGCAATCCCATTTGCGGCAAGGGATTCCGCAAGTTGTTTCAGACTATTATTGTAGCCGCCCGTAAGTGGATTGTTGCCATCACGATCTGTTGCTCCAGAGCCAGAAATAATAATAACAACATGGCTTGGTTTGATTTCTGTGGGTAACTGAAGTACCCCATGGAGCGTTCCGCCTTCAACTTGGATACTTATCTTTTGACCGATATAGGCTGAATTTGCCATGCTGAATTAACTGTTCAGAATATCAATGGCTGACAGTGTTTGAAAAAACATTAATCACCACCACGCCGGATACAATCAATGCCATACCCAGCATGGCTGGTAAGTCCGGGATCTGTTTAAAAACAATAGCTGAAACGATAGCCACCAATACGACTCCGACGCCGGCCCAGATGGCGTAGGCAATACCGACTGGTATAAATTTTAGCGTCAGTGCCAGGAAATAAAATGCCGTCCCGTAACCCACAACAACAATAATACTGGGGACTGTTTTTGTGAATTCCGCCGAGGCTTTCAGTGCATTGGTGGCAATAACCTCGGCGATGATTGCAATTGCAAGGTATTGGTATCCCATGGGACTCCTTGGAAATTCGTTCTCAATATGTGCGTTGATTCGCGGCCAATCCTACCATTCCATAGTGGTTCGCTCTCTATTTTAGGCCACGCGGTTTCTTTTCTCCCCGCGTTGCCAGGCGGTAATATTTTCCACCACTTCTTCTATCAGCCGTTGGCGCGCTTCGTGACTGCCCCAGGCGCTGTGGGGGGTGAGGATTAGGTTGGGAAGATCGCCCTGCAGTAGCGGATTATGCGCTGTTGGCGGCTCTTCGGTAAGCACGTCGAATCCGGCGCCACCCAATTGCCCCCGGCGTAGTGCCTCCGCCAGAGCCGCTTCATTGACGATACCGCCGCGGGCAGTGTTGATCAGCAGTGCATCGGGCCGCATCAGTGCCAGCTCCTGCAGGCTGATCAGGTTTCTGGTGGCGTCGGTCAGAGGGCAGTGGAGGGTGAGAATATCGACCTGAGGTAGCATCTCATGTAGTGGCTGGCGCCCCGCCTGGGGTGCTCCCCCCGGGCGCTGTGCGATCAGCAGCTCCATGCCGAAAGCCTCGGCAATGCGGCCGACATCCCTGCCCAGTTCGCCGTAGCCGACGATTCCCATGGTCTTGCCGCAGAGTTCCCTTATCGGGAAATCGAGCAGGCAGAACATGTCGCTGCGCTGCCAATCGCCCCGTTTAATGGCCGCCTGGTAGTCGTTGAGGCGGGTGGTAAGGGCGAGGATCAGGGCGAAGACGTGTTGGACAACCGAGGGGGTACCGTAGCCGGTGACGTTGGTGACGGCGATTCCCAGTTCTGCGGCCGCTTCCAGATCGACGTTGTTTGTGCCGGTGGCGATGATGCAGATGAGCTTCAGGTCGGCGGCTTGGGAGAGAATGTTGCGATTCAGCGCCACTTTGTTGGTGATCACCACTTCGGCACTGTTGATGCGTTCAAGGGTTTTTGAGCTATTTCCCTTGGGAAAATAACACCACTCATAGGGGCCCTCTCTGAGGCTGGTGAGATCCAGGTCTCCAAGGTCAACGGTTTCGTGGTCAAGAAAGACCGCTTTGGTTTTTTTCATCAGCAGGCTCCATTAGGAAGGTTCGTATATTACTGTCTGTTGGGTTGCTACGAAACATCGTCGGCGGCAGGGTTTTTGCTCGTCTTGTTTGTAATCACTTACTGTTTTCCGGTGGCTGGGATAAAATGGCCGTCCAGAGCAGGCTCGGGGAGAGGTATCGCGTAGCTGATACCGGTGACCGGGCGTTTTTTTTCACCAGGAATCCTCAGTAAAGCGATGAGTTCAGCAGAGCGCCAACGTATCCGCGAGATACCCTATAACTATACCTCTTTCTCAGACCGGGAGATTGTGATCCGTTTTCTTGGCGCCGATATGTGGGCGGTGATCGAGGAGCTGCGCGGCAGTCGCAGAACCGGGCGCTCGGCGCGAATGCTTTACGAGGTGCTGGGGGATATGTGGGTGGTGGCCCGCAATCCTTACCTGCAGGACGATCTGCAGGAGGATGAGGGTCGGCGCAACGCACTGATTGCCGCCCTCAAGCATCGCCTCGATCAGTTTGAGATCCGCACCAATAATAACGCCAAGGCGCTGCAGCTGTTGGCGTCTGCCCGAGAGGCGGTAAGCCGCTTTTCCGCCTGTTTCGAGAGCAATATCAACCTGAGAAAACAGGTACGGCGGAATCTTGAGCGGGTCACCAACCGCAGCAATATCGATTATGGCGGCCTGGCCCGCGTCTCCCACGCCACCGACGCCACCGACTGGCGTGTGGAGATTCCCTTTGTGGTGATTACGCCGGATCGCGAGTCAGAGATGGCGGCTATCGTTTCGGCCTGCATCGACAGTGGGCTAAGCCTTATTCCCCGTGGTGGCGGTACTGGTTATACCGGTTCGGCGGTACCGCTGGATCCCCATTGTGCGGTGATCAATACCGAGAAGCTGGAGCAGCTTGGTGGGGTGGAGTATATCGACCTGCCCGGCGTTGAAGGGAAGGTGGCGACAGTGACTACCGGTGCCGGTGTGGTGACCAAGCGGGTCTCCGATCTGGCGGCACAGCATGGGCTCGCTTTTGCTGTCGATCCCACCTCCCAGAACGCCTCTACCATCGGCGGTAATATCGCCATGAATGCCGGTGGTAAGAAGGCGGTGCTGTGGGGCACCACCCTGGATAACCTCGTCTCATGGCGGATGGTAACGGCGGATGGTAACTGGCTGGAGGTGGAGCGCCTTAACCACAATCTGGGCAAGATCCATGAACAGGCGCTGGTGAGTTTCCGTATCAGCTGCTACCGGCCGGATGGTAAAACTCCTGTCGGTGAGTCCCGGTTGCTGGAGATACCGGGCACCATTTTCCGCCGGGAGGGGTTGGGCAAGGATGTCACCGACAAGTTTCTTGCTGGCCTGCCCGGAGTACAGAAGGAGGGGTGTGATGGCCTGATCACCTCCGCCCGCTTTATTCTCCATCGTATGCCGGAGCATGTGCGCACTGTCTGCCTGGAGTTTTTTGGCGCAGACCTGTCGCGGGCGGTTCCCGCTATTGTTGAGATCAGGGATTTCATCAAGGAGAGCGACGGGGTGGAGATGTCGGGTCTCGAACATCTCGATGAGCGCTATATCCGGGCGGTGAAGTACTCCACCAAGGCGCCGCGGCAGGAGCGGCCGAAGATGGTGCTGATCGCCGACCTTGTCTCCGATGATGAGGATCTGGTGGCCGCCGCCGCCTCGCAGATGGTGCGCCTGGCCAACGCCCGTGAGGCAGAGGGTTTTATCGCCGTCAGCCCCGAGGCGCGGCGTAATTTCTGGCTCGATCGTGCCCGCACGGCGGCGATATCGGCCCATACCAACGCCTTCAAGATCAATGAGGATGTGGTGATTCCGCTGGAACGCCTGGCGGAGTACAACCGTGGCATTGAGCGTATCAATATCGAGCAGTCGATCAGCAACAAGCTGCGTATCAAAGATGCGGTGCTCGCTTTTCTCGATGATGGATTTGCCCGGTTGCATCAGGACGAGGCGCAGGAGGAGTCCGCTGAGAACAGCGCCATCCTCAACGCCAAGCGTGACAGCGCCAGGGAGGTGGTTACCGCTGCACGAGAGCGCTGGCAGAAAATTCTTGACCATCTCGACGCCCCCGCCCTGGAGTATGCCGCGCTGCTGGGGGAGAAGGAGGTTAATCAGGTGGGTTCAGACGACAGCCTGCTCGATCTGATGCTGCGGCGCAGCCTGGTTCACTCCTATCGCAATGAGGTGGCGGCGCGGCTGCGTGAGATCTTCAACGGCCAGGATCTCAAGCCGGTGCGTACTGCGCTGGATGAGATTCACCGGGAGATCCATGACTCCCGCCTCTTTGTCGCCCTACATATGCACGCCGGTGACGGCAATGTGCACACCAACATCCCGGTACACTCTTCAGACTACGAGATGCTCCACGAAGCGGATCGGGTGGTGGATCGGGTGATGGCGCTGGTGCGCTCTTTGAATGGGGTGATCTCGGGGGAGCATGGTATCGGCCTGACCAAGGTGCGGTACCTCGAGGGGGAGAAGCTCCAGGCGTTTGTCGATTATAAGGACGCTGTAGATCCCAAGGCGGTCTTCAATCCTGGTAAGCTGATGCCGGGTTCGGGTCTGGAGAGCGCCTATACGCCATCTCTGCGACTGGTACAGCAGGAGGCGATCATTCTCGAAGAGAGTGAGCTGGGCGAGCTCAATGACGATGTTCGCCACTGCCTGCGCTGCGGCAAGTGCAAGCCGGTGTGTCAGACTCATCTGCCGCGAGCCAATCTTCTCTACTCCCCACGCAACAAGATTCTTGCAAGCGGCCTGATCATCGAGGCGTTTCTCTACGAGGAGCAGACCCGGCGCGGCCTCTCCCTGCGCCACTTTGAGGAGATGAACGACATTGCTGACCACTGCACCATCTGCCACAAGTGCCACACTCCCTGCCCGGTGGATATCGACTTTGGTGATGTCACCGTGCGCATGCGCAAGATCCTCAGAGCGCGGGGGCAGAAGCGGCGCAATCCGGGTGCCTGGGCGGCGCTGGCTTTCCTCAACACTACCGACCCCCGCACCATCACCATTCTGCGCAAGGTGATGCTGGAGTGGGGCTTCAAGGGGCTGACCCTGGGTTACCGGGTGTTCAAGCAGCTGGGGCTGCTGCGCGGTCGCAGCATACCCGCCGGTACCACCGGCCCGCCAAGGGTGAAAGAACAGTTGGTGGAGTTGCTGCGGCGCCCGATTCGTGTGGAACTGCCAAAGCTGACTACCCGGGCGATGCTCGGCCTGGAGGATTCGGCGACGGTGCCGATCATCCGTGACCCATCCAGAATCAATGAGGAGTCAGACGCGCTCTTCTACTTCCCCGGCTGCGGTTCCGAACGCCTCTTTAGTGATGTCGGGCTGGCCTCCATCGCCATGCTCTATGAGCTGGGCGATCAGGTGGTGCTGCCGCCGGGCTATCTCTGCTGCGGCTACCCCCAGAGCGCATCGGGGCAGCATGAGAAAGGGCGTCAGATCACCACTGAAAACCGGGTGCTGTTCCACCGCATTGCCAATACCCTCAACTATATGGATATCCGTACAGTGATCGTCTCCTGTGGCACCTGCATGGATCAGTTGATGAAGTATGAGTTTGAGAAGATCTTTCCCGGCTGCCGCCTGCTCGATATCCATGAGTACCTGATGGAGCGGGGGGTGACGCTGACCGAGAACAGTCTCACCAACTATCTCTATCATGACCCCTGCCACTCTCCGATGAAGCAGCACAATCCAATTCAGGTGGCGACGAAACTGATGGGACGGCCGGTGCAGCTCTCCGACCGCTGCTGTGGCGAGGCGGGTACCCTTGGTGTCGCCCGGCCCGATATCTCCAACCAGCTGCGTTTTCGCAAAGAGGAGGAGCTGAAGCTGGGGATACGACAGATCAACAGCGGTGGCGAAGGTGGCTACCGCAAGGCGAAGATGCTCACTTCCTGTCCCGCCTGTCAGCAGGGACTCAGCCGCTACAAGGACACCACCGGCCTGGATGTGAGCTATATCGTCGAGGAACTGGTGCGTGACCAACTGGGCTCCAACTGGCGGCAAGGTTTTATCGATAAAGTAAAGCAGGGGGGGATTGAGCGGGTGCTGTTGTGACAGCGGAGCTATCTCATTGAGTGGCTATGCACAATAAACCGGAACTCAGGCGTAGGCGCGAACTTATGGAATATCGCGTAGGAGCGAACTTGTTCGCGAAGAGTCCCCTACGAAGCTGATCGCGAACAAGTTCGCTCCTACGGGGCAGTTTTTATTGAACTACAGTGGCAGCTGCCAGGTATTTGCTAAAAACCCACAGGCAAACATAACGCTATTGGAATATCGCGTAGGAGCGAACTTGTTCGCGAAGAGTCTCCTACGAAGCCAATCGCGAACAAGTTC
>JBEVXT010000590.1:0-2702 GCA_040505955.1 Sedimenticola sp. | reverse complement strand
GAATATTTTGGGAGAAAACACCTCTAATGTCCCCCATGAAAGGTAAAACTTGACACTTGCACGATATTTTACTATGTTCTGTATTAACAGAAATCACAGAATATATTGAAATGAAACTAACACCAGTCATGGAAAAATACATCCTTCATTGGGGTGAGATGGGAACCCGATGGGGCGTTAATAGAACAGTGGCCCAAATACAAGCTCTGCTCTATCTCTCCCCCAACGCCATCAATGCAGAAGAGATCAGCGAAACGCTGGGAGTCGCGCGCTCCAATGTCAGCACCAGCATCAAAGAACTCCAATCTTGGAAACTGATCAAGGTGGTCCACCTTCTTGGTGACCGCCGCGATCACTTTGAGACCCTCAAGGATCCCTGGGAACTATTCCACACCATCATGGAAGGCCGCAAACAGCGCGAGCTTGACCCCACCATGTCTGTATTGCGTGAATGTGTTCTTGACGGCGAACAAGATAAGCAGACCCCGGCAGACGTCAAAGCACGCATGCGAGACGTACTCGAGTTTATGGAGACGCTGGATACCTGGCACGGTCAGATTAAGAGCCTGCCTAGGCCAACTCTCCTAAAACTCATCAAATTAGGTGCTAAAGTACAAAAATTTCTCGGCGCAAAGTAAGGCATTTTTTTACCCATTGATTTCTGTATATACAGAAATTACTGACAACAAAGAAGGAGCTTTAAATATGAATACACTGACACTATTCACCCTGGAGATCGCAATATCCTTAAGTATCAGCCTAGCTGTCATTTTGCTACTCAGGCCCCTGCTGATAGATGTTCTTACAGAAACCTGTAGAACAGAAAAGCGTGCTGCATTTTGGACCATGTTCACCCAACTGATGCTTTATCTCGCACCCTTGTTGATCGTTGTGTACTTTGCACCCACAGCTGTCACCTCCGACAACAGTCTGGTGCTCGCCCTCAAAGAGACGTTATTTTGTACACTGCTCGGGATATTCATTGCCTTGGCCAGTGTGGGGCAGGTGATCTGGAAATCTATCGCCACAACTGGAGCGAAAGGAGCCAGTGATGTTGTCACCAAGGAGTAATGCCATGCGAATCCTGATAACTGGGGCCACTGGTTTTATAGGCAGCCATATAACCCAAGCGATGATCAAAGCAGGGCACCACGTAATTCTTTGTGTACGTAATCCAGCCACCGCACAACAACGCTTTCAGGTCGCTGAGTGCATTCAAGTGGACTTCACTCAAGAGCAAGAGGTTGTAATTTGGGTGCCCCGTTTAAAGAACATCGATATTGTGATCAATGCGGTCGGGATAATTCGTGAACACGGAATGCAGACCTTTGACGCATTACATCGAGACGCCCCAACTGTGCTATTTCAGGCCTGCGAAATTGCCCAGGTAAAGCGGGTGATTCAGATCTCGGCTCTGGGGGCCGACGAAACAGCACTAAGCCAATACCACTTGAGCAAAAGAGCCGCCGATGAGGCGCTCTCGCAGTTAAAGTTGGAGTGGGCTGTTCTTATGCCATCCATCGTCTATGGATCCAATGCCAAGAGTATGGCCTTGTTCAAAGCAGTCGCCAGCCTGCCCGTTATACCTCTGGTAGATGCAGGTGATCAACCGGTGCAACCCATTCACATCAGTGACCTGATGGTAGCCGTGTTGGATTGCGTTGAAACTAAGCAGCCCATTCAAAAACGGATAGAGCTGGTGGGGCCGGAGCCAATTACCATGAGGGAACTCTACTCTCGGCTAAGAAACTGGCTAGGGTTCGCTCAGCCCCGTTTTGCGGCAATCCCGTACTCTATCACCCTACTCTTTGCACGCTGGACTGGATTCCTAACCAAAAGACCAATAAGCGAAGAAGCGGTACAAATGCTCAAGCGAGGAAATACGGGGGATGTGGGGAACTTCGTTAATACCTATGGTTACCTACCTAAAAGTTTCGACCAGGCACTTTCTGAAACGCCTGCACAGCAAGCCGACCGCTGGCACGCCGGTCTCTATTTCTTACGCCCGTTGCTACGCTGGTCTATTGCCTTTGTGTGGATTTTCACCGGGATTATTTCGGTCTTTGTTGTACCCACTGAAGTTAGTTTTACCCTACTGACCAAAGCGGGTGTCACCGGACTTTTTGCACCCCTTATCTTATACGGGGCTTCGGCAACCGACATCTTGATTGGCCTTGCAGTATTGACCCGGCATCGTCCTCGCTTAGTTGGCTGGTTACAAATTACGGTGATTATTCTATACACCTTGATCATCACCGCATCCCAACCAGAGCAATGGATCCACCCCTTTGGCCCAGTCACAAAAAACATTCCAATGATTGCGTCCATTCTTGTCATGATGACACTGGAGAAAAACGATGATTGAGCTCTTTATTGTTAAATGGATCCATATATTGAGTGCCACCTTGCTTTTTGGCACCGGCCTAGGCAGTGCCTTTTACAAGTGGTCTGCCGATCGCAGCAATCACCTTGCGGCGATAGCGCATACCAACAAGGTGGTCGTCATTGCTGATTGGGCATTTACAACCCCCACCGTCATTATCCAGCCAATCACCGGCCTGTGGCTGCTCAACCTACTGGGTATACCTCTAAATCAAGGCTGGGTAACTATCACCATTTTGCTCTATGTCATTGCTGGAGGCTGTTGGCTACCCGTAGTTTGGTTGCAGATCAAGATGCGGAATCTGTCACAACAAGCTGTC
>JBEVXT010000589.1:0-2964 GCA_040505955.1 Sedimenticola sp. | reverse complement strand
TGTTTATCATCTTCCTGTTTCACCAGAGGCATCAGTATGGGTCTGTTTTCAGATGGCGCGGGTTGATTTAGCGCTTCCTGTATACGCTGCTGGATAGAGGTGTAGTCACTCTCTTCAGGGGTAGCTGCCATATTTGCCCGGATGGGGTTGAGGTCAACATACCCCATACAGGTGAGAAGGGCAGCTTCATCCAGTAGGGCCTGGCTTTTGAAGCGCCCTTCCCAGAATCTGCCGGTACAGTTATCCTCTTTATTGGCTCTACGGGCCAGATGCTCATTCAAGCAGCGCATAAACCAGGAGATGTCGCAGAGACGTTCACGCCACTCGGAGAATATCTGGTGGACTGTATCAATCTCAGCCTGTGTGGTAGTCTCACTAAGAGTGTAACGACTGACCAATACGGGTAGTGAGAAGAGCTGTTGCCACCGCTCCATCAACTCAGCTTCTGACCAATTATCAACAGCTTGCCGATCAATACGTAAAATTACATGATAATGGTTTGACAAAATACTGTAGGCGCTGATATCTATAGCAAACAGGGAGGATAGCTCTGTTAGGCGGTCAGCCACCCACTGCTTACGGTGCTCGAAATTCTTTCCGGTTAGCGAGTCTTCACCACAGAGGAAGGCGCGACGTACACAACGGCTTATGCAGTGGTAGTAGGGTGTGCTGTCGAGGCTGATAAGGGCTTTTCTTGGCTTTGGCATGTCGCTCCTTGACTTACTTAGGTTCTTTGTATGTTCTTGTTACATTAACATGTTATGGGTAGATGTCAAATGATGGGTGTCCTGGTCTTTTTTGTGTCATGGTCTTTTAAATCTGGTAAAATGAGATAAATCGAATTAATCAAAGGGTACTTGGCATGACCAAATTATCATGTGTTGAAATTTGTGCTGGTGCTGGAGGGCAAGCGCTAGGGCTAGAAAGAGCGGGGTTTGAGCCTCAAGCACTCATCGAAATAGAAAAGCCATGTTGTAACACTCTTCGAGCAAACCGCCCGCAATGGAATGTTATTGAGGGTGATTTAAAAGAATTTGGGGGTTCTCAATACCGTGGTGTTGATCTGCTTGCTGGTGGCGTCCCCTGTCCACCATTTTCCAAGGCCGGGAAACAATTAGGTAAAAATGATGAGCGTGATTTATTTCCAGAAGCACTACGTTTAGTTGATGAAATAAAACCAAAGGCAGTAATGCTCGAAAATGTACGAGGTTTTTTAGATGCTGTATTTGAAGACTATCGCATTAATTTAAAGAAACAGCTTGAAAAATTAGGTTATATAGCTGAATGGCGTTTATTAAATGCGTCTGATTTTGGTGTGTCACAGCTTCGTCCTCGTGTTGTTATTGTTGCGGTTAAAAAAGATAGTTTAGGTTCATTTTTTTGGCCTGAAATTAACAGAGAAAACCCTAAAACAGTAGGTGAGCTTCTTAGAGAACAGATGGCAGTAAATGGGTGGAAAGGCGTGAACCGCTGGGTAAAACAGGCAGATGATATTGCTCCAACTATTGTAGGTGGTTCAAAAAAACATGGTGGCCCAGATTTGGGGCCAACACGAGCAAAAAAAGCGTGGGCAACTTTAGGTGTTGATGGTATGGGCATCTCTTATGAACCACCAGAAAGAGATTTTGTCGGTATGCCAAGGCTCACGGTAGAAATGGTTGCAAGAATTCAGGGCTTTCCCAGTGATTGGCTATTTACAGGCAAAAAAACCCCCGCTTATAGGCAGGTAGGCAATGCATTTCCTCCGCCCGTAGCACATGCCGTTGCTGAGAGCATTTACAAAGCATTAACACAAAAACAAATTCTTTCGGTTGCGGGTTAATTCATGGCAAAGAAAATAAAGGAGAGAGGGTCAGGTCTCCCATTGCACATCAATCTCAGATGATTTAGCATCTTCTTACGGAACAGAGGTGAATTGTAATGTGCAATGGGAGACCTGACCCTCTCCTCCTGGACCCTCTCCTCCTGGTCTTAGGTCTTCTCAGTAGCGTAGGCTAGATGTAATGTGCGGATAAATAAGCGAAACCTATCCATCAATCGAGTGGATTTTGGATTGATGTTGTGGGGTATATCTTCCATGTTATTCCTTTTTATCGTTCTCTTTTGGTTCTTTTTGTATTACTAAGTCAGGTAGATATGTCAATAAATTTCTGACCCGAGATTCACAAGAAAACTCGGCGATCATCGGATTAATTCCGTATATCATATTTTGAAGACTTCCCGGATTTACCATATTTTTTAGTATTATCATGATATTACATATACATTCAATAAGTGAACTCAAGATGATATATGGAGAGTGATATACGGAATCATTCCTACTTTCGCCCGCTTGATTATGGGTTAAAAAGAGTGTAAGTTACTGTTTTATTGAATTTAAATCGCATGATTTCGGGGTGTCTTTGGTGTGATCAACGGAAAAGGTATATACGGAATCATTCCTATGAATAAACTGTTAGATTTTAAAAAAAAGGAATCATCAAGTAATGCGACGACTCTTTATGTCTCAATTTGCTTTAGTATATTTTCTTGGTGTGACAGGGCAATTGTACATAGGATACACTGATGCAATTGAAATTGGAGGTAATTTATTTAATGCAATCATAGGGTTGTCGCTCGGTCTTTTTGTTGGTGCACTTAATCTGGTTGTGTTTAGATACACAATATTTATCCCGGATTATGTGGAAAGAAATCAAGCTAGGTCTATTGGTGCTCTTATAGGTCTTGGTTACTTTATTATTTGCTTGGCGTTTGTTTTTTACTCTTTGTTTATTACAAGTCGCCTTGTCGAGTTATTATTATGAATGTTTACTTAATTAAATCTAACATTTCCATCCAGCCGACCTCGCTGCGCTCGGGCGGCTGATGGAAGGCGTTATGTGCAAAGAGAAATGATGAGAGCATTCCTATTTTTCGCACTGATCGCAAATAGTGCGTTCGCCGATCCTTTGTATATGGGAAACA
>JBEVXT010000588.1:0-8240 GCA_040505955.1 Sedimenticola sp. | reverse complement strand
GGGCAGTCGCCTCAGCGCTGGGAAACTCTTTCGGTCTCACCAGGCAGAGATTCTCCAGGCACATATTTTTCATCGCCCGGGCCACCGCCCCGATATTTCCGGGATGGGAGGTCTCAATCATTACAATACGGATATTCTTCAACATGGTGCGAAGATTACATGATCGGTGGCGTATATTCTAACCTTGCAGCCTGTTCTCAGAAGAGCAGATTGACCATCACCAGAAAAAGATAGAGCATCCATTACTTTCATCTAATTGAAGGATATCCTCATTCAGTGCTTTGCCCAATACTCTGGTCAACCAAGGAAGCTTCTACGCTGACAGGGTCAGCCTGGGATAACCGGCAACCTATAGCTAAGCGGTAACACGTATATGTAAAGCGGCAGGTTGGAAATAACTACCCACCCACCGGCTGATAACGACACTGGGGAATCCACTTCTCAATGGTTTGGTAGTTAGGGGTAAGACAGAGCCACTCCCCATAGAACTGATCGTTAATGCTGTCAGGGATAAGAAAAATGTTACCTGAGATGCTCTGTTCATCCTTCCCAAACCGGAGATGAATCACCCCACCCTGCTCGACTGCAATGGAGTGAAGACCATTCCCCTTGAAACCTTCCGGAGGCCTTAGGTTCAGCATTTCATTGGAGCTGGGGAGTTCATCATTCATCGCATAGTACTCCTGAACACGGAGCTTTATCGGTATGGCTGTCGCCACTGCATTGGCAATAAATGCGATCTTTATATGCTTATCTTTCACTCTCTCCTGCAACAGGTAGTTGGTGAGACCGCCTATGGCAAGAAACAGCGCAAGCACCATTAATGCACGAAATGCTCTATCCATCTCTATTTACCCACAAAACCATATTTTTGTTGACTGATACAGGTAGTTAAATTGTACAGGAGAGGAAAAGCAATGAGATCCACTACCCGTTGATCTTTGTAGGTCGGGTCAGTGCAGCGAAGAACTGGAAGGTAAAATGGCTCGCAACCACCTACACCTGACGACGAAAAAGGCACCCTGTAGCCTGGAGTGAGCTTGCGAAACCCGGGACATCTGTTGCACTTACCTCCCGGGTTTCGCTCCACTCAACCCAGGCTACCGGGAGGTTCGATTGCTTTTGGTTACCAGTCCAAAAACAGGGGTAGACCGTTACAATAGCTCTATACAAAAATCCTGTAATCTACTGCAAGAGCGCTTCCTCAGTAGACCACATTGAACTCCTGAAGCGCATCCTCGATACGTACAAGATAGTGCTGTTTGCCTGTCTTAGGAATGCTAATACCGATAACTTCTCCCTCCTTGTTGAAGGCCGGAGCACCGGCAAAGCCATTGATATAGCCGGGTTTGGCATCGTGCATCATATAGCTGTGGCCTGCAGCCGCCTGAGAGAAACCGGTGATAGATCCCTTGGTCACTCGATTATTCCATCCCATCAGATAGACTTCATCACCGGCCTTAACTGCGTCTGAATCCACCGTGGTGACTGGATCGCAACCTCTGCCACCACTGGTAATCAGGGAGAGCTGCAGGGTATCACTGCTGCTTAGCAGCCTGCCGCGATGTTGCATGCGATCAAGGCTTAATGCAATACCACCCTCTTCCTTCGGCGCATTGCTTTCTGCTATCGCCTGATTCTTGTCCAGCTCCCTCTGCTTCGACTCAAGTTTGCGTTGCAGTGAACCGGCCCGTTTCTGAAATGCGCCCTGACTACAGTCGTTACAACTGCTGATGAACTCCTCCCGCATCTCCTCCAACTGCTCTTCCAGATCAGAAATCCGATCTCTAAGGCTATCTATTATGTAGCTGTTATTGTAACCACCGGAGCGCCTGGGGCTTTTCTTTATCACTTTATTGGTCAACGCCAGACAACCACGGGTGACAAAGAAAGCTGTGGCGGTATAGCGCGACTCGGTGACACCAAAGGTGGCAACCGCCAGATCCTCTTTGATATTTCGATCCACCAGAGGTTTCTGCATGTACTCTCTGTAGGGGTTAGCCGGTAACTCGGCTTTAGCAGGGCCGGGTGCCACCGCAGCGACCATCTCATCGTCTGATGACAGCAGAAAAAAAGCCCCTCCCAGACCGACGACTACCGCTACCGCCAGAAGTGCCGGCAGACTGGAGCGGCGTTGATTTCTACTTACCTCAAGCTCTCGCAATCGAGAGAGGTTTTGATTGTACTTTTCAAAGATGATGCTGCAGCTATCACACTCCTGCTCACCTTTCTGTATATGTCCACACTTTGGGCAACGCATCCGTTCTCTCTTGCCTGATTATTGTTATTCACGAAGGATAAAGGATAGGAATTTCAATTCATAAAGTCAATCCATTCCCTGACCACTGACATAGTATTAATCCCCTAAAAAAAACCGCATTCTGGTGATCGTTATGCTATGGGATCAAAACACTGCCCCGCCGCTTCATCCAAACTCCCATCAGCAGAGTGGTCACTGTTATATAGAGCATAATGACCGCCCAACCGTAGTGGAAAGGGGGTTGCATCCAGTCGTAGTAGCCTGTTCCCGCTTCAATCACCTGGGCATAGGTGCCGACTCTTGTCCAGACGCCCCACTGAAGCAGAAACGGCAGGATGGTGAGAAAGAGGGAGATGGCGGCGACCAGCCGCACCCGTTTATCCTGGCCCTGGCGTAACCAGGCGTGGGCCAGAATGTAACCGGCGTTGCCAAGCAGCACCATAAGGATAACGAAGAACACATAGAAAGCGGCTACCCAGGGGCGGTCGAAGGGCGTCTCCACCCAGCTGCTCCAGTACATCACCTCCCATGCCGGCCAACCCACCAGCAGAAAGAGACCGCCGGGAACAAAGCCGCATACAAGGTAGATATTGAACGGCCCCAGCAGACGGTGAGTGAAGAGCTGTGGCTCCTACTTCAGATAATCTTTGGAGAGTGCGGCGAAGATGTGGCCGATGGCAAAGGCCGCAGGGAGGTCTACCTGTACCATGGCGCCCTCCGGTAGATCAGTTTAGATCTGCTGTGTGATGTGGATTCCGCCCCACTGCTTCCCGACTGCCTTACTGATCGAACCATAACGCTCTCCCTCTCTGCTTCCATAGTAGATTCCTGCTTATGCTCTCACTGTGCAAACTCAACTGTCAATCTTACAACCTGGAAAAGAACGTTAGCCGGAGCGGGGGGTGCGACTGCCTTTGGTTTATAGTGAGATATCCACCACATACATTGTTCTTGAATCTTTTTTTAGGCTGTCATAGGGTGGGGACGAATGAAAGTAACTTCTCGATAATCCCAAACGGGTGGGTAGCCTCCCGGGGATAGCTACAACCCTGACACACGACATTTTTGCGGGGTTGTGGATTGAGTCACTATGTTCACGGAGGAAGAGCACCATGGCACAGTCTACTCCAACAGCTGAAGCCAAAAGGAACCGGCAACTTCACAGCGGCGGCATTCACCTGGCGCTGGGCGCTGCAGGCAGCTCAGATGCTCCATCGAAGAGCAGCGGCGGCATCGCCCCTATACCCAACACCAACTATCAGCAGATCAGGACACTGGATGACCTTGCACTCACTGCACTGACCCTGGATCAGTTCCCCACGGTCAAGGCGTGGCGGGAGAAGCTCTTTGATCCGGAGTGGATTCCAGAGATCTGTGATGAGCTACCGAGGTTGCTGACGGAGTTCATGCGCAGGCCTGATAACCAACAGCTCACCCCCCAAACGCGCCGTGCCCGGGCGCTTGCCCATGTCTACCGACACAAGACCCCACTGGTGAGAGAGAGTGATCTGCTGCCGGGGCAGACCACTACCAGCTTTGTTGGGCCGGTGGTCTATATGGATATGAGCGGCTACTGCATCTGGCCGGAGCTGGATACTCTTGCCACGCGGCCACAGAACCCCTTCAGGATCAAACCGGAGGTGGCCAAGCGACTGAATGAGGAGATCTTCCCCTACTGGCTGGAGCGCCGTCCGGTACAGGAGGCCGTCCGCTACAGTAGCTACAACACAGCGGACTTTGCAGACGATGGCCGCGATGCGGTAGACGGCGGCCAATACGACGGTGCCCCCTCCATCGACCCACCCCTGGTCAAACAGGCCGGTGAGACGCCCAAGTGCCAGGAGCTGTTTGAGCGGGTCGCCTTCTACCTCACCGACAAGGCCACCGCCGTCTCACACACCACACCCGATTTCGGACGGGTGCTGAAGCGCTACCGCGCAAACTGACCTACAGGAAAGCGTCGTAGGGTATGCGCCGGATACGGTGCATACCAGCAGCCTTGTGAACCGCATCGATCCCGAAGCGGGACCGCTTTAAATAAGGCGGGCGCTGCGGGGACGAACCCAGGCAGCGCCCTGGTTTTATATGCGCCTGACGAGACGTGCTCGTGCAGACGGGACCACTCCGCGCCATTTAAATGGACTGCGCCTCAACGCCAAGCCGTGGCCGGGACGTGCTCTTGGAAGCGCAGGGGCGATTTGCACCCCCCCTGAACCCGCCGCCCGCAAACCACACGAACGGCCCTTGCAGTCGGACAAAAATGTGGGACGCGCGACACAACCGAAAACCCAGATCGTTGTTGCGGTTGTCTGGATCGTTGTGGTTGCGATAGCCGAGGCGCGCCCGGCCCTGAATATTGTTCCAGGAACCGCCGCGCACCACACGCCGCCCGTTTGCCGGAGGGCCCCACCGTTCCGAAGATCGGCCCGCTCAGTATGGTCCCGTACCGGCCGAAGCGCAAAAAAAATCGACCGCGCTGCGCGCGGTGGCGGTCGCTGCGCTCCCTTTCAGTGGTCAGAGATCAAATGGGGGACGCGCGACACAACCGAAAACCCAGATCGCCGAGGCGGAGGTCTGGATCGCAGTGGACGCGATAGCCGAGGCGCGCCCGGCCCCGAACATAGTACCAGGAACCGCCGCGCACCACACGCCGCCCGTCTGGTGGCCCATCGTTCGATCCCAGGGCGGGTTGCCACTCGCCGCCCTCGAACCAGGGGGTGGTGGTCCACTCCCAGACGTTGCCGGCCAGATCCAACAGCCCGGTCACCGGTGTGGCCCCTTCTGGGAACACGCCCACCGGGGTGGTAACACCCAGCCGCGTCTCTGCCGTATTGGCCTTCAGTGGATCGAAGGGACCAGGCCAGGGGTAGCGCCGCCACTCGCCCCCTTGGCGACCCGCCGCCTCCCACTCGGCCTCGCTGGGCAGGCGGTAGTGGTCGACATCCAACCGGGTATTCAGCCACAGGCAGTAGGCTCGGGCCTCGTACCAGCAGATACCCACCACCGGCTGGGCCGGGTTGCTCCAACTGGGTGAGCGCCAGTAGGCGGGCTCGGTGAAGGGGCCATCGGGTGGTGGATAGCTCTCTGTCAGCCAGGCATCGAAGGCCTCGTTGTCGGCAGCGATGCGCTCCTGCCACCACCTCGCATTGGCCAGGGAGAGATTGAAGCGGTCGCGGATCTGCTCGGGGCTCGCCTCCCGGCCCAAAGCATCCAGAATGGTCTGTCGATTTCCACGCGCCTGCTCTTGTAGGGCCTCCTGGCCGATCTCACCGTTGCGCCACGCCAGCGCCCGGCCGGGCCACCAGGCATCCTCCCGGTAGCCGCCGGCCCGGACGAAGTGGGCGAACTCCGCCTGGGTGACCGGGTGGCGGGCCAGTTCGAAGGGGGCAAGGGTCAACTCTTTGGGGAACTGTTCGTCCGGGTCTCCCTCGGTGTCGCCGCCGATGGTGACCTCGCCGCCCTCGATGGTCACGAACTCCGGCAGCAGTAGTTCGCCTCCAGACTCCCCCCTGTGCGCCTGCAGGCGCGGGTCACCCAGCTCACCCAGCGCCCTGGCTGCCTCGATGCGGGCGCGCAGATCGGCCTGCGGGTGTTGGCTGCGTTCGATCAGGGCCTGTTGCAGCTCGCTGCGCACTCTTTCGTCAATAGCCGCCCCGGCCTGGGCGGCACAGCGCCCGGCCAGGGCGAGATTGGCCGGCATCAGGGCGCGGATGAAGGCCCCGGGATGGTCGCTGAGACCGGCGGCGATCAGCGCCGACTCCTCCCAGCCGCTGTTGGTCAACTCGGGCAGGTCGTCGTCGCCGCCCTGCGCCAGCAGCGCCTCAGTGGCGTCCGCGCCAAGCTCCTCGCCGGTCCAGGGCAGGTGGAGTCGGTCGAGGTCGTCCTGTTCCATCAGGACCCAGGCGGCGAAGTACTCCTGTATCTGCTGGTGGATGAAGCGGATGTCACCGGCCTGGGCCGCGTCGTCCTCGAATAGTCCGAGGTCGCAGGCCGCCTCCAGATAGTCATCGGCGGGCAGTTCCCGCTCCAGTGCCGTCTCCATCGCCCGGCGTGCCTTGCCACGGCGCCGGGTGCCCCAACGTTCATTGCTGTCGGCATCGTCCTGGATATGGAAGGCGAGGGCGGCGAGGGCGGCAAAGAAGGGGGTCTCATCGGGCAGCCGATTACCCCGTGAACGGTCGTTCAGGATGGTGGTCTGCTCCCACTCGGCCAGCAGCGCCGGATTCTTGAAGCGGGGGTTACCCCGGTGGCACTCGCGGCGCAGGCGCTCACGCACCATGCCGCTGAAGAGGTCGGCCCGGTTCTGCGGGATGGTGACCCTCTCCGCCTTGGGGTCCACCTGGCCCAGCAGCAGGTTCAGGTAGTAGGGTGAGCCGTAGAGGGCCAGCGAAGGACTGTCGCGTAGTTGCCCCCAGAGCTGGGCGGCAATTTTCGAAGGGAAGCGTTTTTCGATGAACGCCTTGATGCGCCCGGGCTCCATCGCCTGAATCTCGATCTCCGGCAGGCGCGTGTGCCTACCGGCGTCCAGGCGCTGGGAGTAGTCCAGCGGCCGGCAGGCGAACAGCAGGCGCACACCGGGGTGGCGGTGTTCGATCTCATCGATCAACTCCCGCCACTCAGCGACCCGCGCCCGGTACTCCTCGTCGCTGCGTCTTGGGATCTCGTTCAGTCCGTCCAGTAGCAGGGTGAGGCTGCCCTGCTGCAGAAAGGCGGCAAGGGGTGGGGCTTCATGGGTCTCCTTGCGCCACTGGGACTCCAGCCACGCCAGTGCCGGCTTCTCCACCCCGGTGGCTGGGTGGTAGTCGCGCAGTTGGGCGTAGAACAGCAGGCGCCCATGCTCCACCAGATCCTGGGCCTGGGTCAGCTGATAGTGGCGCAGCAGGGTGCTCTTGCCGCCGCCGGGTGGTGCGAAGATGACAGCGGCCTGGGCCAACTGTTGCTCGAACACCGCCGCCATCGCCTCGGTCAGGGTGTCGAAGGGGAGTTGCTGCTTCTCCGCCGGGGCATCCTCATCCTCCCGCACCCGCACGTTGACCTGCAGGGGGGTGAAGAGCTCCTCCACCTCCCGGTATTCGGGGGTGCTCCAGCGGGCAAGGTTGGCGAGTTGCCACTGCTGGAGGGAGGCGGGGCGGTTTTGTTTGACCGCCTGCCAGAGGGTCTTGCGTTGCTCGCCGGTGGGCAGTTCGTGGCGGGCGTGGAGCTGCTGCAGTTGGTGATAGCAGTTGCTGTTTGGCTGGGCGGTGGGGGGTTCTGGCCAGAGTTCGACGGGGGTGGTGGGTGCCTCTTGTGTCGCATCCATCTTCCGACTGAGAGCATCCGGTTTCTTTCCGGTGATACCCCAGATCAGGTGGCCGATGTTCTTCTCCGTGTAACCACCGCGCAGATCGACCCAGGTACGATTCAGCAGGAATGGGGGCAGGGCAGGTTTTTGGGGTGCGCCAGGCAGGAGAACCGGGATTACGGCTTTACCGCTCTCGACCACAGCCTGGTTCAGCAGGATCTGCATCTCCTGGTTCGCCCACGGTCCCAGACCGTCGTTGCTGACGAGGACCGCGCCGGTGGCGGAACAGTTGATGCCTTCGATAAGGAGGGGCTGCCAATCCCGACCGGGAATGAGCTGATCTTCGTCGAGCCACACCTTGAGCCCGGCGTCGGCCAGACATTGTGAAAGCTCCCGCACCAGCGGCTTGTCACTGCTGTTGTGAGAGAGAAAAACGTCGAATTCGAATTCCGCCACTGTCCCTGGTCTCGTCTATTTCGCATCCCCTGGATGGGAACTCTATTCTGCATGAAGTGGGTGAAGGATAGGAATTTCAACCCACAAAGCCAACCGATTTCCCTAACGCAAGAAGGGACATTCACTCCCTGACAAGCCAAACCCTGTTGACAGAATCAGGGGACACGATACCTATTTATCTTTCTTTTTTCGACCCGCTTTCCGGGGTATTAAATCACGCCCTACCAACTTTGATACTTGCCG
>JBEVXT010000587.1:0-4889 GCA_040505955.1 Sedimenticola sp. | reverse complement strand
GATAGATAAAGACTAAATAAAGTTACTTCACATGACTAAGCTTTCATTTTCATGTTCCTTGTGTCATTTATTTAAGAAATGCACTTACGATGCACTTACGATATTTTGGAACTGTGATTAATGCTGGATGGTAGTTACGACATTTTGAATATGGAAACATACGACATTTTGGATTTTAATGATGTTATATTGATTCTTTTATTTAGTTACGACATATTAACTTTGGATATATATTGTGCACAATTAATCTCTGGTCTCCGGATACTCACAATGGTATCTAGAAACATGAATAAGACATTTTAAACTAATTTGTCTTTATTCAAACAACAAAAACAAGAATTAAACATATTTACAGCGTACATGTAAGGTATTTCGGAGTAGTTTAAAGACTACAGTAAGAAAACAGTAAAATAATCTCTTTTTATTTCTTTAAGTGATTCAATTTTATGAGAAACAAAACGAACACTGAAACCCGCATTAAAAACAGTTAAACAGTTACAAAGGTTGAATGTTGTAATATTATGGTTCCACTGTGACGTCATAGTGGACCAATTATTTTTAAATTGATTTCTTTTAATTTCCGTTTTCTGCATAATTTTATTTCAAGAACGTAAATTCTTATGATGAAATATACCTTTTGATGTAAAATAATATTTTTTGTTCACTGCATCTGCGACATACATCCATTTATAGAATTGGGTTGCAATTGGGTTATAAATTTGCTTAATTTACCCAGAAAAAAACAATTCATCTGAATCATCTGAACGTTACCTACCGTTCAACATAATAATTATCATAATTCGAGATTCATCTAAAACTGTACGTGCACATCGTCTCGCTGTAAATTTGCTATTCCGTCATTAATTTTGATAAACAAAAAGTAGACGGAACTATTTGGAAGCGATTAGGAACCGAGGACAGAATGTAGTTTCCCTTTTTTATCTTTATTTGATCAAAATCATTGAAGGAGAAGCAATGTTATAGCGAAATTGATGTGCATGTTTTCACGCCATATCGTCGGAATTTGAAATTGATACGAGAACACCCCGTTGCCGTCATGTACATACGAACACTTCTCAGGCATGCAACAGTGAATCGTAGAAGGCATGGAAGTCTTTGGGAATTACTGCCTTCAGCTGTTGTAGATGCGCGAACTTTGAATTCTTGATACTGAGAGGTCCGGCATGGCGTCGTTCAACAGTTTGGCCAGGCTCCACAGCCTGTTTCTTCGCCTTTCTTGGGAATTCCTGCAATTCGTCACCATGCAGGCACGAGTACATGATATCGCCACCTTGGTTGTAGGAGAGGACACGTATGTCAGTAACTACTGGATCGCCTACTCTCACACCCGGGCGAATTGATGAGTAATACTGCAGGTCTGAATACTTTCCAAAGAATTCATGCGTAATGTATTTCACCTTATAGGGCTGACTAGGTCTGGCTTGAGACATGACTTCAACATAGTTGTAGGGAACATAGATGGGCTTCTTCTTAAGTTTTCTTTCAATGACACTATGTGCACTGTCAACCTCCATTTGAGTGTGGCCTTTTTCCAAATATTTCTGTGTGATAGTAACATGCTTATCTACGGCTAGTTTCAGCAGTGTATTCGATAGACCTACATTCCTATTTTGATAGCAACACCCATCACTATATATGATTATTTCCTTTACATTCTGATCTTCAGTTAATGTTTCTATATAATCCGTAATACAGGACGAAAATGAATCCGATGTGAGGTCGCCTTCGCCTTCATGCCAGAAATAACATGTGACTTCTTTGGACTTCAGATCATACACAGTGAAATTATGACAAGCCAGTTTAGTTTTATAGTACATGGCACTCGCCTGTAATCGTGGACTCAGAAGTACAGATTGCACATCCATTGTGATTACTACACATGCACCGGTATCATCATTCTCACACTTTTCTTTATCTTTTGTCTTCGCGTTCCGGGCGGCATCTTTCTTTTCTATATGTTTGTTGTAGTCTTCAACACTTACATTTCCTGCTTCATAACCACAGCAAAGGTCACACTGGTCTTTTTTTGGACTGAACAGACTTAAGTTCATGTCTTTAAACATGCTCGTGAAAACAGTGTAGCACACGACCGGCTGGTCATGCTCTGTGCAGTACTTTTTATACTCGGAGTACAGAACACTGAACGATTCAAATACTGGTTCTAAGTAGAGTTTGCTACTAGATGATCTACAGTAGTGCGAGGGCAACTTAGGTAGTGACTCGAGATACTTCTCCGCATATTCCCTCGCTTTGCGGTGTCCCTCAGAGGGATCACGAGTTTTCCTTTCAGGCTTCTCTGGAATGCCATGATCGGTGTCTTTAAGCCATTCGTAGATTGTCCTTTCTCCTATTCCCAAAGTCGACAGAAACATGTGTTTACATACTATATGCAGCGTGTCATTTTTTTTGAGATAGTACTTGTATGTCACACCTCTTCTACCAGGGCCATCTATTTTCTTTGCAATAGGAACCAGTTTTACCAATGAGATAACATATACTTTTCGCTCATCCCAGTTTAAGTTCGCCCAGAATTTTGTAAATATATCTTGCCTATCCTCCTCACTAAATTTCGTACACTCCAATACCTTTGACCGATCACACCGTTTTGAACAACCTTTTGGTGTAAGTATTCTTCCATTCCTTTCCGCACAATATTTCCACGACCCGTCACGTTTCTCCATACCCTTGTACGATTTCCCTTCCATTCTTAGTCGTTTGTTTATGTTTTTCTCATAATTGCTTTTATCATGCTTTACCTTTCTCTTCTTTGGTTCCTTATGCTCAAATTCAAATAATTCATCTCTTTTGTCTACAACCTCCGCCTCTTCTACATAGTCCGGGTCACGTACAGAATCATCGAGATCAATTGTCGTATCGGATTCTTCTTCTATCAAACTGTCTGAGTTGTAAGTTCCGTGTTCCTTTTGTTTGTTCTGATGAGTGTCAACGGATTGATGGCAGTTTAACTGATTCTTCTTTGGTTTCTTATGTTCAAATTCAAATAATTCATCTCTTTCGTCTACAACCTCCGCCTCTTCTACATAGTCCGGGTCACGTACAGAATCGTCGAGATCAATTGTCGTATCAGATTCTGAGTTGTACGTTGCATGTTCATTTTGTTTGTCCTTATGAATGTCTACGGATTGATGGAAGTTTAACTGACTCTTCTTTGGTTTCTTATGCTCCAATTCATATGTGTGATCTCCAACCTCCTCATCATCTTCAAAGTCAGCGTCTCTTGCTGAATCATCATTACTGTCTGAGTTGTAACTTGCATGTTTCTTTTGTTTGTCATTATCGGTGTCTTCGGATTTGTGAAATTGTAACTGTACGTTATCATTGTCTAGTTCATATCTTTCATCTATGACTTCCTCGTGATCAATATAGTCGGTGTCGTTTACACAATCGTAGATATCAATATCATATTCTGTTTTGTCTTTAACACTGTCTTCCGATTCATGACATGGAACGATTACATGGTCTTGTATTGTGTAATGTAAAACACGGTCGTTATCTGTATTCGTCTTGACTGTATCGGATTCACTTTGATTTTCGTAATTACCTTTCATAGTCATGTCAGCATTATCACTTTCATGTGTGTGCAATGTCATTGTTGTATATCCGATTGACTCTTCATTATCAGGTCGTACGGTCTTACGCGCCAGCTTAACCATCAGTTTTCCTCTGGACAACATGTTTTTGTTTCAAATATTCTAGCAACCGTTCTTACAATTTTCGTGAAATTTAAATTCCATCAGTTTATATTTTCCGTCTTTCTTTGAGAACACTATATATCGTGGCGTAGTTTCCCTAAAGAGTGAATAATATGTATACTGTATGAAATTGTATTGTTTGTTTCGGTTTGAAAATGATCCTATTTCTCGTTGTTGTGTAATTCTCACTATGGATTCAGATTTCATCTGCTCATTTACCAAAACATCTTCTTTCGATCTCAGCCATTTAGAAGGGCGTTTAGAAGCCATCTTCTAGTTCAGTCAAATAAGCGTGACATACACAAACGATTTTCAGGACATCATTCCTAGCCCACTGTAACATCGAACAGGGTACCATGTAGTCATCTGAAATAAATGATATTAAGAATAATGAACTGACTATTGTTGCCATGTGTACTAAAGCTGACATTGAAACACCGCCACATTATCACGTCTGACAAAGATTTCTGTCTTAATGTTTTGACCTATTAAAACACGTTCGACAGCTATATTGCATGTCTCATCAGCTGTCTACAGATAATAGATGCATTGTGCGTTTAACTCAGTAACGAGTTCATTCGTCGGCTGTAAAACAATATGTTTGGTGAAGTTGTGACTTGTTTGTTTCAATCAAAACATTATGTCTGACACCTGTGGGGGACAGGAAAATGTTGTGGCATTTCAATTTCAACTGTATTGCTCAGTTAACTTACTAGTTAGCATAGTTAGCACACTGTAAAATTATAGCAAACAGTGTACAGTAGACTAGTTTAGAGCATGGGCATACCATACAATTCTCCATCGTAATGCACCAGTCAATGTAACACCCCCCCCCCCCCTTTCCGGGGGAGTAGCGGGGCTTTACCCGGGTATACCCCGGGGTTTTAACCAGGAACGTTACCATGGTTACCGGGGCTTTAACTGTTGCAAAAAACAAAATAGGCCGAGACATATCCCGGGGCACTGATTTGTGTATGTAAGGCACGGGAATGCCCCCCCCCCCATTGGCAGCCTTGTCTGATAAAAACAATTGTGCCTTCCCCTTGTGCGTTAAATGTTCACATTGATTGAAAATATTATGACGGACAGACAGACGGACGAACTCACATTTGGTACCTTAGGGGGTACTTGCTATATAAAAGATCAAAGGAAATA
>JBEVXT010000586.1:0-3330 GCA_040505955.1 Sedimenticola sp. | reverse complement strand
ATATCGTGCTGCTTCAGCCCCAGCTGTACCCGGCGGTTTTTGAGTTGATCCAATAGTGACTTCATAACAAAACATATATGTTGCTCTATCCCCAATAGAAATATATTAGTTGCTATTTATGAGAAAGGCAACAAACATATTGCTTTTCAGGATTTTGTTGCGTAAAGTCGTGAAAAGCAACAAATATGTTTCTTTTTGGCGGGCCCAGCAGGCAGCAACAGCAACAGGACAGCCATCACTAAATCGTGTTTGTGTAAGTGATGGGTGTCTTGTCTTTTCTACGCTCTTCCTCCTGTAACGCCCAGCCCACGGAGATTCCTACCACCAGCGTCCAGAAGATAACGCGGCAACAGGACAGCCATCACTAAATCGTATTTGTGTAAATAAGGACTTGAACTCCCGTTTGTCCTGAAATCATATCATTACATGATTCCTCGACTCGAAGGAAAAATTAGCTACCCGGTTATTTTGATTCTTTATTGGCATCGAAGAACCGGATTGTATTGCGGCCGTCCTCCTTTGCTTGATACATGGCGCTGTCGGCCTGTTTGATAATATCGGAAGGTGTCATTTGACCATTCGGGTAGATTGTGACGCCGGTACTGATGGTGACCGAGAGGGTCAGTCCATCAATTTCGTAAGGTTCACAGAGTGCGGTATGGATCTTTTTTGCCACCTGGGTGGCTTGCTCTACTGGGGAGAGTGGCCCCTCTGCGAGCTCTTCCAGCAGCACCACAAACTCATCGCCACTGAGACGTGCCCCTGAGTCGTCGGTGCGCAGTGTTGCCTTTAGTCTGCCCGCCACCCGCTTTAGCAGTTCATCACCCACCGCGTGACCGTGGTTGTCGTTTATCTCTTTAAAACGGTCAAGATCAATAAACAGCAGCGCTCCATGGTGCCCATGGCGCTTGGCGTGTGCATCTGCCTGTGCCAGCCGTTCTGTAAAGGTGCGTCGGTTGGGCAGGTCGGTCAACGGATCATAGTGTGCCTGATGCTCTATGATGGCAGTGGCCTTCAGACGTTGAGTGATATCGCGTGCCAGCAGCACAAAACCGATCAGCTCTTCATCCTGGGTTTTGATGCCGGAGATACGCACTTCGGCGGTGCGAGTGTTTTTCTTGCCGGAGAGTTCCAGGGTATAAACATAGTCACCTCTCAGAGTGATTTTGTGGCTGGCCTGCTCAAAGCGAAAAATATCAGCACAGCTTTGCGGTAACTGAGCTACCTGTTTGCCAAGCACGCCAGCTCTTATATAACCAAAGAGCTTTTCGGCAGCGGCGTTGTAGTAGTCGATGCGGAAATCGGGATTGGTGGCGACGATTGCCATATCGGTGGATGAGTAGAGAATGCTATCCAGATAGGCGCTTTTCTCCTCCAGGGCAGCTTCAGACAGGTGCAGTTTAGTGACTGCCCCGATAATGCGGGAAGCACCCACTCTTATGCCGACTAATCCCAGAATCCAAAACAGGGCGTGACCGGTAATCAGTGATTTCTGGTCTCTTTCTGAGATCTCCAGTAAGCGATCCACTGGTATGGATACGCTGATCCCACCCCTGATGTCCCCCTCTTCATAACCCTGTTTTTCATGGCATTTGAGGCAGGGTGTCTCTGTCAGCAGGGGGCGCATCAGGCGCATGTAACGCTTGCCACTGATAGTTTCGAGCGAACTTATCTCTTCATCACCTCGTTCGAAGGCGATTAGCGCTCTCTCCTCCCATGTGTCGGGTCTGTTTTCAGGGCGGATTGGTTTGGTGCTGGTGATGTGTCCACGAAAGCCAAGCGTATGCTCCTGCAGTTCATGCACTTGGCGCGTCATATAGGCGGGATTTATCAGGGTTAGCTTCCGGCCTGAGGGTGTTTCGATATTCTGTTCCGCCACTTCCAGGTGAGGATTGGGTTGGGTATCCTCGGTAATCGGGACATAAACACCGCCGTGGGAGGCGTTCCAGCGGCGAAATAGCAGATCTTTCTCGAAAGCGACACGGGCCTGGGCGCGGGCGATTTCGAGAAATCGGCGCTCTTCCTCCTGTAACGCCCAGCCCATGGAGATTCCTACCACCAGCGTCCAGAAGATGGTCAGTAGCCAAGCGTAACGCTGAATGCGTCGCCTACTCGAGCGTTGCGGTGTTGCGTTGGTACGGTCGGTATCCATATCGGTCAGGCGCAGTGCTATCCGTAAGTAGAGTCGAAAGCCTGACAGAAATTATAGTACACCTGTGATGAGCAAGTGTTGCAGACGTGTCTGGTCTGACTCTAATACCCCCCCTAAAAAGTCTATAAAATCATTATAGTAGCTTAATTACTACTGGGTATCACATAGAAGAGTACGGCAAAGAAATGGGATGTACTGCCAGCCAAAACAAACAGATGCCAGACGGCATGATGATAGGCCAGTGATTTCCATACATAGAAGATCACACCCAGGGAGTAAAAGAGGCCGCCGATCAGTAGAAGAACCAGACCGCCGGTAGCCACCGTTGATAGCATAGGTTCAATGGCAATCACCACCAGCCAACCCAATCCAAGGTAGAGGCTGATGGAGAGGCGGCGGTAGCGCTGCTTTATGATCAGTTCCAGTACAACGCCTGCAATCGCAATTGCCCAGACCAGGCCAAACAGCGTCCATCCCCAGGATCCCCGCAGACTGACTAGCGTGAAAGGAGTATAGGTGCCAGCAATAAGAATAAAAATGGCGGCATGATCAATTTGGCGCAGGATCCGTTTTGCCTTGGGTAAGGGAATGCCGTGATAGAGGGTCGAAGCGGTATACAGAAGAATCAGCGTTCCCCCATAAATGCTGCAACTGGTGATATGCCAGGCATCACCATAAAGTGCTGAGAAGGCCACAAGTATCGCCAATCCGGCAATACTCAACAGTGCTCCCAAGCCATGGGTGATGGTATGGGCGATCTCTTCGCCAAGGCTGTATTTTGCCGTATTCGCTGAAACTTGCATTGGTCTACTCTGACTGGAGTTAATGTATCTTGTTCGGTAACTATTCAGCTCACCCTGAAATTCGCCATTTCTGCGTTAAAAAATGATCATTTAGCCATGTAAACTCACATTTTTCGCCTTGAACTGACGAATTCCAGGGGCAATCTGAACAGTTACTGGAGATTTCTTTGCGGTGCTGAATAGTTACTCTTGTTTCAATTGGTTATAAAGTTTCTGACATATTTAAGAAAAAGTCCATTAGGTGCTATGAAAACAATAGATGCTTGGA
Source organism: Sedimenticola sp. (assembly GCA_040505955.1). GTDB lineage: Bacteria > Pseudomonadota > Gammaproteobacteria > Chromatiales > Chromatiaceae > Vondammii. The sequence goes on along the minus strand of JBEVXT010000586.1, from coordinate 107 downwards.
TTTGCCTGAAAAAATGCTCAATTTCCCACCATCTTAATCATTCTCTATGGATTGCAATTCTATGAAGCCACAGTATCCTGTAATCTGGTTTGGCGCGATGCCCTATT
>JBEVXT010000585.1:0-2659 GCA_040505955.1 Sedimenticola sp. | reverse complement strand
GCCTTCCCAATTTCAGTAAAACGCGCGTGACGAGTACAGCTGTTTTACCCGAACTATATTCCGTTGAGAGGATCATCCAAAAGAGAGAATCTTCACAAAGTTATATATTTCTATCGTTTGAATAGTCCACTAGCGACGATTCAAATTAGGTTTCACGAAACTGATAATAAAATGTTCTTCAGCAATTAAACATAAATGTTTATAACATAACATGTGGCGCAGGAGTTGTATACACCCGTTGTATATATTCTCGTATTACACTAGTTGTATATTTATGCACGTGAGGCCGACTCACCAAAATTTGTGTATTCATACGCGCGTTGTCAATATAAACAACATGGCGTCCAACTCAGACTTTTCAGTCAATGATAAAGTTTCTATCGATGGCAAGGGCGCTGGCGTAGTGACTGAAGTTGTATTTCGTGGGTTTTCAACATTTTACAACGTAAAATTAGTGGACAGTGACTTTGAAGTTGAACTTGAAAGCAAGAGACTCGCAATTCTGCCTGAAGATGTGCCAGAACGTCCGTCCGTCCGTCAACAGTCCGTCCGTTCGAATGCCAATCAAAGGTTTTCCATGGTTTCTGACACTGATGTTGACAATTTTAATTATCAACAGACTAACAAGAACACTCTGACTAAAACTGTTCATGACCTGAAAATACTTAGAGCATATCTTGATGAACCAGAAATAAATGAGTCTCGGCAGATCGAGGAAATTCCAGCTAATGAACTGTCATCATTACTAAGCAGATTCATTATCAGTGTGAAGAAGCAAAATGGTGATGAGTATGAGCCTTCATGTCTCAAGGGTATGCTAGGTAGTTTTGACCGTCAATTACGCCGCAAGGAATATGGAGAAAGTATTGCAACTGGGGCAGCTTTCAGCAAAGTCAGGGACACTCTAGCCAAGAAGCAGCGTCAACTAAAAAGCGAGGGGAAGGGTAATTTGCCAAATAAAACTGACCCCCTTACGGACGAGGATGTGGAACAATTGTGGAATTCAGACCAGCTTGGTGCGGCTACACCGGACAGTATTCTACAAACATTGTGGTTGTACAACACTGTGCATTTTGGCCTTAGAAGTTGCCAAGAGCATAGAGATATGCGATGGGGTGATATCTCCTTGAAGACGGATGACAGTGGCCAAGAATATTTACAATTTTCTGAAAGGTACTGGCGAGAGACCAATGGCGTCACAGCGTTCGAATTCATGTGCACACATCACATTTATTGACATTTATTAAATGAGTCTTCTAAAAAGGATAAAAACGAGCCTCTGGCGAGTTTTTATCCTTTTTAGAAGACTCATTTAATAAATATGAGGTATAAATCTATGGTTAATAACATACGCTCAGATGAGCTTTTGACCGACTACAATAAATCAATTTAGCGTTATTAATAAATCTAATTTTTGATATCAAGAAATCCGGTGTATCTTTTTATATTGATTTGTTGATATCAAGAAATTAAATTACTGATGTCGTGTTCGTTTTATCTTGATAAAAAGAAATCGATTTATGGATATGCAAAAATAACAAAATTGATATCAATAATTAACTGTTTTATATCAAATATCAAGAATTCTGTTTTATTTTTTTAATATAAAAAACATTGAATTCTTGATATAAAAAATATGAGTTATTGATATCAATAAATACTAAACAAATATAGTAAAAACGAAACAATGTGACACGCAAATGTGATTTTGAACGCTGTGCCACCATTGGTCTCTCGCCGGAGTGTCCGGAACTGGATGGGTAGCCTCAGCAGCTAGTCGTTTGGTGGTACCGGACATGTAGCTGCTGAGTTTGGTGCTAGTGTCTTTAGCGGTGATGCCTGCCGCGAGCCTCGAGGAAGGAAAGTAACGTGGTTTGTGATTGATTTATAAACTCGCTCATTCCGTGAGGTTCGCGACAGGCATCACCGCTAAAGACACTAGCACCGTCCATTTCCAGAACGATAGAAACTAACACAAATTTGTTACAGGCAAACTAAGACAAGAACTGGAGAAAATCCAAGGGATATTCGGACAGTGAAACCAAAATTGTGGGCCAATACTAACAATCCTGACAGATGCCCTATAAAGATCTACAAACTGTATGCAGAAAGGCGGCCAGTTGGGTACAGTGACCCTGACCTCCCATTTTACATTGCTACAACAACAGTACACTTACCATCACCCCGTGACACATGGTTTAAACGGAATCCAGTCGGCATCAACAAACTTGGATCTATGATGAAGCGGATGGTTGCTCACGCTGGCTTGAATGCAAACAAACGTTTATCAAATCACAGCGCCCGAAAGTATCTCGTCCAAAAATTGAATGACAACAACGTTCCAGCAAATCAAATTATGCAAATCACTGGTCATAGGAACATTGGATCAATAAACAATTACAGCCATATAAATCACACTCAGCACAAACAGATATCCAACATTTTGTACTCCGGAGCAAGTGAAAACAACCGCACTAATAATAATCCACACATGGCTTCACTGAGCAGCGACTCACTGCAGAATAGGCTCCCGGTACACAGTAACACAATTTCTCATAATTCCAACACGGCAGAATCTTGCACAAATTCAAGCTTTCATGTGTCTAGTGGATCGTTTAACAGCATATTTGGTGCCCAAATTCACGGTGGAACATTTAAC
>JBEVXT010000584.1:0-3755 GCA_040505955.1 Sedimenticola sp. | reverse complement strand
ATATTTTTTTCTCACTTCTAAATAACTACTGTAAGTTGTTCCCGGTATCTGGGAGGTGCGACTTTTGTTTCATAATGAGAAACTGAACATTATGTTATATTTGCGTCAATTATATACCTCGATCGAGGTGTATGACCCCAAATGAGCTAATGTACCTCGATTGCAGGTTGTGCCCAACATGTACATGTACAAGCACTCGAGGATTCAACACAACTAAATAGATACATGCAAAACGGTAATATAAAATAATAATGTGTATGATGTTTTTTTATATTTCAACATGAGCGTGAAACTTGAAATAGCATATATCTACTAAACAGTGGTAGATACTAACTACATGTATACTGACAAATTAACATGTAAAACTGAACGTGGTGCATTTCCATGCAACATCAGTTATAGAACAATGCATACATTTATATGCAATTAAAGAGTCTCCCATACAACGAAACTGATGTTAATTCTGACTACCAAGCGGAATATGTCACAGTCCGACAATTAGACAAATAACTCGTCGTCGCTATCGCAGTTATGGCACACGTATACTGCTGATGGCGACATCATTGCAGTGCACTCGACATGGGCCCATCGCTTACATTGGATACATTTTATCCATTTTTCACCAGGCTTACTATTACTAAATGGTTCACAGCAGACAATGCAAAGGTCGTCGTCACTGTCACTATCTGGTTTCTGAGGCTTCTTCGTACGGCGCTTTTTAACGGGCTGTTTTCCCTTCGACTTCCTACTCCTAGGTGGTTTCTTCTCAGATGACGATTTGGCATCTGTTAGCCGCTGCCTATATGGGGAGCTGGTTAATTCTTCCGCCGAAGACGACCGTCGCGTTTTGGCTTTGAACGCTAGCTTTTTAGGTAACGGTGCAATATGTTCAAAGGATACAGAAGTCGATGTGGATGGCTGGGGGTCATCATTCTGAAGGCGCTGGTCAGGGTCAGTGTATGTCACAGGTTCATTCGTCGCCGGTGGATCTGTAGTCGTACCTGTAGTCAGGGCTGTAACAATTCTGACCGCTCAATACAATTTCAATATGGCCTCTAAATATTTCAATTAACTATGCACAGTAGTCTTTACCCTACATGTACATGCATTTGTAAACATTCAATCAGACAGTTGAGTACGTTTGTAATCTAAAATATATGGCATATGGGCATTGTGGCCGCGGAGCTTCAGATAAACTGTACATGTTTATATTAGAGAGTGTGCAACCAGATAGTTGTCGACTACTTGCGGAATGCAATACATATTGAAATGTACTATGTTTAATAGTGTGTGCTTCTATTTCAATATGTATTGAATTACCGTACCAGACAACCATATAGTTACATCAGTACCTGTAGCTGTTGCTTCAGGCGTAGACGGGCGGGCGCCTGTGGCCGGTTCCTGTACAGGTGCTGGATCAACTGAACCGGCATCGCTCTGGATATCGGTCTCCGGGGCTAATGGTCGGTCCGTGACAGAAGCGGGCGCGAAGTCGGAGTCATCAAATCTATCAGGGTTGAACGGGTAGATGCCGCATGATTTAAATCCATTCACCGCCGTTTTCATTGATGCCGCTTTCACGTAGCCAGTGTTAAACAGCTCGGCAACATTCCAGTCAGTAATAGTTTCTCCCGGATTACTTCTCATGAAGTTGGTGCACGCTTCATAATAGTATGTGTTCAGTGGCTTGAACAACGCAACATCTAAGGGCTGCAGTTTGTTTGTTGTATGTGGCGGAAGGGAAAGAAGAACAACTCCGTTGTCTCTTGCATAGTTAATGGCTTCTAAATTGTTAGTGTGACTTTTGTGTCCATCTAATATAAGCAGTACCGTACGGTCCTTGCTACATTTCACATGACCAACAAAATGCTGAAGATATTCCAGGAAGAGCTGACTGTCAATGTATCCAGACGGAGAACACTTTCCTACTGCGTCGGCAGGTGCGCCTTTCATTAGTTCGCTCTTCATTCGGACTCGTGGGAAGATTAGCATAGGCGGGACATAATTACCACTTGCACTCATAGCACAGACAGCCGTTATGTTCTTTCCACGTTCAGCACTGGTTAGAAACGACACGTTTCGTTTTCCCGTTTCAGCAAACACCTTACGTGGCTTCTGGACTGTGTTCATCCCCGTTTCGTCCATATTGTAGATTTGGGTCGCCGGAAGTTTTTCCCTATCTAGAATTGTGGCAAGCTTGTTGAAAAACCGTTGTACCTGCGGCTTGTTGAAACCTGTTGCCCTAGCAAACGACACAGCCTCTGGCGTTCTTAATTTTAAGTCTGGGTGCCGTTTGAGAAATCCATACAACCAGTCCCACCCGGCCTTCTTCTTCATTTCTGAGAACGGATGTGCTATGTCATTTAACTGGCAAAACTGGTATGCAAGGGACCTAACATCGTCGGTCGAAAGCCCGAACAGGACACTCTCCATCTGTTTAATATGCTCACATAACTCGATCTCTTGCTCCATTGACAAGACTGGCTTTCGTCCAAGAAAAACCGGATCCTGGACATCGGAGTTAATGTGGCGCCATAATGTCGATTTTGGTATGTCATAAACGGAGGAGGCCTTCCGGATGGTGTATATATTGGCTCGGACATCATGGCTCGCCTTTTGGAGAATATCAAACTTCGTGCTTCCACGATTGGTTGTACGGTTGAATATTCTTGGCATGGTTTGGGACTGGAAATAATATAGCACTTGTTTAGCATTCAAATCAAAGGATCTTAACATGTATATAATTTCATGGGAGTCGCCCGCCGCGCCCCTTGTGGGGAAAACATTGATAGACGCATTATCGTTCACGAAACAGGATCAATTCATTTGCACGGTATGATTTTGTTTGAAAAATCCATAAGAAAATGATTTGGGGGTAATATGGGACACTGGGGGGTAATATGGGACACCTGTCCCATATTACCCCGACAGTACATATGCTATTTCAATAAAATAATGATCGATCCCCCACTCCAAATCAATGAAACGCTTGTATGTATTTTGTAACAAAGGTCATTTTTCAGATAATCAATACTAACAACAACGTCAGGTATAAAGTATGCGGCTAGCATCCCTTAAGTCCACGGAATGGATTCTTACATCAGTGATATTTTTTCGTACTGTTTTTACTAGCGTAGATGCATATAAATAAATAAAGTTTACCTTGTTCAATTTTTGCCGCCTTTCAACTTGAAAACCCGGAAACGGAAGGGACCAACTATTATTTCTGAAACAAATCTTGCAAACAAAATGCACTAAAGTACGTATGTAACCTAAAATACGAAAAGTGTCCCATATTCCCCAACGTCCCATATTCCCCCAAATTACCCTACTTGTGGCAATCTAGATTCGTCAGTAAACAAGGCTTACATGATACCCCCATGTGAGCCGTGACTTTGGTGTTAGCAGGGGTGGAACCTGTTTTGGGACAAAAATAGTACACATATGCCTATATAAATATAACATTCATAAAATGACGAAATAGGCCATAATCACAGGTACGTGTATGGTAAGTTTAATAAGTCTACGGTATCTCTAGCGAATCCAGTACTTGGCTGCCATTTTGAATTTAGTAATACTCTGTGGAGTACATTATGGGACAAAAATAATGGTTTAAAACCACCTGAGTAGTATTAGGGTATCTTTACCGGTAGCTACTGCGCATGCGCGGGCGCCATTTTGTTTCCGCCATTTTGTTTTTCACAAAATTTATTTCCGCCATTTTTTTTTATTTTTTTTTTCACAATTTTTTTTTC
>JBEVXT010000583.1:3474-5162 GCA_040505955.1 Sedimenticola sp. | reverse complement strand
AGTCTATTTCCACCTATTTCTCAAAATCCAGCTCACTCCTCTTAACCCCTCTAACCAATCGGATATAAAAGGCTATTGATGTCTTAAAAGGTTCGACATCACCCGTTTGAAAGCTGATAGCCCATGCCTTTTTTGATTGTTCAGTATCGCTATTGGATGTCCAGTAGCCGGAGCGTTTAGTCCGGGGGAAAAAGCCTTCCTGTACTCTTGCCTGGCCAGGATGGGCGTCATTGTCGATTAATGTCGCAAGCTCCAATATGTCGGGTAGACGCCAGTCGCTATAACCACAGAGACCCTGTCGATTAACCTGCTCAACATAATTCATCGTATGGCATCCAGGGTTTGTCGGTATAATATCCGTCACATCCTCTCGTAAAGGATTGAAGCAGGAACCACCATCCTTTACACCACGTACTGAATCATCGGCATTGAACCAGCTATAGTTCCAGCGATAATCGCGCAGATCCTCCTTATCTGTTTTCACCTCCCAAATCAGCCCCGTATTAAGATCTTTTACACAACTCCATGGCCCCTGTAGATGAGTCATCGGCTCACCCTGTGAACCAACCTTTTGCAAGCGAAAGTTTTTCTCTGGCGGAACATCCACAGCGCTATCACTACACCCTGATAGAAGCACACCAACAAGGGGAAAGAGAAGCTTAAAGCGGAGCAGTTTATTGCAGCGCATTTTCTTTGCTATCAAGGGGGGCATTATCAAGCAGAATTTTAGTAGGGTGGAGATGATAGCTGTGTCGTGTCTGTACATGATCAAAGACACTGACCCACAAATACATACCTGACTCTATCGGCAAATCAAAAGTCGATTTCGTATTGAGCAATCGATTCGCCTCTAGTGTCCAATAACCGTCTTTCCAAGTAGCCGCTGCCAACACATCGGCACGATCACCCTCCATTCGATCAATCGACAATACAGAGGGTATCACTGTACCTGCAGGATAGGTGTCATCCTCATGACGGTAAGCACGGGTATCAATCCATTCAAGATAGTTATTCTCACTGTTTTTTAGTAGACCCGGGGTTAACGGTAGGCGCCTCGGTGTAACAATATCGTCGTTATACCAGAGCCAGTTGGAAGTGTAGCCTCCACTCTCTACCGGGTCTTTGTGATAACCCGCTGTATAACGGACATGGCCTTCCCGTGCGCGACGTGGAGGTCCAAAGTAACTATCCCCCACCAGCCCGACGACCGGCCCCATGGCTAATCCTGACCGCACCGACTTCCAGTGCCACACATCACGAATTGACCCATCGTTAGTGTAATGGTAGCCGCGACCGTTCAAGGCAGCCGGTCTGTTCTCCAATGGTTTCTTTCCAAGATGAACACTATGACCGCCTGCAATACTGCCATCTCGTGACAACATTACCGCCAGCTTGTCTTCATAATATTCCACTTCGTCCTGACGCGTAAAACCATTATGCTTTACTTGCCAGCCATCGCTGGTTTTCACTAAGGGTAAATGCTGTAGACTTTCACTCTCATCCCGCCATTTAAATAGAAAGTAAGCCATCTCGCCATCATGTACTGCACGAATCTCTACCGCTGAAGAACCCGAAGGGAGATTTTCTCCACGGACCGTTTTAATAATAACTTTCTCTGCCTTTTTCCAAACTTTATCGTTGTCGATACCATCCAGTTTCGGTATTTTATCTGCTCTTTGAATAGTAAG
>JBEVXT010000583.1:0-3374 GCA_040505955.1 Sedimenticola sp. | reverse complement strand
GGGCTAAAATCCTACTCTCTCTATCCGTAATCGACTCCGACCCAAAGTGCCAAGCACTACATACACTCTACATTTTCAAGCTATCCCAATAGCCATCACCATTACTGTCGATCTCTTCGGGCCAGACCTGGTTTCCATCAACCGGCAGAGATGCCTTGCCGAGAAAATCACCATTCTGCCCTGTTTTGCAGTAGCCTGAGGCACTGCTGATATAGAACTTTCTGGCAACAGATGGATAGCCAAGAGAGGCAATCTGATCAGCGGCCTTGCTGCTGAAGGGTAGAGCCCACATGTTGAGATAGTCGCGGTAATCACGTTCGGTAACAACGGAGATAGCGATGGCCAGCCAGTCGTTATTACTAATGTTATTAGCCTCACTAAGCGTGTAATTACCTAAGCCGAATGAGTCACGCTTGCTCAGCCAGAGCGATTCACTCTTCACTGCGCGATTGAACTCCCTCTCCATGATGTGCAGACGGGCCCGTACATGCCAGCCATTTTCAACGGCACCACTATTCTGTGCCGACATCAGCATCTGAATAAACATTGTAGCCCGCCTATTCCAGTCATCGTCATCCCAAAGATTGGTCTGCATGTATTTCGCAGAATCTCTCTCCAAAACACTCTTCTGCAGTATGCCAAACTCCTCTTTGAAAGAGAGGTTCTGGCAGCTTTCATCATCCCTTTTTGTCTGCTCACGATACTTTGATTTAGTGTAGTAGGAGTAGGGATTGGTCATACTGTGACCGCCCCATCCATCAAAACGCATCCCGCCTTGTAGACCATGACCCAGCTCATGCACATCACCATGACCGATAGGGTTAAATGACCAGTAAGCATCGTAGGGATTACCTGAACAGCCGTAACCACACGCTGCTTGATCAGCATTCATGTGTTTGACCATATCCAGATTGTTTATGCTCCATCCTTTCACTTCGCTAAAATCATGAATCTCAGGTACTACGTCGATGCCTGGACCTTGAAAGCCTGCCAAGACATGAGGATAGTTATACATGTAGCGCATGGTGGCGGCTGCCAGGCCCTCACCGGTACCTCCCCAGGCATTATTATTTGAGACAACGGATAGGCGCATTTTTTCCAGTGTTGAGTGAACCTCAAACCCGGGAGTGGATAGCTCCGCCCAATCGAATTCACCGGCTATAAGTTGCTCTCCAAAGCTGGCATTGTCTTGCTCTCCACCCCAGTAGGCGTGCTCACCTACATTATCAAAGGTCACATCCACCGGTAGGTCACCGACGCTAAACAGCAACTGAATGGGACCGCCGTACGGTGAAGTAAACTCAATGGTTTCACCTGGTCTGATTTTCATTTGTGCACTTTGCAGATATTTAGGCCTCTTATAACCATAATTATCCATATGGTGTGTGGACGCACTACGCTGGGTGTTAATAAAGACCTTTACAGTGAGTTCACTACTTGTATCACGGCGTGTCACCCTGACCGTCTTTCCGGGCAGTGCATAGGCCCCCGTTGCACGAAAGTTACGCTTACTGATAGTTGTCACTGTACGTGTTGTCGGGGATATATGGCTGAAGTCACTACGACTAAAGTTCCCTAAATCAGGTTGTGCCGGGTTGATTGTACGATAATTGTAGACTGAGCTATCTGCATACAATGCTTTTATAAATTGATTACTGTCAGTGGCAATCTTATCCATCGGGTAGTTGATTTTTTGCCGATAACTATCACCAATCAGAACCAGAAACTTAGATAAACGATCCCCACTTCCAGCAAATATATTCCGATTACCCTTATCCAGATTTGTTATTATGGATCGTACTGCCGCCAACTGATTGAATGTTGCCGCTAGGCCTGGAACAGCAGAGCAGTTAGAATCTATGCAAAAGCTCCAATCAAACGTGTAGTTTGATTCACCAAGCTCTGCCAGCAATGTGGCAACCTGCTCCACCAGAGCTGGCAAACTGCCTGATGATTCCAGCGGGTCATAATTCTCTACGGCAAACCGGTTCCAGTAGTTATCAGCCTCATAGCCCACATCCAATAATTTCAATAGTGCACTTCCCAATGGCATTAAATCACCATTATGATGCATGTAGAGAACTGGAATTCCACGCTCCATGGCCTGTTCCACTGCGGAGACAATCTCGCTAACATCATCTTGCTGGTTTGCAATCTGTGAGATAATCAGAAGGTCTGTGGACTGCTGCAGGCAGGCTGCCATGTTTTGACCATCGCAACCATTTTCGCTGTTGTATGTGACTTGCCCAGGATACTGTCTATCCAACCAGTTGCGTGTTGCAACCTCATCCGGGAAGTAATAACTTTGATCCATCTGGGCGATGACAACATTGATCGGGGTTGTCTTAAGACCTGAACGACCGGTAAGCCAACTCAACGAGTTTTCCATCAGCATATCGAGTTGTGGATTAGATTCATTCCCCCAATACATGTTCCGTAACGGATTTCCAGCCATAACCAGATAACGGGTAGCAAATTTCTCACCAATAATAGCCAGCGGTTTTGGCACCACCGGTTTGTTCCTATAAGACACATTTGAAATCAGTAATTGGGTATTTACGGCGTGTGTCGTTGCAAGTATGGCTGAATCATGGGTGGGATTCCAATTGAGACCGTTTAAGCTCGTACCATCGGAACGTGCGCTGCCATCACTGTTCAAGTTGAATATCTGCCTTTTCGCATCCAGTAGCAGTGTGCGACCTGACTCAATTTCAGTAAGTGCGGCGGCCAACAATTCAGCAGTTGTAATATCGTTAATTTCTCCACTGAGCAGAGCATCTTCCGCCGCGGTGACGGCTGTTGTCTGGATGGTCTGCCTTAGGAGTACCTCATTGGCCCCATCGCTCACGCCCACATCAAACAGATAGTGCCCACCACTGCTCGGCAAGGTACTTTCGACGTAAATATTACCCCCGGAATCGATTGAAAAGGGAACGTCATTTATAATCCGGTAGCTCAGTGCGTCACCCTGCCAGTCTTTGGCGACTACCTTGGTAATAAAGGTGCCGATGGGGTTTATCCCTTCGATGAGATGATCGGTTTTATTGATACCTAGTACCGGCGCGCTGTCACTCGGTGGCTCAAAAATGATGTTGAGTTCTGCACCACTGCCGCTTTCGCGAGATTTAACATCAAGGCCATTACTGGTACCACCTGTCTTTAGCAGTAACCCGTAATTGGATGTACCATCGAGCCAACTCTGCACAACTGAAAGACCTCCGCTGCTGATCTCCACCGTGTGTTCCCCCAGCGATGCCAAGGTGAATTGAGCAATCGGGTCACTGAAATTGTCGGCAATACTCCAGTCTGCAGTTGCCTCACTCCAGGCTTGATTAATACCGTGCAGTTGGTAGGCCCCTCCTGGATCGACAACA
>JBEVXT010000582.1:0-5688 GCA_040505955.1 Sedimenticola sp. | reverse complement strand
TTGTAGGAGCGAACTTGTTCGCGATGGACTACGAAACGTGCTCTTCGCGAACAAGTTCGCTCCTACGCCTGAGTTCCAGATTACCGTGCTGGATAGTTATAATTGATCAGTGATTGCCTATTGAAAAGGCTCTCCTCTGTGTACTCCGCGCTTTCTCTGCGCTCTCTGCGTCCCGTTTTTTATTATCCAGATAGATACTAAACTAAAGCCATTAGTCTCCACCCCTGTAATCTGTTTTAATCTGTAGTCGGATTTAGCGTAAATCCGTGTCTATGTGACAGTTTCCAGGGGAGTGAAATTAAAATGGGACAGAGCAGCTTTGTAATTGGTGGTAATAATGGCGCGGGGATCAGCCAACTCGGTGGTATGAGCAACCGCCATGGCCTGATCGCTGGGGCTACCGGCACAGGTAAAACCGTTACCCTGCAGATTCTTGCCGAAGGCTTTTCAAGGATGGGGGTGCCGGTCTTTGCCGCCGATATCAAAGGTGACCTCTCCGGCCTTGCCGCCGCCAACAGTGGCAGTGATTTCTCCTCACGCCTGGATGCTATCGGCATCAGTGACTATAGCCCTTCCGCCTGCCCTACGCTCTTTTGGGATCTTATGGGTGACAAGGGCCACCCGGTTCGTACCACTATTTCAGAGATGGGCCCGCTGCTGCTTGCCGCCCTGCTGGAACTGAATGAGACCCAGGAGGGGATTCTCTACGCCGCTTTCCGCATTGCCGACGAAGAGGGGATGCTGATGCTCGATATCAAGGACCTGAGGGCGATGCTCAACTGGATGAGCGATAACGCCAAGGCGCTACGCAGTGATTACGGCAATATCTCGTCTCAGAGTGTCGGCGCCATCCAGCGCCGGTTGATGGTACTTGATGAGCAGGGGGGTGACCGCTTCTTCGGTGAACCAGCTTTGCAACTGCACGATCTGATGCAGGTCGATTTTTCCGGTAACGGCGTTATCTCTCTGCTCGATTCATCCCGCCTGATTGCACAATCCCCCCGGCTCTACACCGCCTTCTTGTTGTGGATACTCTCCGAGCTGTTCGAACAGCTGCCGGAGCAGGGAGACAGCGAAATCCCCAGGATGGTCTTCTTCTTCGATGAGGCCCACCTGCTATTCGAGCAGGCGAGCAAGCCGCTGCTGGAGAAGATTGAACAGGTGGTGCGCCTGATCCGCTCGAAGGGGGTGGGGATCTATTTCATCACCCAGAGTCCAGGTGACATTCCCGAAGATGTACTCGGTCAGCTGGGACTGAAGATACAACACGCCTTACGCGCTTTCACTCCCAAGGATCGCAAGACAATCAAGGCGGTGGCGGAGAACTTCCGCGCCTCACCCGGTCTGGATGTCGCACAGACGCTGACCGAGCTTGGCATCGGTGAAGCCCTGGTCTCGGTGCTCGATACCAAGGGAGTACCGACACCGGTGGCACGCGCACTGATACGCCCACCCCAGTCACGCATCGGCCCACTGAAGGCCACTGAGAGACAACAGCGTATCGACCGCTCACCTGTCGGAGGACGCTATCAGGAGATGATCGATAGGCAATCCGCTTACGAGATTCTTAAACAGCGTGCCGAGCAGAAGGCCGTCACAGAGGCAGCCGAGTCACAGCGTGCAACTGAGGAGAAAGCACAGAGACGCAGCTCCGGCTCACGCCGCCAGTCGGTGGGAGAGGCGATGATGAAAAGTGTCGCCCGAACTGTCGGCAGCCAGATTGCCCGGCGGATTGTGCGGGGGATTCTTGGGTCTATCTTTGGTGGGAGATAGAGTCGAAGGTAACTATTTAACTCACCCTTAAAACCCGCCATTTCTGCGTTACAAAATAGTCATTTGTACACATAAACTCGCATTTGGTGCCTTTTTGTCCTGAAAACCAGAGTTATGGTGGAACAAAGGTGTTGAAGAATCATACAAGGAGCGAACTTGTTCACGATGGACTATGAAACGTACTCTTCGCGAACAAGTTCGCTCCTACGCCTGAGTTCTGGATTACTGTGCTGAATAATTACTTACGGCATAGTGCTGAATAGTTACAGTCGAGATCAGAACATCTCCTGGGGATCGATATCGATCGACCAGCGCACCCGGCGGGATGATTTGAGCTTAGCCAATTGCGGCACCCATTCGGAGAGCAGTTTCTGCAGCACACTACGCCGGTTGGACTGAATCAGCAGATGGGCGCGAAAGTGTCCCGCCCGCCGCTCCATCGGTGCCGGCACCGGCCCCCACAGCTCAATACCCGGCCGTGCCGGCTCCCTCGCCAGCGCTGCCGCCTCATCGAGAAATTCGCGCGGCACCCCCTCCTTGGGCGCTTCGGCGCGCAGCAGCGCCTGAAAGCTGAAGGGGGGGTAACTCGTCTCTTTGCGCTCCACCAGGGCTTCACTGGCGAAAGCGCCATAGCCCTCCCGCACCAGGAGCTGCATCAGTGGGTGATCCGGATGACGTGTCTGGATAATCACCCTGCCCGGCTTCTCCGCCCGTCCCGCCCGTCCCGCCACCTGTACAATCAGTTGGGCCATGCGTTCGGCCGCTCTGTAATCGGCGCTGAACAATCCCTGATCCACATCCAGAATACCCACCAGGGTGACATCGGGAAAGTGGTGTCCCTTGGCCAGCATCTGGGTACCCAGCAGAAGTGAGTGTTTACCCTCTTTGACCTCCTGCAGAAGCCTCTCAAGACTCCCCTTGCGCCGGGTGGTATCCCGGTCGATGCGGACAATGGCGGTATCCGGTAACTGCTGCATCAGCAACTCCTGCAACCGCTCAGTGCCCTGCCCCAGCGGGCGCAGGTCATTACCGGCACATTCCGGGCACTGGTGCAGCAGGCGCTTTTGTGAGCCACAGTGGTGGCACCAAAGGATCCTGCTTGCCGCATGCAGGGTCATACGGGCATCACAATGGCGGCATTGCGCCACCCAGCCACAGTCGTGACAGGTGAGCACCGGAGCATAGCCGCGCCGGTTAAGGAACAACAGCACCTGGTTGCCGACGTCCAACTCCTCTTTCATCATCCGCATCAGTACCGGCGAAACCCCGGCCTGAAGCCTGACTGAGCGGATATCAAGCAGATCAAGACGGGGCGGTTTTGCCGCCCCGGCGCGCTGCGTCAGCCGCAGATGCTGATAGCGCCCACTGCGGGCGTTGTGCAGGGTCTCAAGAGAGGGGGTTGCCGAGCCAAGGAGCACCGGGCACTTCTCCCGCTGTCCGCGGATCACTGCAATATCCCGGGCGGAGTAGCGAAATCCCTCCTGCTGCTTGAAAGAGAGATCGTGCTCCTCATCGACCAGAATCAGACCGAGACGAGGCAGCGGGGTAAACAGGGCGGAGCGAGTTCCCAGGATCACCCGGGCGCGCCCCAGCCGCGCCTCATGCCAGGCACGTTCACGCTCACCGGCGGCCAATCCCGAGTGCAGCACCACCAGGCCACCGCCAATCCTGCGTTCAAAACGGCGCATCAGCTGTGGCGTCAGGCCGATCTCAGGCACCAGCACCAACACCTGATGCCCCTGTTCAAGAGACTCCTTGATCAGGTTGAGGTAGACCTCCGTCTTGCCGCTGCCGGTGACACCGTCAAGGAGGTAAACACCAAAGCCTGGGCCTGCTTCGACAACGGCATCCACCGCGCTACGCTGTTCACTGTGAAGCTGCGGGGCTATTTCGACACCCTCTTCAACCACCGCCTCCAGCAGCTCTTCGGATGAAGCCACCCACCCTTTCGACTCCATCCTGAGCAACACGCTACGACACTCACCCCCTGTTGCACAGGTGATCATCTCCTGAGTCAGCCCATGAGGCACCCCCGCAAGCAGCGCCAGAAGCTCCGCCTGCCTGGGCGCCCGGGCAAGCGTATCCAGAGGCTGGGTGCTCCCGGTGGATGTTAGACGCCATACCCGATGGGTCATACCGACCTGGGGCTCTCCCCTGCGCAGACGTACAGGCAGGGCGCTGGCAGCCACTTCACCGATGGGGTGCTGATAATAACTGGCCACCCACTGCAGCAGATCGAGGTCATCTGCTGAAAAAAGCGGATCCTCATCCAGTAATCCAGTGACCCGCTTCAGCCGTTCGCGCTCAAATGTCGATTCCGACACCACCGCAAACAGCACACCGCAGCGATCACCTCGCCCAAACGGCACCCGTAGCCGAATCCCTGGTTTCAGAGCAGCGCCATCGCACCCGGCTGGCGGCAGGTAGTCAAAAAAAGTGTAGAGTGGGGCGGGAACCGCCACCCGTAAAATCGGTTCATCAGGCATGGGGGACACTTTACCTGAGTTTGCCCTATTCCTTAACCATTCAGACAGGTGGCGAGAGCGACCAGAGGTTGGGTCGGCTGCCATAAGAGATCAGAAAAAAGGTTACTCACAAATCCTGTGAGTAACTCTGTGGATAACGAAGATAAACAGCCCCGAAGTGCAGCTATATAGTCAATTTTTGCTGTATTGTTTAAAAAAGTGACAGTATATTTTATATTCAATAAATACAATAAGTTAAGCAGTATTAAGATTTTATTATATTACGATAAACAGAGAAGCTTGACGACCGCACCAGAATATCGAGCGATTGTGCATAACAGGTAGCTCAACCTCAGCCAAAACGAACGGTATGGATCAAAAAAACCCTTTTAAAACAGAGGGAAACCCTCCTCTCCGTAGCGAACAGGGCGCTTTTCTCAAGGTGGTGAAAAAGGCACAATAGAGCATAACAAGACCACCGGTATGGCAGGAGTAATTTTGGGGTAAAGTACCAGGTTATGAAGATAGGAATACTCAAATGTGACCAGATGCGGCCAACTCTTCGTAATGAGTTCGAGGATTATCCTGAGCTGTTTCAACAGTTGCTACTCAAACAGGATTCTTCACTGGAGTTCATTAGCTACCTGGTCCCTGAGCATCAGTTTCCCCTGGAAGTGGATGAGTGTGACGCCTATCTGGTCACAGGCAGCCGCTGCGGCGTCTACGAACAGCTGGAGTGGATAGAGCCCACCTGCGAACTCATCCGCAGGATCACCACGGCGGGCAGGCGGATTATTGGTATCTGCTTTGGACACCAGCTTATCGCCTCCGCCCTCGGTGGAAGTGTCGCCAGGTCAGAGAAGGGGTGGGGAGTGGGGCTCCACTCATGGAAGATCAATCATCGACCTTCATGGATGGAGCCTTCACCGGAGGAGGCCTTCTCCCTGCTGGCGATCCACCAGGATCAGGTGGTGTCACTACCGGACAACGCCATCCCCATTGCTGGCAGCGACTTCTGCCCGATTGCCGCTTATCAGATCGGCAACTGCGCAGTTGGCTTCCAGGGGCACCCCGAGTTCAGCAAGCGCCTGCTGCAGGTGCTGATGGAGCTTCGCCAAAGCTGCATCGGCAGTGAGTGTGTCAACAAAGCTCTGGCATCCCTCAACGATGATCCCCACTCAGATACCATCGCCCGCTGGATGTTGAACTTTATGCGGGGAGAGTAGTTGGCCGGACTACGCCCCCTCGCGAAGGTGATTGAAAGCCTGCTCCAGATCCTCCATCAGATCCTCCTCATCCTCCAGGCCGATATTGAGCCGAATCATATTTTTTCCGGCATAGAGTGAAGGGGTGCTGCGCTGGTAGCGACCGACGGTGACCAGACTCTTGAAACCGCCCCAGCTGTAGCCGATACCGAATAGTTTCAGTGCATTGACGAAAGCGGCAATCG
>JBEVXT010000581.1:0-7679 GCA_040505955.1 Sedimenticola sp. | reverse complement strand
CCCCAAGCGCAATCGCCTCGTTCTTGTTGGCGTTCTTGCACTCGATCACCAGCACCGGGATGCCGTTGATGAGAAAGACCACATCCTCCCGTGTGCCGTAGTGGCCGTTGTGAAAGGCCCACTCCTCGGTGACTTCGTAAACGTTGCGCGCAGGATCGGCGTAATCGATCAGAACCAGGTCGCGCTCGCGCTTCTCCTCGTGGTCGAAGAACTTGCCCCGGTTGCGCAGCTGCTCAACGAATTCACGGTTGCCGTAGATGTCGCTGTGGAGATGGCGGAACTGCCCGGGCAAAGCGCCCTCGGCCTCGGCGTAGCGCGGGTTGAATTCCCGCACCTTGGCGTCGAGCAGGTCATCGAAGAAGAGCGAGCGGTTCTTGGCGCTGTCGGCGGGTGGCGCGTCGGGGTCAAAGCCGCGCCGCTGCTCGGCTTCCTCGCGGGACACAAATGCCCAGCCGATGGCCTCGGCGTACTCGAGGATCCGGGCTTGGACGGTTTTGTGTTCTCCTGGGCTGGGCATGGGGCAGGCGTCTTATACTTTTGCGTATGGATACACCGGCTTGATATAGACGTTCAGAAACTTGCCGATAGACTCTGAGGTCATCATTTGGTCGTAGATTGGCTGAGGGACGTTGTAATAATGGTAGATACCACTTTTGAACTCGACCTCTAGGGTTTCTGTAGCGGCGTCGTATCCCAAAGAGACGACGTTTGATGATGTAACAGGCTCTCTTTCCATGGCTTCAATTTGTCCCTCTGGTATTGGTGTTCGGGGAATTCTGATGGCTGCCCAACGCGGGTTCTGAGCTCGCCACGATGCGGCGAGGCGGTCGTAGTTCTCTGGCCGACGATCAGCTACCCAGGCCTTCGCTACTTCTGGATCTTCACTGTTTGGTCTTGATCCCTCTGGAGGAAGTGAAATTCGGCATCGAACTGGAAGTCGCGCTGCTTCACCCGTAATGATGGCCTCTCCGGTTCGGAGCACGGGCAGACTATCCACAATTCCAGCAAGGTTATCTGGCAGAGAAGCCTGTACCTTACTTCGGTCAGATGAATTTGTCTGCCTCATGGCAACAAACGTGCCGCATTGGGAGAGAATCGTCTCGTCGACCTCAGACGGGCGTTGGCTGACGATCATGGCTCCAACGCCGAATTTCCGTCCTTCTTTAACAATGCGCTGAACCATCGAGCGAGATGGTCCCTTCGCCTCTTTTGAAAGATAGCGATGTGCTTCCTCCATCACGACGAGCAGAGGGCGGGCTATGCCACCCTCGGATCGATCTCTCCCCCAAAAAAGCGCTTCGTAGAGAATTCGAAGAATCGCGCCGATTAGCTGCTCCAAGACAACACTCGGAACTCCTGACAAATCCAATATGGTGATTGGTTTGTCATGACCCAACCAGCCTTCTAAAAGAGCATCGAGATCCCTCGTGACGGTCCCATTGAGGTCAGGCTCCCAGTCTCCGGGATGAAGCAAGAAGTCATATTTCTTGTCGAGGAGCCTTGATCTCAACTGATCCAAAGGACGCCGAATCCCCAAAACGCCAATCTGGTTTATGAAAGGAGGCGTCGAACTGGCTCCATGGGGCTTGTATTTGGGGGGCGTGACGGTGTCTGCATTCCCCGCCTGAAGTAGAGCCGGTTGAGAGCGAGCAGTATCCTCCCACGTCTTAACCTCAGGCTCCAGCAGCTCTAACCAAAGCTTTTTGAGGCTAAACGGAAGCGGAGTGTCGGACGTCATAGAGGCTATATTCAGCCCCGCTCGTGGATGTGCTGTCGCCTGTTCGTTCTTGTATTCGTAGACTTTATCCAGAATCGCGGTTAGAGGCTTATCATCGAGCCCTCCCATCAGGAACCTCAGCAAATCGTTTGGATCAAGCGCCCAGAATGGAATGTGTAGCTGCGTTTGATTTGGCTCCGGACTAATTCTGAAGACTTTTGCGACATCAGACAGGGCGTGCGAATACTCGCCGTGAATATCGAGCAGAAGGATACGCGAACTTGGGAACCCTGCGTCACTTCCTTCAACCCCGGACGCTATAGATCTGAGCAGACTCGCAACGGTGGTCGATTTCCCGGATCCGGTCGAACCAAGGACAGCGCTGTGCCGGGTTACCAGCTTGTCTAAATCAAGCTTTACCGGAATTCCGTCTGCACTTGCGAGCCGCCCGACGACGACTTGCCCTTGTTCTTCGACTCCATAGATCGCAGCAAGATCACTTTCTGTGACGAGGTGAACTTCATCATTAACGTTGGGATATTGGCTTATACCGCGTTCGAAGGATGTCCCCATCACCTCGCCCACCAATTGCACGGTAATCCATCGCTCACTACCCCCGCTAGCCGAGCCTAACAATACATCGGGCGTCGCATTGGCACCCGCTTCTGAAACTAGGCCATACAGATCGTGGTAGCCTTGCGGGATCCGCACAAAGCTTCCGACTTGGCCAATTTTGTAGCTCTTTCCGCCGATAATCGAAATCCCGGAAGAAACTGCCGGCGACTGCCGGACGCTAATCTTTGCACCCGACACAGCGCCTACGTGCCCTAGAAGTGTTGGTTGAGCCTTCATGCGGATTCCGAATCTTCCTCTACCACTTCAGTGGGTGGTACCGGCGTATATTGAGTCGACCCTGACGATGCAAAGAATCGGGCAAGACGATCATAACTACCCAGCTCGAAACGTCCGACAGTGCCTTCGCCACCATTCGACCAGTAGCCGTCGCGGATGGAATGCCAATCACGGGTCGGTGGATTGCCGGGGCGCCAAGGTGCGGCGACACCGTTAATAAGTGCTTGATCTGGACAGTAGACGCTCATGTTTGAGCGGCGCATCGCGATCTCCGATGCATGGGCTTCGTCAGCCAGCATTTTGAACTGAAAGGCAAACACACTTGCAGTTGGATTCGCAGCCAGACACTCGTCGATGCGTGCGGAAATATGCGCGTCAGCAAATGAGAAGCCGGTAGCGATCAACAAGGTGTCAGGGGTCATCAAGAAAGCCCGGAGTCGATCAAAGAGAGCCGAATACGGCGCTTTCTGAGTTTGGTCGTATTTGAGGTGCTCCGGAAATACTAGATGTGTCGCCTGTCTCTGACCCGCCCGGATTACTTCTCCTTTTGCGTTTGTCGCCCAACCAAGAGATCCATGCACTTTCCACAAGCGGACCCAACGCGAAGGTAGGTCGTTGCTCGCTACAGAGGAGGGATCAAAAAACGGTTCATTTGCTCCTGAAAACCCGTCGAAAAATGGCGTCTTTGATCGCTCGAGCGCCTGCTCAAAAAGTAGATCGTAGTTCGTCGTGAATATCTCGATCGGATGCGGTCGATCTGCACCTGTTATCCATGCCACAAGCTCCGTGTATGGAGATGTCCCTGCGGGGAGATCTTGGTTCACAACCTCGCCAATCTCGGTGCAGATCGCATCACCAAGCTCTTTGAAGCCGGGTCCGTCAAGCCCATGAACTTTAGCTTTGCCAATCACCCCAGCGAGGCTGCGAACGCGCGACAAAATGGTTTCGATATTCGGGTTCTCCAGCTCCGCTTCGATGCCGTCCAAAGTGGCACCATACTTTTCCTTCAGAGTTAGAAGAACTATTTTGGTTAATCCCTCAACGGCTGGAATGAGAGGCTCATCCAAACCAGACTTTTTAATGCCTACGGGCGCACCAGCGCCAACAATCAAGCCAATGCGTTTTCTACCTTGTGCGATTATCTGGCGAAGGCTCGCCATATACTGGTCAGGATTGTGAACGTTCATGGTTTGATGCTCCCGGTTTTGCCGCAGCGATGTTGAGATGATTCACGCGGGTCTTCGCGGTCATCAGTTCGTGAAGGAGTGTGCGGAAGAGACCTTGGAGTACGGCTTGTTTGCTGGTTGCCGAGCCCTGCTTGTCTTCGAGCGTTTTGAATACGGTGACGATCTCCTTCTGCTCATCCGTTGCCGGGACTGGTATTGGGAGAGTCTTCAAGAAGCCGCAGGTCAGCGCACCTTTGGTGCTTCCGCCGCCGTGCGCAATGGAACGCAGGTAGTCGTAGCGCGTCTGCATGAACCACAGCACGAAATCCGGAACGATCTTTGCCGTGTGAAACTGGGCGTAAGCGAGGTGCTGATTGATACAGGTCTCGATCCGGGTGATCGCAGAGTTACCGAGCGTCTTACCTTGCCCGGTGATCGCGATCAGCAAACTGTTCGGTGCAACTTTTGGAAGGTGGCATTCCTTTACGGCTTGTGGCGTCACGAACTGGTCAGCTTCGGTGATGAAACGGTCGTGAATCTTGGTGCTGTTCAGCCACGGAATTATTCCGCCTTCCCAGTAAGCTTCGTTTGCTCGTTTTGGAGTGGAGCCGTTTCCGACCTTGGCGAGCGAACCCAACTCCACCACCTCCCAGCTTTCAGGCACGGGACCGATTTCGGTTTGTTTTTGGGGTTCGTTGCGGAGGCCTTCGGTGAAGAGCTTGTGCATGAGGGCCTTTTTCAGCTCGGTGGTGGTCTGAATGACCCGCTCCTGCGCTTCGATCGCCCGCTGAACCGTCGAAAGGATGTGCGCGATTTTCTTCTGCTCGGGGAGTGGGGGGAGCGAGATTTCGAGATCTTTAATCTGAGCCAGAGCGAGCTTCGGCTGTGCATTCTTGGAACGGCGCGATGCGATGTCTTGCTGGATCTCAGGGCTGGCTAAGCAGTATTTGAGAAACTCCTTATCAAGGCTGCCATCTCTCTCGAGCACGACTCGTGCAGCATTCTCAGTCAGGTTTGCACCGTCGAGTGATTCAGGAATTGTTCCGACGCGCCCAATCGTTCCTGCTATCGAGATGAAAACATCTTCTTTCGTAATGATGTAGCGACTAATTTTCTCCTGAATCTCCGGTGTCAGATATTGGATGTCGCTTAGATCGACTGAAAAGGCGTTGAAATCGCAAACACGGATATACGGAAACGGTGTTGGCTCCGTGAGAAGCTTTTCGCCTTTTGGTAAGCGCTTGCCTCCTTTGACTTGAGCAAGGCTACCAAGCCTTTCGGTTTGCCAAGATGGCGCTTTGCCGTTTGACGAACTCATACCCCGATCTTCTCCAGAATCCCCTTCAAGGCCTTGTCCGTCGCCCGCGCCTCCATCTTTGCCAAGGCTGCGGCGGACAGGTCGGCTGGATTTTGTTTTCACGGCTGGCCTCCCTTCCGCTTAAGATCTTTCTCCAAGTCCTCTATGGCTTTCAGATCCTCGGCATCGGCGGCGATTGCCTCCTGCCGGCGGCGTTGGGCGTCGAAGCTGTCGTAGCGTTCCGCCGCGATGGTTTTCATCGCTTCGTGGCTGACGCTGCCGGGGCCGTCGAGCAGGGGTTGGTCGTTGGCGGCAAGCATGCGGTCCACACTGCTGCGCCAGTAGTCGAGGGTGAGATCCTGCTGCTGTTTGGCTCGGAGTTCGGCCTGTTCGAGAAAAATCACCACGAGGCGATTGAGCGTATCGACTTCATCCTCGGTCAGATAGTTCTTGGCGATGATGATGTCGTGCTTGCGCACCCGCGAACCGCTCCAGGTCGTGAGCGCCATGTTCGGCTGCGCCGGGTCGGCGCGTTCGACGATGAGCTCGGCGGCGGTGTGGCGGGTGGCGGCGTAGAGCAGCTTGTTCTGCACCTCTGCGAAGAAGAGTGAGGTTTCCTTTTCGCGTGTCTGGTAGTCGCTGGAGAGGGCAAAGAGGTCGCGGACCTTTTGGTAGAAACGTTTCTCCGAAGCCCGAATCTCACGGATACGGGCGAGGAGTTCGTCGAAGTAGTCCCAGCCGCCGGGGTTTTTGAGGCGTTCGTCGTCCATGACGAAGCCTTTGACGAGGTATTCCTTGAGATGGCTGCTGGCCCATTGGCGGAACTGCACTCCGCGCGGGGAGCGGACGCGGTAGCCGATGGCGAGAATGAGGTCGAGGTTGTAGAGCTTGGTCTTGTAGCGCTTGCCGTCGGCGGCAGTTGTCAAGGAATCCTTGACAACTGAATTCTCGGGCAATTCGCCATCCTCCATGATGTTTTTGGCGTGGAGGGAGACGTTTTGCTTAGTGGTCTGGAAAAGCTCCGTGATTTCAAGCTGCGTCAGCCAGACGGTCTGGCCCTCGACGCGCAGGTCGAGCCGGGTGCGACCGTCGTCGGAAGTGTAGAGGACCAGTTCGCTCATTTGCCGCCTCCTTTCAACTGTTTCACCGTCCGTGCGGTGAGCGTCTGCATCTGGCGGATGGCGATGGCATTGAGGCGTTTGAGGCGGTCGCCTTGAGATAGCTCCATGTGGATGAACTCGGCGTTCATGTTCTCCAGATTGGCGAGGACGAGGAGCTGTTCGAGGCTGGCGTGGTCGCGCATGTTGCCGTCTTTATCCGGATTGGCATCGCGCCATTCGCGGGCGGCCTGGCCGAAGAGGGCGACGTTGAGCAGGTCGGCCTCTTCGGCGTAGGTGATGGACGCCTGCTTCGGCGTGACTTCGGGCGGGATGAGGTGGGTCTGGATGGCGTCGGTGTGGATCCGATAATTGATCTTGGCGAGGGTGCGATTGAGGTTCCATGCGAGGGAGAGGCGGCGGCTTTCGTCCTCCTTGAGCCGCTGAAATTCCTTGATGAGGTAGATCTTGAACTCGGGGCTGATCCACATCCCGAACTCGAAGGCGATGTCGTGGTGGGCGTAGGTGCCGCCGTATCTTCCCGCTTTCGCCCGCAGGCCGATGGCGTTGGTCTTCTCCACCCATTCCTTAACACTGAGCTTGTAGCTGTTCAGCCCGGCCTGACTTTTAATTATGGCGAATTCGCCGGAATTAAAATTGGGGTTGTGGACGGTCTCCCAGATGCCGAGGAATTCGACGGTGTTTCGGTTGCGCAGCCAGTCGGAGATGAAAAAGTCGCCGTCCTTGGCCTTGAGCATGTCGGTGAGCGAGATGTAGTCCTCGTATTCCCGCCGGATGACGGTGATCTCAGTTCCCCGGACGTTGATCGTGGCGTTGGTGGGCTTCTTTTTCATGCGCCGATTCCGAGTTGCTTGAGGATTTTCCGCAGAGCCGCGTCGGTCTCCCTGCCCTCCACCTCAATCGCGTTCAACTCCTCGACGATCTCCGCAATCGGCCGGTAGGTTTCGGCATCCGAGGTGTGGATGTAACGGCTGGGGGAGATGTTGTAGTCGTTTTTCGCAAGCTCGGCGTGATCGACGATGCGACTGAGTTTTTCCTCTTCCTTCCACTCGATGAGGGTGTCGGCGATGCGCTGGATGCCTGCGTCGGGGATGAAGTTCTTGGGGTCGCCCTTTTCGAAGACCTGGCTGGCGTTGACGAGGAAGACCTTACCCTGTCGGGCCTTCGGCTTGGCCCTGTTGAGGAACAGGACGATGCCCGGGGCGGTGGTGTTGTAGAAGAGGTTTTCGGGCAGGTAGAGGACACTCTCGATGAGGTCGTGGTCGACGAACCACTGGCGGACGGTCTTTTCCTTGTTGGTGCCGGCATTGCCCGAGCCACGGGAGGCGGCGCCGGTGTCGAGGACGACGGCGGCGCGGCCTGTGGCGTTAAGGCTGGTGTGCATGTGCTGGACCCAGCCCCAGTCGGCGGAGGATTTTCCGGGGAAGCCGGCCCCGGTGGGAAAACGTTCGAGTTCGTCGGCGTCGTAGTCGGCCTCGGTGAACCAGTTCTGGTTCCACATGGGATTGGCGACGACGCGGTCGAAGGTG
>JBEVXT010000580.1:13346-17642 GCA_040505955.1 Sedimenticola sp. | reverse complement strand
ATATGGTGGGCCGTGGGCGACTCGAACGCCCGACCAATGGATTAAAAATCCACTGCTCTACCAACTGAGCTAACGGCCCTTGTGTGGAAGCGCGGCATTATACATCACACCACTCAACAGTCAACGGCTTATCAGCTGTATCGGGCTTTCTGCTGGAACAGGGCGGCAACTCCTTACCCACCAGTTAACATGAAGTGCTCAATCGGCTGGCGGGAGGACGCTGTCAAGCCCCCTCCCCCATCCGATTACTCAAGCTGCCAGGTCAGCGTCTCCATTAGGTCGATCATGAACTCGGTGTCTTCATCTTCAACACTCTGCCAGCCGGTGAAGCCGAGGCTTTCGAGGACACCCGGGCCTTTCTCCGCCTGAGCCATACCGAGGAGAAGCTTACGAATATCTTCCCGGCGATGGGCGAGTTTTGGACCCACCATCAGTGCGTGATGGATAACACCGATCTGGCTGCGTACCAGGGGCCGCAGCTGCTTGCGGGTAAGGCCTGAGAGCCCGTCGTAAGCCTCTGCAAGGAAGAAGCCGACATCCGCTTCGCTGCGAATCAGCTCTTTGGCGACAATGGGGTAGCTGCTGCAGACATGGCGGGTGGTGTTGGCGGCGCTCAGCTCCGCTGGCTCCAGCATAATGGCCCCCATCAGGTGGACATCGGGATCATCTGTTGATGCCAGGCAGATGCCGGACTGGAGGTCCTCCACCTCCTGCACCGGGCTGTCGTCACGCACCACCACAATTGCCTCATCTCCCTTCTCCGCCGCTTTGGCGATGGGTAGAAACCCTTTATTTCTCACCAGGTCGGAGGCGTCAAAGGGGTTGGCGTAGATAAGATCCACCCCATCGTCTGCGATCACTTTACGCTGGGCGTCAAAGTCATTGAACAGTTCCAGATGGATTCCCTCACCAAGAGCTTTTTGCAGCCAGGTGTTGAAGATGTACCATCCAGAGATGTGATCCGGAGTAAAATCCGGGCTTACTGTAAAGAAATAGGACATGATATTTGCTGGCCTCTAGAACAGTGTCGGATAGAGCTGCATGCACTCTTCAACGTTGCGACGCGCTGGCTTGCGCCTGACCGATGTATAACCCACGATCTTGCCGTCGCGAACATTGGGAATCACCACTGCATGAACCCAGTAGAAACCGCCATCTTTACGCAGATTTTTTACATAACCATGCCATTTGCTGCCCTGTTCGATGGTGTCCCACAGCCCCTTGAAGGCGGCGGGCGGCATGAAGGGGTGCTTGAGGATATAGTGGGGGGCTCCGACCAACTCCTCTTCACTGAAACCCGACATCTCTACAAATGAGTTGTTGACGTGGGTGATGATGCCTTCTTTATCCGTCCTGGAAACGATCAGGCGCCCATCAGGAAAAGGTGTCTCTATCTCGGTATAGAGCACCTTGCGGCTGGTTCCATCGTAATACGAGAGTGTGGCTTCCTGATAATCGCCGACCACATCGGCTGGTACCATATTTTGCATATCTGATCACTCCGATTGGGAGGCCCGCCCCGATTCTCCGGGGTGGATTTCCGTCATTATTACCGGCCTCTGGAAATTGATACCCTACGCACAGGCAGTGTAGGGTCAGCAAATAGTCCAGGCTTGGTCAGATAACTTTTGAGATCGCTTCAGCGGCCCGTTTTACGTCGAGGAAAATCAGGCCAAGCTTTGCACTGGGCTTGGCCAGTACCGACACCACCGCCTCTTTACCGGCGTGTGTCATCAGCACATAACCACCGCCGCCTTTGATCAACACCTGTTCCAGATTACCCCGGGCCAGTTCCTGAGCGGTGCGGTCACCGAGAGAGAGCATGGCGGCACTCATGGCGCCAACACGGTCTTCATCCATGCCAGCGGGCAGCAAGGCGGCCATCATCAAACCGTCAATTGAGATAACAGCAGAGGCCTCAATATCAGCTGAACTGCCGTTGAGATCACTGAGAATGGAGGAAAGCATATCTTCGCGCATTGTTGTACTCCTGGGTTGTAGATACCTACAGAATATAGAGCTTCGCCACCACCCGTGAATCCCACCTGCTGTCGGGCGGTTGCACCAGCCAGTTGTTGAACGTCCATCCGGCAATAGAGTTCTGGCGTCACCTTAAGCGCCAAGCCGAATGATCTTCTTAATTTATTGCTCTTTGAACATCTCTTCACTTACATAGCGACGGGCTAACGCCCACACCATATCCCTGAAGGCGGGTTGGTTAAAACGGGGGCGGCCATTGAGAGCCAACACAAACCGCTGTTGCCCAAAAAAGAGCGGCCAGAAGCCAAGGCTGCTGTTACCGGCGGCATCCATCAGCCCCCAGGACTGAAGCGTCTGTCCCAGGTTATTTTTCAACAGCCCCTCATGGCGTTCATAGAGTGAGCCGAGATCGGCGCTCAGGGCCGACAACTCCTCCGCCGCCTCATGGGGGTAGCCGTGACTCGAAAGGTAGAAACCCTGGCTGTCCGCCAACAGCACCTTGCCTTCATCAGCGAGGTCGGGAAGTACCCTGACCAGCACCTCTTCAATCGACCCTTCCGGACCGGTGACCGGCGTCTCCTCTCCCGATATCCAGCCCAACTCCTGAACGCGGTGCAGGAGTTCAAGCACCTCCTCCTCGTCCTGGATACCGAACCAATGCTGCAGGTTGACCAGGTTCATGGCCGGTGTCACATCATCTCTCAGGAGATGAAACAGCATCCTCCTTGAGGGCTCCTGCTTGGGGCCGGATACAGCGTAGAAGGCGCCCGCAGGGGTCGGCCGTACAAATAGATTATCTTTGAGTGTGTAATTTCCCATAGTCATTCAGCCAATTCCGGATCCAGTGAATATATAAGTGCCTCCACCAACAGCGCTACATCCTCACGTCGACGGGCGTCCACTTCGAACAAAGGTAGTTGGCTGGCATGGTTTTCCTGCAATTCACGGCGATAGTCTTGTATCGTCGGCTCGCTTTTGACATCCACCCTTGTGACACCGATCACAACACTGGTCCGCCCGATAAACTCTCTGAAGGCGTTGAGAAAAAAGCGCATATCACGAAATGGATCTCTGCGTGAATTGTCGATCATCAATATCAGACCAAGCCCTCCCTGAGTGAGAATATCCCACATGAAATCAAAGCGTTCCTGACCCGGTGTGCCATAGAGGTGAACCCGTTCCCCGGGACTCAGCTCCATTACTCCGTAGTCCATGGCCACTGTAGTTGTCTTCTTACGATTGCGTGCCATATCACCTGCCGCCTCATCTGTGGAGACCATAGGTATATCACTGATGGCCCTGATCGCAGTCGTCTTTCCCGCCCCGACGGGACCGGTAAAGATGATTTTGTAATTTGCCATATACTGTTCATTTATTCTTTTTTGTGAGGTTGATGTCAATCGCCCCTGAGATGGGTAAGGATCTTCCCAAACATCGTATGTCGTTTTTTGTCCCCCACCGATCTGTCCCCTGTTTTCTCCGCTACCGCTGACGCGTCCACAGAGACTAGATTCAATGCGCAGCAGGCACTGTAGAATGAGAACACATAGCGCTGCGCTATGCCAAGTGATTCCGTTACCGTCACCAGTGAGTGCTCTCCCTGGGTGATGAGCGCTGTAATGCGCATAAATTCAGGAATCACCATCAAGCGGGTAAAGTTTGGCCAGTTGTCCAGCTCCACCACCCCCTCCAGATCTGTACCCACCGGCACCCTCCCCCGGGATGACCAGAGTGTCACTTTCCAAAGGAGGGGGTCGATCTCGCACTGCTCTCCTTTGGAGTCAGCGATCAACGACTCTTCACTCTCTTTCAGTTTAGTGATAACAAAATCCTTCCCACTCTCTCCGGATTGCACACAGAGAGCCCGCATCAGGCGGTCACTGACATCAGAGAGAACAGTTCCTGCCTGGGGCAGAAAAAACAGTGTCTTCCCCCCCCGCACCTTCAATTTAACCGCACTACCACTGCTGCTGGCAAGATCAGTGGCAATCTCGAATGCCCCCTGAAGATAATCTTCCGGGTAATAAAAAAGCGCCTTCCTCGCTTTGGCATCGGCAAGGTCAATGTCCTCTCGACTACCACAGCAACCGTGTTCCGGCCCCTGACGGGAGCCTATGACGGGGGCTATAGCAGCACCGCCGGGTTGCCCCACATCATTCGTGCCGATATCAGCTGCCTCTGGAGCGAAATCCACCTCCGACAGTTCCTCTATTTCAGTGACCTCGGAGAGGGGCGGCTCAGAGAGTGCCAGCTCTGCTGCAAAATTTTCAGCAGGCTCTTCTTCAATTTCTATAGCTTCGGGGTAGGAAGTTTCAG
>JBEVXT010000580.1:11269-13246 GCA_040505955.1 Sedimenticola sp. | reverse complement strand
TTCAGCAGGCTCTTCTTCAATTTCTATAGCTTCGGGGTAGGAAGTTTCAGGGAGTTCCAAATCTGCTGCAGAATCTTCAGCGGGCTCCACTTCAATTTCAACAGCCTCGGAGTGAGAAAGTTCAGAGAGCTCTGCCACAGGATGTTCTATGGCAGGCTCCACCGGTTCTGCTTCGGGCTCCGCCGGGGCGGGTTCGTCCTCCTCCGGGAGTACATGGATGGCGAATATGGACTCATCAACTACCGGCGTGTGGTCAATCTCGGAGTGAAAGAAGTCGAGAGCCCGGCCCAGCTCATCCAGCTGTATCGGCTTGCGCAGCAGCTGAACACCATCGATTTCGGTGTCTCTGACAGAGAAAGCCACCACTGGACGATGTGGGTTGACAGCCAACTGCTCATCCAGCAATTTCCGCCCGCCAACCGCATCCAGGTCAGCAATCAGCACCTGCGCCTGCTCTGTACCTGTCAACACATAGCACCCGTGGCACTGTCGGGAGAAGTAGAGTTCGAGCATATTGTGAGTAAGCTCATTGATTCCGACAATACCAACATTAAGAATCTGACTTTTCCCTGGGCTCATTCAGTAGCCACTCCCTGCAGGTGCTCCGCCACCTCTTGCCATAGCTCTGGCAGAGCAGTCACCTGCCCTGCCAGCAACCCGCGCATCTGGAGCAAATCATCATAGCTTCCCTTATAACGATATACCTCAAGCAACTCGCCGTTCAGATCGGGATCCATCGGATCGGCAAGAACCGCCTCCTCCAGTATCTGCTGAGCTTGGTCAACATGCCCGTATACCAACAGTTCCCGTGCCTCTGCCAACACTGTGCCTTCCAATTCGGCAAACTCATCTTCCCCCAGGGTCGCCGACGCGCCCGTCTCTCTGATCACCAACTGGCTGGTGCCGGTAAAGAAGTTACCTAAAATGGAGGTACTGGAGGGAGGCAGTGGTTGCGAGCGAAAAAGGCCACTCTGCTGGTGTGACGAAAAGAGTCTTTTCTGCTCATCCGAGAGATACCCATCCGCCTTCTCCAGCATGCGCTCCCGCAACGCCTCACCCTTGGCACCGAGCACCAGGTAGAGATCAAGCAGTGCGCCATAAACGCCTTCAGAATCTTTCAGCGAAATGTGGAACAGAACACGACGGGTATGTGAGAGCAGATCGGAGGGCTTGCGCGCAATCTGATGGGCAAAATAGCTGATCAGCCTGCCACGATCAACCAACCGGGGCGCCTTTAGCCGATGCCAGTGATCAAGGACGAAATCGGGTTCAACCCCAGGCAGCTTCAGATCGTTGGGGTGAGGCTCAAAACGTTTGGTAGAGGAGATAATTCTGTTCACAGTATTCTCTTGGACATCCTCAGATAAAGAGACAGTGACACCCAGCATACCAGATGTGCTGCATATCAGATTAATTGATACTATTTAGTACTCTACGGACTCATATATATCACCTAACCAGAATGTGAACAACATCATGTCTTCCCGGCAGTCTCCCCCCCTGGCACTTCCGTTTAATATGTGAACCAGTTCACATATTTAAAAAATACCAGTGACTACCCCGGCATCTGTTACCCGATTATCCACTCCCGGTCTGATAAATGGTGGGATCCGGGGTTCCGGCATCGGCAAATCCGCGTGCCCGTAAACGGCAGGAGTCACAGACACCGCAGGCCCGCCCCTGCTCATCAGCCTGATAACAGGAGATAGTATCGCCGTAATCAATACCGAGGCGAGTCCCTTCTTTGATGATCTGCGCCTTGGTCATATCAATCAGTGGTGCATGAATCTGGAAACGATCACCCTCGACACCCGCCTTGGTGGCAAGATTGGCCAGTGTCTCAAAGGCTGTGATAAATGCAGGACGACAGTCGGGATAACCGGAGTAGTCGACGGCATTGACGCCGATAAACAGATCCCGCGCCCCCAGCACCTCGGCCCAGCCCAGCGCCAGGGAGAGAAAAATAGTGTTGCGTGC
>JBEVXT010000580.1:0-11169 GCA_040505955.1 Sedimenticola sp. | reverse complement strand
AGTCGACGGCATTGACGCCGATAAACAGATCCCGCGCCCCCAGCACCTCGGCCCAGCCCAGCGCCAGGGAGAGAAAAATAGTGTTGCGTGCTGGCACATAGGTGACGGGAATACCCTCCCCCTCCAACTCAGGCACTTCGATATCCTCATCAGTAAGCGCTGATCCACCAAAAGCATCGAGGGCAATGGGAAGTATTTTATGAACGGCAACGCCAACGGATTCGACCACACGTTTTGCCGCCGCCAATTCAGTGGCAGATCGCTGACCGTAATCCAGGCTCAAGGCATAACAGTCAAATCCCTGGTCATGGGCCATCGCCAACACCGTGGCAGAGTCAAGACCACCCGACAGAAGGACTACTGCTTTTTTCTTCTCCACAATCACCTCTACACCTATCAACAAACACCATCATCAGACGACGAGAACACAAAAAGAAGCACCTTTCTCCGCTAACCCCGCGTCCCGCTTCTTTCGATTTCCGAGCTACTTACCCGCCACATCCCCCCACAGAAACTTGTGCAGCTGAAACTGAAACCGCACCTGCAGGCGATCACGAATGATCCACTCAGCCAACTCGGTGGCATCCTGCAATCCCAGCGCCGGCGACATAAGCACTTCGCAGCGGCGGCATAGATCCCAGTGCTCAAGCTGCTCTTTCGACCAGCAATAGTCCGCTTCATCGCAGATGACAAACTTCACCTGATCAATCGCTCTCAGGTGGTCCATATTCGCTGCCAGGTTTTGCTCCACCTCACCCGAAGCCGGGGTCTTTATATCCATCACCCGAACCACCCGGGGATCCACCCGGGAAATATCGAGGGCGCCACTTGTTTCCAGTGAAACCTGGTAACCGGCATCGCTCAGTTCGGTCAACAGCTGCAGGCACTCCTGCTGAGCCAGTGGCTCACCGCCGGTCACAGTGACATAGCAGGGCTGATAACGGGCCACCTGTTGAAGAATTGCAGCCAGCGCCATCCACTCGCCACCCTTGAAGGCGTAGGTGGTATCGCAGTAGCCACAACGTAGTGGGCAGCCGGTCAGCCGAATAAAAACCGTCGGCAGACCGACGGTAGTAGATTCACCTTGAAGCGAGTAGAAGATCTCGCTGATACGCAGTTGAGGCACTAGGAGCCTGTCCGAGAATAGGCGCCGTAGCGAGGGATGCTCATTTTGAGTCCATTTTTTCGATCATTTGAGGCGAATATTGGGCATATTTAACGAAAATGATCGTAAAAATGGGCCAAAAGGAGCATTCCGCACGCCTACATGGATGTAGGTAGTTAGAGCAATGCAGGAGCAATTGCCGAGTAGGTCTCCTATTCTCGGACAGGCTCCTAATTCCCTTCACTGCCCATCCGCTCCAACCGCTTACCGGCCAGGCGGTTGGCAGAGGTTCCAGGATAACGCTTGACCAGATCCTCAAGCACTGAGCGGGCATCAGGCCACTGCTTCTTCTCGTAGAGAATAAAACCGGCTTTGAGCATCGCATCGGGTACTTTTGAACTGGCTGGATAGAGCTGCACCACCTTCTGAAACTCCTTCAGCGCCTTGTCAAAATTACGCGTCACATAACTCGCTTCGGCAAGCCAGTACTGGGCATTGTCGGCATAGTCGCCATCAGGATAGCTGGCAAGAAAACTACTGAATGCACGCTCTGCATCGTCATAACGGCGCTGCATCAGCATATTGAAGGCTTTATCATAAACGCTCTTCTCAGCGGCCGGATTGGTGGAAACCGTTGCTGTGGAGGCTGTCGGGAGTGGCGTGGGTGAGGCACGTACAACCTCAACCCCAGGCAGATATCGCACCTCCTTGACAGGCGCCGGAGTAACTGCAGCAGAAGACGTTGAAGTGACTTCAACTATTGGTGGAGCAGCGCTGGGCGATACGCCGGCCATTGCCGACGGAGCAGCTACCGGTGCCGTTGCACCCCCCTGACTGAGGCGCTGATCAATATCAAGATAGAGATCACGCTGACGCTTTTTCAATGCGTCCATGGCGTGATTCTGCACCTCAATCTCACCCCGCAGCTGTTGCAATTCACGCTGCAGGGTATCGAGCCGTATCACCTGAGCAGAGAGCGCTTTTACCTTGCGCTCAAGCAGCTGCAGGCGCTGCTCCTGGCCCATACCACCAACGGGTACAACGGGAGCCGCAGGGGCTTGCGCCGCATGCAACGAGATGACAGGCAACAGCGTGGCGACCACTACAGCGAGTGCTTTCATTATTTACTTTCCGTCAGATCAGTAGAGAAGAACAGCACGTCGGTTCTGAGACCAGGAGGCCTCATTACCACCGATCACCGCCGGACGCTCCTCACCATAACTAATGGTAATGATCTGGCTGTCACTCACCCCCTGGGCTAGCAGTATCTGTCGAACACTGTTGGCACGTCGCTCACCCAGTGCAATATTGTACTCCCGGGAACCCCGCTCATCCGCGTGTCCTTCAAGGGTGACTGTGACCGCAGGATTGGTTGCCAGGTATTCACCATGAGCCACCACCACCTCGTAGTAGTCGGATCGTACTTGATCAACATCGTAATCGAAGTAGATCACCTTGGTGTAGAGTGGACTCTCAGGATTCTCCAGTGGGCTCCCGCTCCACGCCGGACGCTCTTCTGCTGCCGACATGGTTGAGCCCTCACCGGCTGTACCCTGGCCCGCCTCCGTCACCGGAGCAGCCTCACTACCCGCTGCGTCATCATCGGACATACCGGGGATGCTTTCACAACCGGTAAACAGCAGTGCAGACAGTAGCAAGGGAACAAGTTTCAAGAACCTCAGTTTCATTATTATCTCCTGTTGTTTCGTGCAAAAGGTGACCAGGCGGGTTCGCGAACATCCCCCTCCTGATTGGCAAGGCGCTGATGAACCCGACCATCCACAGAGACCGCCGCCAGCTCACCCTTGCCGCCAACTTTTGTGGCGTAGATGACCATGCTGCCGTTAGGCGCAAAGCTGGGTGACTCATCGAGTTCACCGTCACTCAATATCTGCTGACTGCCGCTGGCAAGGTCGAGTACCGCAATGCGGAAGGCCCCACCCTGCCGGGTGACCAGGGTCAGTAGTTTACCATCTCCGGAGTAGGACGCACGGGCGTTGTAGTTACCCTCAAAAGTCACCCTGCTCACCTTGCCGCCAAAGGAGGGAACACGGTAAATCTGGGGCTTGCCACCACGATCCGAGGTAAATACCAGATAGCGACCGTCCGGCGACCAAGCCGGTTCGGTGTCAATAGAGTAGTGGTTGGTCAGTCGGGCCAGTGTTTTGCGATTGATATCGTAGACATAGATCTCGGGATTACCATCCTTGGAGAGCGTCATCGCCAGTTTGCGGCCGTCCGGCGACCAGGCCGGGGCACCGTTGATCCCCTTAAAGGAGGCCACTTTCTGACGCCTTGGGGCATACACCTCCTGAACGTAGATCGACGCCTGCTTATTCTCCAGAGAGACATAGGCAATACGGCGACCATCCGGTGACCAGGCGGGTGACATCAGAGGGTCACTGGAAGTGACCAGTGTCACCGGATTGATGCCATCGGCATCGGCCATCTTCAGCATCACCTGCTGACCACCGTCGGCTTTTCGTGTTGAAGTAACATAGGCGACCCGGGTATCGAAGGCCCCCTTCTCTCCAGTCAATTTCTCATAGATGTAATCGGCTATTTGGTGGGCGGTGGAGCGCAAAAACTTCGCTGTGGTGGTCATCTCATAACCGTCCAACTGCTCTCCCTTGAAAACATCAAACAACTGGAAACGGATTCGATAGCCGCCCTCGCCGTTGGCGGATATCTGGCCCACCACCAGGTTATCCATATCCAACGCTTTCCAGTCGCGAAACTCCACCTCTGAGTCGTTATGGGGCTGCGCCAACATATCCTTTACCGGCATGGCACTGAAGCGACCGCTTCGTGCAAGATCATTGCGCACGATATCGGCAACATCTTCAGCAGGGGGAACCCCCGGCCCGGCCCAGCCAAACGGCACTACGGCAACGGGTAGAGCGCCTTCAGCCCCGCGGGTAATTTCAATATTCAGCGCTGCCGCGTTCAGGGAAACGCACAACAGCATCAGTATGGGTATCAATCTGGCTAACATATCTTATCTATCTCGATTGTGATGGATCGAATACAAAGGTGTGTTCACGGAAATCGGGGTGATTTCTCAACTCCGGCGTAGTGGGCATCGGCAGCGGCTCCGACTTCCAGACAGCGGTCTCCACCGAGCGATCAAACGCCGCATCGCCACTGGATTTGACCACATTAGCCAGCAGCACTGTGCCATTACTACCCAGGCGAACCCTGACGGCACACTTCAGTCCCTTCTCCACCGCCCCCGGCATATAAACCCAGTTGTCGTTGACCTTATTTTTGATTGCAGCCATCACCGACATCCCCTCACGGGCAAACTGCTCCTCTCGCATCTTGTCCTGAAGCGCCTTCTCCGCAGCATCTTTCTCCGCCTGCTCTTTGGCCTTGCGCTTCTTTGCTACATCTATTGCCGCCTGTTTTTTGGCCTTGAGCTTCTTTGCTGCATCTATTGCCGCCTGCTCTTTGACCTTGCGCTTCTTTGCTGCATCTATTGCCGCCTGCTTTTTGGCCTTGAGCTTCTTTGCTGCATCTATTGCCGCCTGCTTTTTGGCCTTGAGCTTCTTTGCTGCATCTATTGCCGCCTGCTTTTTGGCCTTGAGCTTCTTTGCTGCATCTATTGCCGCCTGCTTTTTAGCCTTGCGCTTCTTTGCTTCATCTATTGCCACCTGCTCTTTGACCTGGCGCTTCTTTGCTGCATCTATTGCCGTTTGCTCTTTGGCTTCAAGCTGCTTGCGCTTCTTTTCCAGGTCAGCAAGACGCTTTTTCTCCTTTTTCTGCTTTTTCTTCAGCTCGGCCAGCTGCTGCTCTTGCTTGCTCTTGGCGGCATCATGCGTCTTCTTTTTCGCAGCCTCGGCCTGCTTCAGCTTCTCAACTTCGGCCGCCACCTTTGCATGATCGACCACCCGTGCCTGCACCACCTCAACCACCGATGTAGGTTGTTGCGGTTTCTTCAGCCAGTCCACACCTACCAGCATGAAGAGAACAATCACCAGATGCATGACCAGGGCGATAACAACCGCCACAGGATTGCGTTTGAAAATCTCAATCATTGAACAACTAGCGCTCCGGCGGCTCGGTAATCAGACCGACATTGGGCACACCGGCAGACTGGAGCAGCACCATCGCTGACACTACGCTACCGTAATCCACATTGTGATCGCCCTTCACCATGATCGGGGTCTTGGGTTTATATTTGAGGACAGCGGCCACCCGGGTCACCAGGGTCTCCTCATCCACCGGATTGTTCTTTCCCTCTCCCACATCGATAAAGAGGTCGCCGTTGGCCTTGATCGAGACGATAACCGGGTCGTTCATTTCCGGCGGCAACGGCTCGGCATCCGCCTGTGGCAAATCCACTTTGACCCCTTGGGTCAGCAGCGGTGCAGTGATCATAAAGATCACCAGCAGTACCAACATCACATCGATATAAGGCACCACATTGATCTCCGACATCGGCTTGCGGCGATTTTTTCGCTGACGACTCACCCTGAGTTCCACCCCATAAGCAAAAGCGGGGATTCAACAGAGCACTCAGACATGGGCCTGGCGCTGCAGAATAGTAGTGAACTCATCGAGAAAGTCTTCGTAGCGACTATTCAACTTGTCTACATCATGGGAATAGCGGTTGTAGGCGACCACCGCCGGGATAGCGGCAAACAGCCCCATAGCGGTAGCCACCAGCGCCTCAGCGATACCCGGCGCCACCAGTGAAAGCGTCGCCTGCTTGACGTTACCGAGGGCGATAAAAGCATTCATTATGCCCCAAACCGTACCGAACAGGCCGACGTAGGGGCTTACCGAGCCGACCGTTGCTAGAAACGAGAGGTTACTCTCCAGGCCGTCAAGCTCACGACTCATAGCCACATGCATGGAACGGCGGGCACCCTCGACCACCGCCATCGGCTCAATATCGGCACTCTTTTTCAGGCGGGCGAATTCACGAAAACCGGCATGGAAGATATTCGCCAGACCGGTGGCGTCGGCATCCTCCCGTTCGACGGCGTGGTAGAGTTCACCGAGATCGCCCCCTGACCAGAAGCGCTGCTCAAAACTGTCGGCGGTGACACGCGCCCGTTTGAGCACCCGCGCGCGGTCAAACACCATGCTCCAGGAGACGACGGATGCGAGAAGCAGTGTCGCCATCACCAGTTGCACCAGAGGGCTGGCGCCCAGCACCAGATCGATGAATGAGAGCTCAGAGGCCATCGTTGATCAACTCCAAAATAGATGCCGGAAGGGAGACGGGGCGGAAACGGGCGGCGTCAAGGGAGGCTATCTGTACCTCACCACGGCACAACGCCTGGCCATCGACCGTGGTAATCTCCTGTTGAAAGGTCAAGCTGGCTCTCCCCTGTTTGCTGATGCTTGCGCTGACCAACAGCTCGTCGTTGAAACGGGCCGGGCGCAGATAATCAACCGACACCCGGCGAACGGCGAACAGGATGCCCTCTTTTTTCAGAAGTTCGTCCTGCTCAAAACCGAGCTGCCGCAGCCACTCGGTACGCGCCCGTTCCATGAATTTCAGATAGTTGGCGTAGTAGACCACGCCGCCGGAGTCGGTATCCTCATAGTAGACCCGTACCGGCCAGATAAATTCCATCATAAATTGCTATCAATATAACTTTTCAGCTGACGTCAGGGATTTGTGATCTTGTAGTTATGCAGATCAATCCCCCAACTGGACGTAGGAGCGAACTTGTTCGCGAAAGGTGCATATCGAAGCCTATCGCGAACAAGTTCGCTCCTACAATAGATTACCTACACTCTGCACGACCATAACCCTACACCATGCACCAACCACCACTTAATCCTCAAACAGATTCCCCGACCCCGGCATACTACCACCGCCATCCTCTTTCGGCTGAAGGCCAAAGTGGATATAAGTGGCTTTGGTGGCGATTCGCCCACGGGGGGTACGCATCATAAAACCCTGCTGAATCAGGTAGGGCTCGATCACATCCTCGATGGTTCCGCGCTCTTCCCCAATGGCGGCCGCCAGGCTGTCTACACCCACCGGACCACCGTCAAACTTTTTGATCATCGCCGACAGCAGTTTACGATCCATGATATCAAAGCCGGTGGCGTCCACTTTCAACATATCCAGCGCTTTGTCGGCAACGTCAGCGGTGATCTCTCCCGCAGCCTTCACCTGAGCGTAGTCCCGTACCCGCCGCAGTAGGCGGTTGGCGATACGGGGAGTGCCACGGGAACGGCAGGCGATCTCCAGGGAACCCGCTTTGTCAGTCACTATATTGAGTATCTCCGAGGAGCGGCTGACGATATGGGTCAGATCCTTGGTGGAGTAGAACTCCAGACGCTGGACAATACCAAAGCGATCACGCAGCGGTGAGGTGAGCAGACCGGCGCGGGTAGTGGCGCCGATCAGGGTAAAGGGGGGCAGGTCGAGTTTAATGGAGCGCGCAGCCGGCCCTTCGCCGATCATGATATCCAGCTGGTAGTCTTCCAAAGCGGGATAGAGCACCTCCTCCATCACCGGGCTGAGACGGTGAATCTCATCGATGAAAAGCACATCATGAGGCTCCAGATTGGTCAGCAGGGCGGCGAGGTCGCCGGGCTTTTCCAGTACCGGGCCGGAGGTCTGGCGCAGATTGACGCCCATCTCGTTGGCGATAATGTGTGCCAGGGTGGTCTTTCCCAGCCCCGGCGGGCCGAAGATCAGCACATGATCCAGAGCCTCCCCACGGCCACGGGCGGCATGTATGAAGATCTCCATCTGCTCCCGCACCACCGGCTGGCCGACATAGTCGGTCAGCTGTTTCGGGCGAATTGCCCGATCCATCACCACATCATCCGCTGCAGCCTGGGGGCTGATGACTCTATCGACCTCACTCATCTCTATTTCGCCACCATGGCTTTCAGCGCCTGACGGATGATCTCTTCACTGGTGAGCCCTTCACTATCCGCCCGGCGCACCATCCCGACCGCATCATTGGGCTTATAGCCCAGCGCGACCAGCGCGCCCACCGCATCCGAGACTGGGTTATCCACCACCAGCGTCGAAGATGTTGCAGAGGATCTGACAGCGCCGCCGCCACTCAACTCCAGCTTCACCAGGCGATCACGCATCTCCACAACCAGCCGCTCGGCGGTCTTTTTTCCGATTCCGGGGAGGCGTGTCAGCGAGGCGATATCGTTATTCTGAATGCAAACAGAGAATTCATCTGCGTTCATCCCCGAGAGTATCGCCAACGCCACCTTGGCGCCGACACCGCTCACTTTCAGCAGTGCGCGAAACAGCACCCGCTCCGATTCACTGGAGAAACCGTAGAGAACATGGGCATCGTCACGAATCGCCAGGTGGGTAAAAAGAGTCACCTTCTCGCCCACAGCGGGCAGATCATAGAAGGTCGACATTGGCGACTCCAGCTCGTAGCCGACACCGTTGACATCCACCATCAGAAACGGCGGCTGTTTGTAGGCGACAGCGCCGGATAACCGTCCAATCATCGACCCCACCCCTTGGCCTGCTGCAGCCGCTGCAAGGTGGTGTTGGAGTGGGCGTGGGCTATGGCCACTGCCAGCGCATCCGACTCATCTTCCGCCAGCTTCCCATCCAGATTGAGTATCCGTTTTACCATGTGTTGCACCTGATCCTTTGCTGCGGCGCCGGAACCAACCACCGCCTGCTTGATCATTCTCGGGGTGTACTCAAACACCTCCAGATCCGCCATCACGCAAGCGCAGATGGCCGCCCCTCTCGCCTGCCCCAGCTTCAGTGCCGATGAGGGATTTTTCGCCATAAACACCTGCTCGATCGCCATCTCATCCGGTTGATGTTCGCTGACCACGGCAGAGAGACCACGGTAGATTTCTCCCAGGCGCTTGGGAAAATCCCCCTCTACACGGATGCAGCCACCGGCGATATGCAGACTGCGATCACCATTACTCTCGATTATCCCAAAACCGGTCACCCGGGAGCCGGGGTCAATACCGAGAATTCGTCTCATCCGTCGAGGGCATCCATAATCTCTTCAGAAATATCCGCATTGGTGTAGACATCCTGAACATCATCAAGATCTTCCAGAACATCGATCATTCGAAGCAGTTT
Source organism: Sedimenticola sp. (assembly GCA_040505955.1). Lineage (GTDB taxonomy): Bacteria > Pseudomonadota > Gammaproteobacteria > Chromatiales > Chromatiaceae > Vondammii. The sequence goes on along the minus strand of JBEVXT010000580.1, from coordinate 2,008 downwards.
CTCCGCCGTATCCTGATCCAGCTCCGCCATGGTGGAGGCGCTAAAAGTTACTTCCGCATTGTCTGCTTCGAGACCGGCGGCAACGATAGCGTCCTTAACGCCAGTAAACTCATCCGGATCAGTGATCACATCCACCGAGCCGTCATCATTGGTCACCACATCCTCTGCACCCGCCTCAAGGGCGGCGTCCACCACCGTATCCTCATCGATGCCCGGTGCGAAGCTGATAATCCCCTGCTTGCTGAACATGTAGGCGACCGAACCGTCGGTGCCCAGGTTGCCGCCAGCCTTGGAGAAAGCGTAGCGCACCTCGGAGGCGGTACGGTTACGGTTGTCGGTCATGCAGTCAACGATAACCGCCGTGCCGCCGGGGCCGTAGCCCTCGTAGCGCAGCTCTTCGTAGCTGTCCATATCGTCACTACCTGCACCGCGCTTGATCGCCCGGTCGGTGGTATCTTTCGGCACATTAGCGCCGTTGGCCTTGTCCACCGCCAGACGCAGGCGGGGATTGGCCTCGATATCACCACCACCCGCTTTCGCCGCCACCGTCACTTCCCGCAACAGCTTGGTCCAGATCTTTCCGCGCTTTTTGTCGTTGGCCGCCTTCTTATGCTTGATGTTGGCCCATTTACTGTGTCCAGCCATAATCACCCTCTCATTTTTCAGTTGGGCGTGAGTTTACCACTCCAGCTCACCCGTGGGTAAGAGATGGGTGACGGTAATGTTGTTCAGCGTCTTTTCAGGAAATGTCCCTGGCGGAGAAAACAGATAACCTCCGCCGCCACCGCCGAAGAGAAGAGCATGGCGGTATGCCCCACCCGCAGGCAGAGGGTATCGGTGGCACCAGAGAGTTCTGTCTCCTCCACAGCCACAGTACCATCACCTCTGGCACCCAGCCCCCCGATCAGACGACCAATACCAATATTGCGGGTGCCGACAATGACCCCCAGGGCGCGCCCACCCTGCCAGGCCGGCGCTCCGCCGAGCAAACCGGAATCTACGCTGCGCCCCAAAAGCGGTGCCATCCATGGACGGCTCGACATTTTTTTCGCCACCCCACTGCCGCGCACCGGTGAACCAAGCAGCACCACCTGCCCGGCAGGCAGGTCATGAAACAGGTGGAACAGATGGAGCACCACCAGCCCCCCCAAGCTGTGCGCCACCAGATGAACCCGTGGAACCCCAATCCCCCGGATAAAGTGGGCCAGTCTCCGGGCATTCGCCTCCGGAGTCTTACTCACAGAGTGATAAGTGAAATTGTGAACTCTGTATCCACCGGCAGAGAGAGATCGTCCCAGGCGACCCATTGTCCACCCGGGCATCCAGATGCCGTGGATCAGAACAACATGCTCCCTCCGTACCACTTTTTTCAATGTCCGCCCCTTTGTAGCTATTCAGCAGTCCCAATTAATAGAGCATTTTCGCCAGGGGTCGGAGTCGATTGCGCAGAGATCGTGGGAAGATGAACCATTTTTGCCGCAATCGACTCCGACCCCGAGCACCCTCTCCCTGCACAGCTTTTTTCAATGTCTGCCCCTTTTAGCTATTATCTAAAGATACGCGAGCATAGGCCGAAGCTAAAGTAGGAGCGGCATGAAAATAAATCACAATGTCACCCAATCGATCTGGAGAGGAAACCGCTGTAATGTCCGCCAACCTAAGTGAATGGGTAGAACGTCTGGGAAAAATCTCCCTGCCGGCAATCCCCTTCACACTCCAGCGTATACCACTTCTGCTGGATCGCCAAAACACCACCAACGCCCATTTCGAACGGGTGATAGGGCGTGATCCGGGATTTGCCCTGGCCCTGTTCCGTGCCCTCGGCCGCCAATCGGAACAGTTGGAGGGGCCGATCAGCAGTCTTGCCCATGCCGTCTCCATGCTCGGTGTAGATGCAGTTACCCATACCAAAAGAACACTGAAAGTACTGGAGCCTCCATCTAAAAAACACGACACTGAATCACTTTACGAGTGCTACTCAAGAGCCGCCCACGCCGCCGTCTATGCA
>JBEVXT010000579.1:0-3966 GCA_040505955.1 Sedimenticola sp. | reverse complement strand
GGAGCGAACTTGTTCGCGATGGACTACGAAATGTGCTCTTCGCGAACAAGTTCGCTCCTACGCCTGAGTTCCGGATTACCGTGCTGAATAGTTACGTACGATATTTAGCACCTTGTAGTCATAAGAGAATTGACAACACATCCCTATGTACTATTATTGTTACTTACAGACCATTAATGTCGATTATGTACTGATTGGGGTACATTATGAATACTAAACTAAAGTCCCCGGCAGCTATTGCGGAAGAGCTTGGAAAGAGACTAAAACAAGCACGCTTAAACACCAACCTAACTCAGGTGGAAGTAGCAGGTCTCGCAGGGGTATCAAGAAAAGTGCTGCTCAACGCAGAAAAAGGAAAAGTCCAACTAGAAGCTTTAGTAGCGATCATGGTCGCCCTGAATTTGACCGGACAGTTAGACAGATTTCTGCCGAAACAAGACATTTCCCCTATCCAACTTGCAAAACTGCAAGGGAAAAAACGGCAAAGAGCATCTGGCCGGCGAAAAATGAGCAATGAGGAACCACCAGAATGGTAATGGAAGTCCTTAAAGTAAACTACAGAGATCTTGATGTTGGGGCAGTCAGCTTTGATACAGATAGCGGCATTGGCGCATTCGAATACAATCCTTCATTTATCGCAAAAGGGTTCGAATTAGCGCCCATCAAGATGCCCCTGGCAAAGGGAATCTACTCGTTTCCAGAGCTAGGCTACGAAACCTTCAAGGGACTACCGGGATTAATTGCCGACTCCCTACCTGATGACTTTGGTAACGCCGTTCTAAATGCCTGGGTAGCCGGTAAAGGTAAACTGCCTAGTGATATTACGCCACTACAAAGACTGCAATATACAGGCAAGCGAGGTATGGGTGCGCTCGAATATGCACCGGCGACAAAGTTCAGAAATTTAAATTCCTCGCAGCAGGTTGAGATCGAATCATTGGTCAGTATCGCTCAGAATATCCTGGATAGTCACACTGATTTTGCTGTCAAGTTGAACAAGGAAGGGCAAGAAAATCGCGACGCCATGATGGCATTATTATCTGTGGGCATGAGTGCGGGTGGCGCACGCCCCAAAGCTGTCCTGGCATTTAACGAGGACTTTAGTCAGGTTCGCTCCGGTCAAGCCAAAGCCCCAAAGGGCTTTACCCACTATCTAATGAAATTTGATGGTGTAACTGAACATCACAAGAGTAAGGAGTCATTTGGTGACCCACTTGGCTATGGTGCTATGGAGTATGTTTATCACTTAATGGCCAAGTCTTGCGATATAGATATGATGCCTTGCAGACTGATTGAGGAGGGAGGCCGCCGTCACTTTATCACCCAGCGATTTGATCGCGTGGGTAACAAGAAGATTCATGTACAGACCTTAAATGGGATAACCCATGCAGATTACAAGATGCCAGGCTCATTCTCCTACGCCGAGTTACTTGGCACTGCAAGAGAGCTTCGATTATCTTCCAAAGAGGCAGAGCAACTATTTAAACGCATGGTTTTTAATGTGATCGCCAGAAATCACGATGATCACTCTAAAAACTTTGCTTTCACGCTTAGCGACAAAAAATGGGAACTGGCTCCAGCCTACGACCTGGCCTATAGCTACAAACCCGGCAGCAAGTGGGTGAATAGTCACTGGATGACTTTAAATGGAAAACGGGATGATTTTACTCGGAGCGATTTCTACACACTGGAGAAACTCAGTCCAATATTTTCACGAGCAAAAACAGATAACATCATTGATGAAACCATCGCTCAGGTATCAAAGTGGCGAGAGATAGCCACCGAGCATGACGTACCAAAATCTATAATAGATGAAGTTGAATCGAATCTTCGCCTGGCATTGTGAAAAACTAGTGCAAGTCCAGCTGTCGAACCTGCAAGCCATCCACATTCAGCCCGTAGAAAGCACGAAGGATGCACGGCTATTTCGCGGCCTGCTGCCGCGCTCATAAAAGGTATGGGCAAGCCTTTCCAGAAAATTTACCGCCAAGCCGAAATCAAAAGGCTCTATGAGCAGGAAAAAGTCAATTTGGGCAGAACGATCAAAAACGATCCAGCCTATGAACCAGAGAGGTATGTAAAAGCACCCTGCACCATGACCTATCCAGACAAATCAGCCCATTAAAAGTAAAGTATATCCTCCTTAACAGCTATCTATGATAAATATATTTATCTTTTATTGTTGAAACAGCACAATATATTCGCTATGGTAGTAAAACAGTCTTAATTTCAGCATGAAAGACAATATCATGGCCAAAGTGACAAGAACGTACTCAAACCGGACGCTACAGGCGATAAAAATCTTCGCCTCACAGATACGTATTGCCCGTAAAAAGCATCATTGGAGCGTTGCAGAGCTTGCTGAAAGAGTAGGCACAACCCGCCCAACCATTCAGCAAATTGAGCAAGGCAATCCGGCAACAGGGTTAGGCCTTTACTTTGAAGCGGCCAATATTTTGGGAATTCTGCTCTTTGAGGCCAACGAACACCAGATGACAGTCATACAAAAGAACCTTGATATGTCACTGTCGTTGCTTCCCAAGCGTATAGACAAGGATCGCAGTGAGGTATTCGATGATTTCTAACACAAAAGGAGCCTTTGTTTGGGTATGGTTGCAAAACCATGATGATCCAATTGTCTGTGGGCGGCTTGAAAGGAAAAATGGTCAGCTTAGCTTCAACTATGGACAAAGCTATCTTTCCAGGGAAGATGCCGTCCCTATCTACGGGCCGGAGCTTCCCCTTAAAGCCGGAAAGATAGCGCTGCTTCCCAGAATGGATATGCCAAACTGCATCAGGGACGGTTCACCTGATGCATGGGGCCGCCGCGTCATCATCAACCAGGTAACGGGAAAGAAAAAAGAAGGCATTGATCTAACCGAACTGAATGAACTTACCTACCTCCTACAATCCGGCTCAGACAGGATTGGTAATCTGGATTTTCAGGAATCCGCCAGTGTCTACGTCCCGCGCTCCCCAAAAGCAGCGACGCTGGAAGAGCTACAGCAATCCTCCGAGTTGGTCGATAAAGGCATTCCCTTAACCAAAGAACACGATCAAGCCCTCACTCACGGCTCAAGCATTGGGGGTGCCCGCCCTAAAGCCGGTATTGAGACAGAAGATAAGAAATACATCGCCAAGTTCTCGGGCTCGACAGACACCTACAGCGTGGTCAAGGCGGAATATATTGCCATGAGTCTTGCCAAAAAAGTTGGACTGGATGTCGCCAATGTTGAGCTCACCCAAGCGCAAGACAAAGACGTTATTCTGATCGAACGATTTGACCGCCAATTTGAAAGACAAGGGCAGTGGTGTCGAAAAGCCATGGTTTCAGCTCTGACAATCTTTGAAATGCCGGAGCAGGAAGCCCGTTATACCAGCTATGAAATGTTTGCTGAGAAAGTGCGTCACCTGTTTACCAGTCCTCGCGCCACCCTACATGAGCTATACCGCCGCATAGTATTTAATATTTTGGTTGGCAATACCGATGACCACGCCCGCAATCATGCCGCCTTCTGGGACGGAAAGCAGCTTACTTTGACACCGGCTTACGATATATGCCCACAAGGCCGAACCGGACAGGAAGCTTCTCAGGCTATGAACATTCATGGAGACAATAAACTGAGCCAACTAGGCAACTGCCTAGCGGCAAGCAGTACTTTTCAGCTTTCAGAAGAAGCCGCAAAAAAGATTATTCAATCGCAAGTCAGCACTATCAAAGAGTATTACCCTAAAATATGCCAAGAAACCAACCTATCAAAAGTCGATCAGCGCTTTTTTTGGGGAAGACAGTTTCTCAACCCATTTTGCTTTTATGATTTACCGGAGCCTTTTGCACAACAGCTAACCGAAGGACTATAGGACAGATTCATTGGGTAGATAGAAAGCAATCCGAACACGGCGCTATATCTTTACGTCAAATTAAAAATGGCTCTTGATGGACTCCAGGTTGGTGTCCAGATTGAC
>JBEVXT010000578.1:7824-16233 GCA_040505955.1 Sedimenticola sp. | reverse complement strand
TTGGCCACTCGGGAACCCCTCCAGAAAGCCCGCTATTTTGGAGCAGCCCAGACGGGCTGTCAATAGCTTTTATAAATTATATCTATAAAGCAGCCATGCCCGAATGGCACTAAGTTCAGGAGCACAGTGAACGCGGAGAAAAACTTCCGTTTACACTGGTGATATTGAGCTAACGTGCCGAGTGAAGTCGGTGCATCGCCCGCTGAAACTCTCCACTGAGGATATCGCCAACAGCTGATTCGGCTTCGTCGATTGCCTCGGCAATAAGCTCGGCATCACTACGGCTCGGGCGCCCCAGCACATAGTTCACGACCTGACCGGCGCCTTCCGGGTGATCAATGCCGATACGCAAACGCCAAAAATCACGGCCGCCCATAGCGCTCATAATATCACGCAGGCCGTTATGACCAGCATGACCCCCGCCCTGCTTCAGCCGGACAACACCGGGGGCCAGGTCGAGTTCATCGTGCACCACTAGAATCTCATCCAGAGAGATCTTGAAATAGTTGGCACAACTGGAGAGCGACCGACCACTGCGATTCATAAAGGTAGACGGCTTCAACAACCGGCACTCGCGCCCTCCTGTGTGGATACGGCAGCAGTGCCCATGAAACTTCGCTTCCGCCTTGAAGGTACCGCCGTGACGCCGGGCCAATTGATCCACGAACCAGAAACCCGCATTGTGGCGTGTCTCAAGATACTCACTGCCTGGATTACCCAGGCCAACGATCAGGCGGATAGAGGATGACATCTTTTTAGTGTGAGATGTGTGGTGGACAGGAGAAGTATCTCTCCCGGCCATCGCCTGGGATATCCGGGGCGCCTACTCCTCGCCCACCTCAGCCTCACCTTCGCCCTCCTCTTCCTCGGCGTCAGCACTGTGCCCGGCGTGGACGGAGACAATTGGCATGTCATTCTCATCCTCTTGGATCAATGCAGGAAGCTCGACACCGGACGGCAGCGACAGACCGGACATCAAAACAATATCCCCAATATCCATAGCGGAAACATCAATCTCGATAAACGAAGGCAGGTCAGCCGGCAGGCAGCTCACCTCAACATCAGTCAGGTGATGGGAGGCAACGCCGCCAGCCTTGATACCTGGAGCAATATCTTCACCGACAAAGTGCAGAGGCACGCGGGTTTTGAGTTTCTCGGTCGCTCTGACACGCAGAAAATCAACATGCATGATGTACGGTTTGGCGGGATGACGTTGCAGATCCTTGAGAATCACCTGCTGGTTCTGACCATCTATTTTAAGATCGAGAATGTGGGAGTAAAACGCCTCATTCTCCAGCTGCAGAGCCAGACTGGTGTGACCCAGACTGATCATTCGGGGTTCCCGATGAGCGCCATATAGAATGCCGGGCACTAGGCCGGAGTGACGTAGGCGGCGGCTCGCACCCTTCCCCGTGTCACTGCGCGACTGTGCTTCAATTTCAAATTTCTTTTCCATGATTTTCTCCAAATCATCTGTATTAATAAAAACACCGCCGTTCCGCGACCAGAAACGGCGGTGGTGATTAGCCTCTCCCATCGTTATTCCGGATCGGAGAGGAAAAAAGCTGGTGCTATTTCAATATGATAATTGCGGATGCGTAATTATCATATTGAAATAGCGCCGGAGTCTCATTCCATAAACAGCGAGCTGACAGACTCATCATTGGCGATACGACGCATGGTTTCAGCCAGCAGCTCGGCAATGCTTATCTGGCGGATCTTATCGCAATTCTGCGCCTCCGCATGGAGTGCAATCGTGTTGGAGACCACCAACTCATCCAACACCGAACCATTGATGTTTTCGATCGCCGGGCCGGAAAGCACCGGGTGGGTACAGTAGGCCACCACACACTCGGCACCGTGCTCTTTCAACGCCGTGGCCGCCTTGCAGAGGGTACCCGCCGTATCCACCATGTCGTCAATCAGAACACAGGTTCGCCCTTCAACATCACCGATGATATTCATCACCTGGGATTCATTGGCCTTTGGCCGACGCTTATCGATAATCGCCAGATCCGCATCATCCAACTGCTTTGCCAACGCCCTGGCGCGAACCACGCCGCCCACATCAGGGGAGACCACCATCAGGTTCGAATACTTCTGACGCCAAACATCTCCCAGCAGGATCGGAAGGGCGTAAACATTATCCACCGGAATATCAAAAAAGCCCTGAATCTGATCCGCGTGCAGATCCACCGTTACCACGCGCTCAGCACCCGCTAAGGCCAGCTGCTTGGCCACCAGCCGGGAGGTAATCGGCACCCGGGCGGAGCGCGGCCTGCGATCCTGGCGCGCATAACCGAAATAGGGAATCACTGCGGTAATCCGGCCTGCCGAACCCCAACGCAGGGCATCCATCAGCACCAACAGCTCCATCAGGTTGTCATTGGTGGGCTGAGAGGTTGACTGGACGACGTAGACATCACGCCCCCTGACACTCTCCTGAATTTCAGCCATCACCTCACCGTCGCTGAAACTATCGACCACCGCCCGCCCCAGACGAACGTTCAGGCGCCCGGTAATCTCTGTCACCAGTTCTGGGTTGGCATTACCCGAAAATATCGATATACCGCTGAGTGTTACCACAAAACCCTCTACTGAAAGCAGATAAATATGGCTGGGGCGGCAGGATTCGAACCTGCGTATGTCGGGATCAAAACCCGATGCCTAACCTCTTGGCGACGCCCCAAAAAAAACCTTTACTACTAACCGCCGACGACCGCCATCGATTCCAGGAAGCCCTTTAGCGGTGAGCGGTTGACGCCTTTGGCAACAAAGCCCCGATAACCGGAGGGTAGTTGCTCACGCACCCGCAGGGCATCGGTTTCATCATCGAAGGAGGCGAAAACGCAAGCCCCGGTGCCAGTCAGCCGGGCCTCACCATGCCTGCCAAGCCACTCCAGCGCAACCGCTACCTGAGGGTGGTTTTTAACCACCACATCGAGACAATCGTTGCGGGTACCCCCGTTAAGAAAGTCGGCTATTCTCATCCGTGGAGTGTTCCGTGTCAATTGCGGATCAGAAAAAACCTCTGCGGTAGAGACATGGCAGGGGGGAATTACCACCAAATACCAGGGTTCCGGGAGGTCAATCGGCTGTAGCCGTTCCCCCACCCCTTCACCCCAGGCGGCCTCCCCCTGAATAAATACCGGCACGTCCGCTCCCAGGGAGAGGCCCAGTTCACAGAGGCGCTGATCATCGAGGCCCACCTTCCACAGGTGGTTCAGTGCCACCAGGGTGGTGGCGGCGTCAGAGCTGCCACCGCCAAGGCCACCACCCATCGGCAGCCGTTTCTCCAGCGATATTTCCACGCCCTGTTCAACCCGGCCATGGGCTTGTAACAAACCGGCCGCCCGCACAGCCAGGTCGTCTCCGGCGGCCACTCCGGCCATTTCGTAGCGGCGGATGATCTCCCCATCATCCCGCAGACGAAATCCCAGGGTATCCCCATGGTCGAGAAACTGAAAGACCGTCTGCAGCAGGTGATAACCGTCTTTGCGCCGCCCGACAACCCGTAGCATCAGGTTCAGTTTTGCAGGCGCCAGCCAGCCAGTGCTCTCCCCCCCCCTCATACCGCCCTCATGGCAGCAAGCGCTGCATCACATCCAGGATATACCTGCTCTCAGGCTCTTTCTCAAGCGCCTGCCGCCATACCGTTTTCGCCTCTTCTCGCTCACCTTTCATCCACAGCACCTCCCCCAGATGGGCCGCTATCTCAGCATCCTGTAGTTGCTCGAAAGCACGCCGAAGGTAATCCAGCGCCTGACTGAGATTCCCCAGTCGGAACTGCACCCACCCCATACTATCGAGGATGGAGGGGGCATCAGGCTTCAGTTGCAGCGCTCTCTCGATCAGTTGCAGAGCCTCCTGGTACCTATCGGTCTTGTCGGCCAGAGAGTAACCCAGGGCATTGAGTGCATCGGCATGTTCCGGGTCGGCGGCAATCACCCGCCCCAAATCCTCCTCCATGATATCAAGCCGCCCCTGAGTAACGGCAAACAGTGCCCTGGCGTAGAGCAGCTCTGTATTACCCTCATACGTCTCCAGCGCGTCATTGTAGAGGGTCATCACTGCTGCAAACGCCTTCTGCTCACGCAGCACTTCAGCCTCCAGCAGATAGAGGCGTACCGCCTGCTCCGGCATGCGGATTCGCAGCCCCTGAAGCCACTCCCGCCCCTCACTTATGCCCTCACGCTCAACCAACAGACGTACGATCCGTATCTGGGCATCAAAGAAGAACTCACCCTTGTGCACCTTCTTGTACCAACTGATCGCCTCAGCGTGACGTGACGCATCCTCCTCGATCCGGCCAAGAAAATAGGTCGCCACCTCGGTACGTTTTCCCAAAGAGATCAGCTTGTCAAAGTACCCTTTCGCCTCGTCACCGCGCTCCATGTCAAGACTTAAAACACCCAACCAATAGTTTGCCGCCTCATTGTCAGGCTCCAGCGCCAACAACCTGCGAAAGTAGTCGTAGGCCGACTCCAGCTCCTTTGCATCGATCAGTATGCGGGCGTAGGCGGAGAGCAGCAGAGGCTCTTCCGGAAACTCTCTTACCGCTCTGGCCAGCAGCGCTTTAGCGGCATCCTTATCGTCTCTGGCAACATAGACGCGGCTTAATACGAGGTATGACTTGATCCAGTCCGGGCGCTGCTTCAGAAGCGCCTTCGCCTCAACCTCGGCGGTCTCGTAGTCCTTGTGCATAATTGCGGTCAGCGCCAGGGCGTAACGCCCCCAGGGATCCTCAGGAAACTCAGCCACCAAACGGCGCATCAGAGCAATCGATTGGCTGTGCCCAAGATCTCTCCCCACCGCAGCGGTGGCGCTTAGAAAACCGTTATCACCTTTGGCCCGGCCAATGCGGACAATCGCTTTGAGGTGCTCCAGCACATCGACTCCGTTATCACGCTGCAGCATCAGCATCACCATCAGTTGGCGTGCAGAGATATCATTTGGCGCCAGCCGAACCCACTGCGCCGCCGCCTTTTCCGCCAGTTCGTAGCTCTTCATATGAAGCGCAATCCGGGTGGCGCGCTCCGCCCCCTTGGCGTCCCCCGCCGCCATGGCCGCCTCCATCTGGTGATGGTAGGCCAGCAGCATATCCCCACGCTGGGCCGCCACTTCACCCACCAGCGTGTCAAACACAATCTGCTCTGTCAGTTCATCAACAGGAGAGGGGGCGGGCGTGAATGGCAGCACCCCGGGCGTAGCCCCGGTTGCTTCGTAATCCGTCGTCTTTTGCACACTTGCGCAGCCGCCAAGCAGCACCATAAACGACAACATCACCACAATTTTCAAGATCAACTGCATCAGATTCCCAATCACCCACGGCCAGCGTAAAGAATCGCTCATGGTACCCGAACCAGCAATGCTAAGGCGAGCGCCCCAAATCATTATCGATTAATTCAATTTATTCAATCGGTTAACATACCGATACAGCGTCTTAACCGAACTGGATCGGTATCGATATTAAAAGAATATAGATCACTTTTCGCCTTGTAAGCGCCTCACCCCTTGTATTTAAGCCTTTGATAATACAAAATTTCACCTCCCGACATCGCCACGAGGTTGCAGCAAACAGACGATACCACCCCGGAGATCCGCCTTCCGTCAGCAACGTGACGGGGAGGGGCGAAACCAGGCAGACCGCTACTGCGGCCTACAATTCCGGCAGATATCTTATTGCACACTAAGCACCACACTCATGGCACTTCTTACCCTCGGACTCAACCACAAAACTGCGCCTATCGACATCCGTGAGCGCGTGACCTTCGGGCCAGACATCATTGTCGCCGCCCTGCGCAGTCTCACCGAACTACCGGGAGTGATCGAAGCCACCATCCTCTCCACCTGTAACCGGACAGAACTCTACTGCAATCTCCAGGGTTCCGAGCGAGATGATATCAGCAACTGGCTGAGCCGTTTCCACGGTCTGGAGCTGGAGACCATTTCACCCTACCTCTACTCTCACCAGGGGCAGGATTCGGTGCGCCACCTGCTGCAGGTCGCCAGCGGCCTGGACTCCATGGTGCTCGGTGAACCGCAAATTCTGGGGCAGGTAAAGCAGGCGTTCCAGACTGCAGCAGATGCCAGAGCCACCGGCAAGCTGCTGGGGCGCATGTTCCAGCACACATTCTCTGCAGCCAAGCAGGTTCGTACCGACACCGCCATTGGCCACAGCCCGGTATCTGTGGCCTTTTCCGCCGTCAGCCTGGCGCGGCAGATCTTCAGTGATCTGACCCAGCAGACTGCGCTGCTGATCGGTGCGGGAGAGACCATCGAGCTGGCGGCCCGCCATCTCAGCAAGCATGGTATACAACGCATCATCGTCGCCAACCGCACCCTGGAGCGAGCCCACAATCTGGCCAACCAGTTCGACGGCTACGCCATTGCCCTGACGGAGATTCCCGCTCACCTTGCGGAAGCCGATATCGTTATCTCATCCACTGCCAGCCCACTGCCGGTAGTGGGCAAGGGAACTGTAGAAAGTGCGCTGAAAAAACGCAAACACCGTCCCATTTTCATGGTCGATATCGCTGTTCCCAGAGATATCGAAGCTGAGGTGGCCGAGCTCAATGACGTCTACCTCTATACTATTGACGATCTTCAGGAGGTTATCGAGGAGAATATGCGCCACCGTCAGGAAGCGGCGGAGCAGGCGTCGGAGATCATCGACTTCCATGTTGATGAATTTATGGGCTGGCTGCGCTCACTGGATGCCGTTGGCACCATCCAGGGCTACCGCCGCCAATCAGAAACTATCCGTAATGAAGTGCTGGAGCGGGCGCTGAGGCAGCTGAAAAACGGTAAAGATGCGGAAGAGACCCTGCAATACCTCGCCCACACCCTGACCAATAAACTCCTGCACACCCCAAGCACACAGATTCGTCAGGCCGGTTTCAACGGCCATTCGGAGCTGCTGGATGCAGCAAACACCCTATTTCAGATCAACGAATGAACCCCTCTATTCACGGCAAACTCGAACAGCTCGCCGAGCGATTCGAGGAGATTACAGCACTGCTTGCAGATCCGCAGGTTCAGAGTGAGCAGAATCGCTTTCGCAACCTGAGCCGGGAGTACTCACAGCTGGAACCGGTGGTCGACTGCTATAACCGTTACCAGTCACTGGATGAGGAGATCGCGGGCGCCCGTGAGATGCTCGATGATCCAGAGATGGCTGACCTCGCAAAAGAGGAGCTGGCAACCTCAGAGGCGGCACAACGGGCTCTGGAACCAGAACTGCAGTTGCTGCTCATCCCCGCCGACCCCAATGATCAGCGCAATATCTTCCTTGAGATCCGCGCCGGCACCGGCGGTGCCGAGGCGGCGCTTTTCACCGGCGACCTGCTGCGCATGTACCTGCGCTACGCCGAACAACAGGGGTGGCGAACGGAGACCATCAGCGAAAGCCAAGGGGAACAGGGGGGCTATAAAGAGATCATCTGCCGCATCACCGGCCGTGATGTCTACTCCCATCTCAAGTTTGAATCCGGCACCCACCGTGTTCAGCGGGTGCCGGAGACTGAATCCCAGGGGCGCATACACACCTCCGCCTGTACCGTCGCTATCCTGCCCGAGGCAGAGGCGATTGATGAGGTGGAAATCAACAGCAACGATCTGCGAATAGACACCTACCGCGCCTCCGGCGCTGGCGGTCAGCACGTCAATAAAACCGACTCGGCAGTACGCATCACCCACCTTCCCAGCGGTATCGTAGTGGAGTGTCAGGATGAGCGATCCCAGCACAAAAACAAGGCGCGGGCACTCTCCCTGCTGCAGGCAAGGCTGCTCTCCGGGCTACAGCAACAACAGCACAGCGAACAGGCTGCCGTGCGCAAGCTGCAGGTGGGAAGCGGTGACCGCTCGGAACGCATTCGCACCTACAACTTCCCCCAGAACCGCATCACCGACCATCGCATCAACCTGACCATCTACAAGCTGGATGAGGTGCTGACTGGTGTCCTGGGGCAGGTGATCACACCGCTGACCCAGGAGCATCAGGCTGAGCTTCTCGCGGATCTGGCCAACAGTGAAGCCGGTTAGGCCCTGCTCGCCTGCTTTACAGTAGCGTGTCAGCACAACAGAAAAGCATAAAAGAGGCTCTTGAAACAGCATCCACCGCACTCACTCCGGTAGCCGGGGAGGAAGCGAGGCTGGAGTCTGAGCTGCTGCTGAGCGAAGCCCTGGAGAAAACACGCAGCCACCTCTTTGCCTGGCCTGAGCAGGCCCTACCTCCTGATCAACTGGATCAGTTCGACGCACTGATCGAACAACGCCTGAGCGGCAGGCCGATCGCCTATATCCTCGGCAAACGCGAGTTCTGGTCTCTGGAGCTGAGGGTCACCCAAGACACTCTCATTCCCCGGCCTGAAACAGAGACACTGGTAGAACGGGCACTTGAGCTGATTC
>JBEVXT010000578.1:0-7724 GCA_040505955.1 Sedimenticola sp. | reverse complement strand
TTCTGGTCTCTGGAGCTGAGGGTCACCCAAGACACTCTCATTCCCCGGCCTGAAACAGAGACACTGGTAGAACGGGCACTTGAGCTGATTCCGGTGGGAACAGTTCTCCACCTCGCCGACCTGGGTACTGGCAGCGGCGCCATCGCAGCCGCCATCGCAAGTGAGCGCCCACTATCCAGAATTACCGCCTGTGACAGATCAGTCACCGCACTGGCGGTGGCCGAAGGCAACTTCCGGCAACTCAAGCTACCCAATATCATTACTGCGGCAGGAAGCTGGTGCAGAGCACTGCCCCCAGGAGAGCGCTTCGATCTAATAGTGAGCAACCCGCCCTATGTCGCTGAGGGAGATCCTCATCTGACGCGCAACGGCCTCCCCTGGGAACCCCGAGAAGCCCTCACCGCCGGTGCCGACGGCCTCGATGATATACGCCGGATCATCAGCCAGTCGCCAACACACCTCAAGGCAGGAGGCCGGTTGTTACTGGAGCACGGCCCGGAGCAAGGCGCCGCCGTGCGGCAACTAATGATGGAGGGTGGCTTCCTTGATACAGTCACCCATCGCGACCTCGCCCACAGAGAGCGGATCACAGAGGGCGTGAATTTGCTAAACTCCACCGATCCCAAGTGATATATGTCGCCCCGGCAATACCTGACCACTGACAACTATTAATGAACGACGACCAACTGCTGCGCTACAGCCGCCAAATCATGCTCCCCGCCATCGACATTGAGGGGCAGGAGCGCCTGCTGCAATCCCGCGTCCTGATTATCGGCATGGGCGGACTCGGCTCACCCATTGCCCTCTACTTGGCGGCGGCCGGCGTCGGCCAACTGGTTTTGGCCGACTTCGACAAAGTGGATCTGACCAACCTGCAGCGACAGATCATTCATACCACCGATGACATTGGTGTACTGAAGGTGGAATCCGCCCGCAACAGCCTGCTGGCAATCAATCCCGACTGCCGGGTAGAGACCATCAGCCGGCTGATGGAGGAGGAGGAGCTTGCCGCCCAGGTTGCACAGGCGGATCTGGTAATTGACGGCAGCGACAACTTCACCACCCGTTTTATGATCAACGACGCCTGCGTCGCCGCCCAAACCCCGCTGGTTTCCGGGGCTGCCATCCGCACCGAGGGGCAGGTCTCGGTCTTTAGCGGAAAGCCCGGCGAGCCCTGCTACCGCTGCCTTTACGGCGCTGGCGGTAAACTGGATGAGACCTGCTCTGAGAACGGTGTATTGGCGCCCGTGGTGGGAATCATCGGCAGCATCCAGGCAACAGAGGCGATCAAGGTACTGACCGGTGCGGGAGAGCCCCTGACCGGAAGATTGCTACTGCTCGACGCCCTGGAGATGGAGTGGCGTACACTAAAACTGAAGGCCGATCCCGCCTGCACCACCTGTGGAAAAAACAGATCATGACAGCACCCGTAATCGGCCAGCCAAAACGAGACTACCTGAACAAATTGCGCCAGGATATTGTCTTCAGCGGGGAGGCGAGAGGGCATACCCTCATCTACCACACCACCTGGGGACTCTTTTCACCAAAAAACCTCGATGCGGGAAGCCTGCTGCTGCTCAACCACCTGGAGGTGAACGAGAGCGACGACACTCTGGATCTCGGCTGTGGTTACGGCCCCCTGGGGCTCACTCTTGCAAAGCTGGCGCCACAGGGACACAGCATGCTGGTGGACAAAGACTTCGTCGCCGTTGATTACAGCAGGAAAAACGCCCTCATCAACCGGATCGATAATGCCGAGGTGATCCTCAGCAACGGCTTCTCCGCAGTAGGTGACCGCAGCTTTGATCTGATTGTCTCCAATCTGCCAGCAAAAACCGGCAAGGAACTCTATTATCTCTACTTCTACGATGCCCTGGAGCGGCTAAATCCGGGCGGGCGTCTCTACGTAGTCACTATCTCCGGCCTGAGAAAATTTATTCAGAAAGCGTTTAATGAGGTATTCGGCAACTATAAGAAGCTGAAGCAGGGACAAACCTACACAGTGGCAATGGCCGTAAAAGCTCCGTGAACACTGAGCGCAAAATGTACTAGAATCGGTGTAGACAATAGAAAGAAAGCAGGAAAGCCCTTGAGCACACACGATCAGAACAGCAGATCAGCAGCAGATACCAGCGCGGAGACGTTACGCATGGCGCTGCCGCTGATGAATAAATACGGAATTCCCGCGAGCCCAGAGAACTATGCCGTCTGGTTCCACTATGCCAGCGGAGACAAACCGGCATTGACCGAGCGCATCGAAGCGCTGAGCAAACAGGAAAATGCTTTTACCGAGAGCGTCAACCAGGCCCTCTACCGCAACTACGTTTCAGAGTGTGATCTGGAACATTTGGATATAATACGTCAACAAATGCAGCAGACCCTTTTGGAGACGTCGGGTTCACTGCAGAGCACCAGTACAAATACCAGCCACTACAGCCAGGTTCTGGAGGAGTTCAACAACAGTTGTGGCAAGGCCAACTCGCTGCAGGATGTGCTTGGACTGATGGGTGCGGTACTGGATGAAACCCGCGAGATGAAAAGCTCAGTGGAGACTATTCAGCGTGATTTTGAGAGCAAAAGCGAAGAGATGGACACTCTGCGCAAAGAGTTGGATCAGGTGCGCATGCAGGCTTCCACCGATCCACTGACCGGGCTGGCCAACAGAACGGTTTTCTCCGAAGCTCTGGAAACGGCGATTGAAGATGCCACTAACAATGAAAAGGGAGGGCTCTGCCTGGTGATGCTGGATATCGACCACTTTAAAAAAGTCAATGATACCCACGGGCACATGGTTGGGGACAAGGTGATACGCTTTGTCTCCGAAACACTGAAGAAGAACATCAAGGGCCAGGATACCGCCGGGCGCTATGGCGGTGAAGAGTTCACCCTGCTGCTGCCTGAGACACAGATAGCAGGCGCCGTGGCGCTGTCGGAGAACATCCGCAACACCATTGCCGACACCAGCCTGGTGCACAGCAAGAGTAAAGCGCCCATTGGCCAAATCACTATTTCCGCCGGCGTGGCATGCCTGCACCCCAACGACGACCCTGCCGACCTGATTGAGCGTGCCGATAACGCCCTCTACCATGCAAAGAATCATGGTCGCAATCGGGTAGCCACCGAAAAAGATCTCTAGGTAGCACTTTTACTCCCTTACCCCCTCGGTAAATATCGGGGATAATCCCCCTATGTCGTTCCACTCCGCCTGCTCTCATGCCCGTCTCCTTTTTTTCTGAAGGGCGGCGCCTGCTGCTGCTCGCCCTGCCGCTAATGGTCAGCCAGCTTGCCCAGACAGGAATGAGCTTTGTCGATACCGTAATGGCGGGCAGGCACAATGAGGTAAGCCTGGCGGCGGTGGCCATTGCATCGAGTCTCTGGATTCCGGCATTTCTGACGGTGACCGGAATTCTCATGGCGGTTACGCCGATCATCGCCCATGCCAACGGCGCCCGCCGGACGGGTGAGATACAACATACCATCCAACAGGCGTTGTGGTTGTCACTGTTTGTCGGCGTCGGTTTTCTGATTCTGCTGCGACATCTGGGCGGCATATTTGAGCTGCTGGAGATGGAGACTGCGGTCCGAATACAGGCCCAGGGCTACCTTGAAGCCGTCTCCTGGGGAATCCCGGCACTGGCGGCATTTCAGGTATTCAGAAGCCTCAATGAAGGATTCCACCAAACCCGCCCCTACATGTACGTGAGCCTGGCAGCCCTGCTCTGTAACATCCCCCTCAATTACATACTGATTTACGGAAAGTTCGGTCTGCCGGCGATGGGAGGGGTCGGCTGTGGCTGGGCCACTACCACGGTCATCTGGCTGCAGCTCTTTCTGCTAGTGGCCCACACCCTTTACAACCGCACCATCTCCGCAACCCACTGGCTCGCTGACTGGCAACTACCCGACAGGGAGATGCTGATGGCGATATTGAGGCTCGGCCTGCCGATTGGCATCTCCATCCTGATCGAATCGAGCATGTTCACGCTAATCGCCCTGTTTATAGCCCAACTGGGGGCGACCGTGGTCTCCGGACACCAGGTGGCAATGTCATTTGCTTCACTGGTCTTTATGATCCCCCTCAGCTTCTCCATTGCCATCACCATTCGCTGCGGCTACACCCTGGGTGGCAACAGACCGGCTCAGGCCCGCGCCATCGGCGGCATGGGCATTATTATCACTGTTGCCACTGCATCCATCTCCTCCACCGTGATGCTTCTGTTTCCAGAGCAGATCGCATCGCTCTACACCTCCAGTCCCCAGGTGAAAAGTCTGGCGATGGAGTTGCTGTTCCTTGCCGGCATCTTTCAGTTCTCCGATGCCGTACAGATAAGCGCCGCCGGCGCCCTGCGCGGTTATAAGGACACCCGCTTCGCCTTTGTGGTGGTGCTGATCTCCTTCTGGGGTCTGGGTCTGCCCCTGGGGTATACCTTGGGACTGACCGACTTTTGGGGGGCGCCCACCGGACCACAGGGATTCTGGACCGGACTGATAGCCGGATTGACACTCTCCGCCCTGCTGCTCGGTGGCCGTTTTATCCATCTCAGCCACAAGCGGATTGAAATGGCTGATCACTGCAGTACCATAGGGGAGTCCCCGAATATTTGATGAGGTGTATGACTATGGGTGGATTCAATGGCTTTCCAGATGAGTGCCTCCCCTTTCTTCAGCAGTTGGTGGAAAATAACCACCGGGAGTGGTTCCTCGCCAACAAGGGGCGCTACGAAACCTTGGTGCAGAAGCCTGCACTAACGTTTATTGAAGAGATGGCGCCTCACCTGCAAGCCATCTCCCCCCACTTCCGTGCTGTGGCGAAAAAGAGTGGTGGATCACTGATGCGGGTCTATCGCGATATCCGCTACGCCAAAGACAAAACGCCCTACAAGACCAACATCGGCATTCAGTTTCGCCATGAGTTGGGGCGGGATGCCCATGCACCGGGCTTTTACCTGCATATCGAACCAGGAGACTGTTTCCTTGGCGTGGGGATCTGGCGCCCGGAATCAAAGACGCTGGCACGAATTCGGGATTTCATTATCGACAACCCCGCCGCCTGGCAAAAAGCGCGGGATCACAGCACCTTTCGCAAACAGTACGCACTGGTGGGGAATAGCCTGATCAGGCCACCACGGGGCTACCCTGCCGACCATCCACTGCTGGAGGATCTGAAGCGGAAGGATTTCATCGCTTGCAAAAACTTCGATCCTACTGAGATCAACAAAAAAGGTTTTGCGAAGTTTGTCGTACGCAGCTACAAACAGGCCGATCTGTTTATGGCTTATCTCTGTACGGCGGTGGGTGTGGATTATTGAAGAATAGCGTCCCTTTACGCCGCATTCACCGCACGAATGCAGCGAGTCAGGTGCAATGCCTGGTTAAATAATTGTAACTATAAAGCACGGTAATCCCGAACTTAGGCGTAGGAGCGAACTTGTTCGCGAAAAGCACGTTTCGTAGTCCATCGCGAACAAGTTCGCTCCTACAACACCTCTGTTCCACCATAACTGTGGTTTTCACAAAGTGATGCGTAGCGGGCGACTTTGCCCGACTGCATGCGTTTGTTATAGGCCAATGTATGCCAGTGCCTGCTTTTCACTTTTGAAATCTAAAATATTCTGATTATGATATGTCCTTTTTCCCACCAGTACAAAGTTGTATCCTAGTTCTTCACAAGCCTTTTTATCCCACTCACCATCTCCGAAATAGGTGCATGGGACTTTAATCTTACCGACGGCTTTCTCTTCAGCGATTTTCATAATTTTGCTTCGTGAGAAATGATCATTTGAAGATGCAATTGGGATATTCGAAATGTCCATTCCAGCTGATTCCAATTTCATCAAAGCAGTTTCATACCAACCGCCGGTGGCGATTGAAAGGCTCAGGTTCTCCAGTCGACGGAGTTCGGAAATAAACTCCGAGGCACCAGGTACTGGCTGTGCTGGATTTTTCTTGAGGCAGTTAGCTATCTTTTCAGTGAATACCTTTTTTACATCAGCTCGTACGCTATCTCTTTTAGTTTGAAGTCCGCTTTCTCTAATGTGCTGATCGAGAATACCCGCGTCACTTACATAAGCGTACTTCGTCCAATCAGTATCCAGGTTATGGCCTAGAACCTCATATACAGCCTGAATGAAACAATCGCCGTCAAACTCATCAGACAGTACAAGTGTTCCATCAACATCAAACATTACATGGCGCAACACGGTTTTCTCCTTGGCTTATAATGTGCGATTCACCAGCAGCAATATGCAAAGCGAGGGACGAGCACAGCTTTTTACGATCCGAGTGTAAGCGATTGTTAGCGCATTCAGTGAATCAATATTCAGCGTTATATATACAAATGAGAGAACTTCTTTTGCCATTTAATGCAACGCTGTGCATCACGCTCCTCATACTCTCGAATGGCAGATGGAAGGCCCAGTTCAAACACATCCTCCCGGTCCTCACTCAAAGCTATTAGTCGCATGGTGTACCAAGCCGTTATTCCGCCAGGAGGTGCAAATTCGAATTTTGGAAAATCAGGATCACCCCCTCCCTCACTTAACCAGGTATCTGTAAGCCGTGGATTAAGAGCCAGGGCGCGTCCCAAACCCACCATATCAACAGCACCACTATCTACCGCATCGACTGCTTGCTCACGCTTTTTGAACCCACCTGTCAACATCAAAGGTACATTGGTGATCCCTCTTGCGAGTCGGGCAAAGTCAAGAAAGTAGGGTCCTCGACTTGAACCTTCAGAGCTTGCCTTTGCTCCGGGGAAATATGTTCCCCCACTAATATCAATCAGATCGATTGAAGTTTGATCAAGAAGGCGTACCACCTCCAACGCATCGATTTCTGTCAATCCACCTTCCAGTTGATCCGTCGAGTTGATCCTGATCCCGACCGGAAACGACGAACCAACAGCACGCCTTACTTCATTTATTATTTCAAGTACTATATGAAATCGTGCTTCGATTGAACCGCCGTAACCATCGTTTCGATGGTTAAACAAAGGTGAAAGGAACTGACTGAGTAAAAATCCGTGTCCTGCATGAATATGTACGCCGCTAAAGCCCACAGTCTTTGCGTGTAATGCTGTTCTTGCATACATGCCAGGTAGTTCCTGAATCTCATCAATAGACATGCCTGTACATTGAAGGCCCTCAATATCAAGCGCTGACGGCCCTTTTGGCTGACTGATCGGCAAGTGCGAAAGGGCTCCGGCATGACCGATTTGTGGCCATAGGTGAGCCCCCTTAATTACTGCCCGACTGCTGAATAATCGTAGCAAATTTTGATTGGAGTGTGCCCCGAGTATCAAATTTCCTGGCTTCTCCGGAAAGCGAGGATCTCCGTGCACTTCACCTATGAAGGACAAAGCGACCCCACCTTCCGCCCATCTTTCGTAAAGTCGAATCTGTTCCTCGGTGGGATCACCACCACCGTCAGCCAGAGAATCTGACATTGGTGACTTTGCAATTCGATTCTTTAGAATCGCACCGCAAGGAAGTTCCAGTGAGCTTTGAAGGACATGAATGGATTCTGGGTTATTGGTCATATTTATCTCTTTAGAGTAGCTCTCGCGGTATGAACACCCGTTACCGGGAACCCCCGCAGGAAACAGTCGTATAATGCCCACGGTTTGCATAGGATCGTCACGGTAAAATATCCATATCACCCACTCTACGATCAGGGTCTTGAGGTAGTTGGCAGTAGGCGTAAAGTGCGTATAGGGGACGCTACCC
>JBEVXT010000577.1:0-8167 GCA_040505955.1 Sedimenticola sp. | reverse complement strand
AGCAGTCAGGGTAGGATCCACGCTGGTAGGTGTGAAGGCTGGACCCGCCCTGGCAGGTGTGAAGGCTGGATCCACCCTGGCAGATGTGAAGGCTGGATCCGTCCTGGCAGGAGTGAAGGCTGGATCCACCATGGCAGGTGTGAAGGCTGGATCCACAGTGACCAGTGTCAAGGCTGGATCCACCCTGCCATGCGTGAAGGCTGGATCAACAATGACCGGTGTCATGGCTGGATCCACCCTGGCAGGCGTAAAAGATGGGGCAGCTGTACTTAAGCGGAAATCTGGTTCTTGGCCTCTCACAAATTCCGCTGTCCTAACCCCAGGGTCGGATCTCGGGATATGTGCAAGGCTGCCGCTTTGGCGACTTCCCCCGAGAGAAACTTCTAGTGCTTCTGCCTCCGCTGTGACTGCAGCAAGCATCTTCCTTTCTTGTATGAGCTTCAACTCTGTCTCTAAATCAGCCTGCTGGCGTATCCCAGCAGCAGCTGCCACCTTCACCCTTTCCTGCAGTTCTGCCTGCTGCCGCCTAATCTCGGCTTCTTTTTCTATAAAAACGAGTTGGGCCCGAGCAGCTTCCGCCTTGGCGTGCTTCCCTGCTAGTACCGAATGTGATGTAATAGAATGCTTGGAGCTGGATGATGCCCTGCTACTGGAAGACTGCGACCCAAATGACGGTGATTTATGAGGCCGGGATTGAACACTACCCGAGGTCGGAGGTATTTGTAGCGTTCTCACTTTCAACTCAACCACCCTGCTCACAAAATCAACAATCACGCCTCTAAAACGCTTATTCTCTGCAGTCTGGCTAACACTCTCGATATTACTTTCGACAGTACAAGTTCTAGTCAAAAACGCCATGAACTCACAAAACAATTGATCATACTCATCACGCTGCACTTGTATAGAAACAGTTAAGTCTGACAAACTTGAGTAACTCGTACCATCTGAAACAGATTCGTTACTTGATATGATCTGATTAATTTGATCTTTTATGCCGCCTAAACGTCTCTTAAATTCAAAAACTCTATCCTCGTACTGTTCCATGGCCTTTGGGGTTAATTTTTTAATACGCTTTGGGTCCAACTGTGACAGCATTAGAAGCTATGTACACTGATAAAAAATAAATGAACCAGTGACTAGCTAACTCTAATCTTTGCTATTCTCTGAATAACAAAAATTACATACAATTGTTCTCAGAAACTGAAACAGTTACAATTATTCTGTGTATGAAACCATAACCATTATTTGCTTGAAATAATTATAATTTCATAATTTAGAATAGTTATAACTATTGGTGAATAAAATTACATGCATTCTCTGAATGTCAATTCTGCAAATAATTACACACTAATTGCTATCTCAAAATACAGTCAATGTTGGGTATTCGTTCATGTAGGTCTATCTTGATTCTATTGAAAATGTTAGCTGTAACTCTGTCTTCTTATAAATGGTCATCGAAACACTTGTGTTAATAGAAACAATGTCCTAGTGCTCTCCTTTACACTAGATTGTTCGAAAACAAGTATGTGTACACACTTGTGAAGTTCTAATTCCCTTTGTAGAACGTCTTAGCTAAACTGTCTTCATATGACATACACAGTTTATTGTACTATACCGCCTATCTATACTACTCAATTAGACGGACAGACAGACAAAGTACTCGCAATAGGCTTTCACAAAGTTTGTGACAATAATGAATAGAATCTATGCTGCCGAGTAACTTCAAATCTGGATTGCGCCTTCTGCCAATCTTGGTCTGCTTTTGGGGATCACGCCGACCGCTCAACCCGAAACGACTGGTTGATGACCTGGACCGCGTATGACCGATGAACTGGTTCGTCGGATGAAGTCCACGTTTCGTACGGAGAACTCCGGACACAGTCATTTACTGTGCTGTCTGGGTACAGCGAGTATAACCGGGTGCTGGACAAAATAACACTGAGAGGTGGGTTAACATCAGTTCTTTAATGGTCAGCTGAACGTAGTAGTGGAAACCGGTAAATGCTGAAAATACACAAGGCAAGGACTAATAAGTTTAAAATTACAGACAAAAGTTGCAACAGTGTAGATCCAGATGACAATAGCGTGGTATTTGACCATAATACCCTTACCAATGAATGAGAATAGTTTGGAAATCTGAATGGACCAAATTAAATGTAATAGCACAAAATATAAATAATGGCATGGAACAGTCCATAAAGTCACCTATATTTGAAAGGGTAGAACGTAAACATGATGTACAATCATACTAAATGGTCACTCATACACACTCATTTACTTCAAAATAACGTTACATCATAGATGCCTATGTCTGCCAAAGCGATATTTATAAAAACAAAGGTAAACATTCGAGGGCGAAACAACAAAGGTACGAAACGCAATTTCAGGAAAACTTCAGCGTCACCGGTCTAGATAAACGTACGGAAGGATGATCACATTTACAATGACGAATGAACATTATATGTTATTACAAAGTTTAAGTTACAAATATTCTTACACTGTGGTGACCGGGAAAGGGCTCTAAATTTGGCGAATTTGTCTGTATACAATTTACGTATGTCAATCGACGTGCCGGACAAGAACGATAACTCTTACAAAAACCGTCCTAAAAAGCCCATGTAACTGCAACTAGCGAAAAGGACAAATAAGGCACTTACGCGAAAGGAAGAAAAGGTAATTGTAAAAAAGCACTCTTACAGAGACACCACACTCCCCACCTAATTATTGAAAATATTACTTTCAGAATAAAACAAAAAACACACACTCAACAATCTACAAAAATCCTGGTCACGGCACCAAAAACCAAGAAAACACAAACATTGCTATCAACCCTCATTGTTCGCGTCAGCATGGCAACATATATAAATGAAGTCATTAGAACTAGATACATAATCCGGTTTGAACATTAATAATGTTTCAGAAGCGGATTTCAAGCGCTACATACGATTTATACCATATAGGGAAAACATTTGTTACATATTTCTATCCATTCTAGTCTACTAGAAGAACAAGCTCAGTGATCGGTCGCACATAGGTCACAGTCTTCCCACATATGGCGACACGCAGCTCGACAGCACGGACCTTTTGGTCGGTGTCGCTAGGAAACACCTTGGCCACGATTCCCAAGGGCCACTGGTTGCGATGTTCCGCTACGTCCTTGAGCAGCACAATGTCTCCGACTTTGACATTGGGTTTGTCTTCAATCCACTTACAGCGAGCTTGTAAGGTTTGAAGATACCCATTTCTCCAACGCTTCCAGAAAGTGTTGGAAAGCATCTGAACATATTTCCATTGTGCTCGGTAGAGCTCTTTAATGTCCGTCGTTGTAGTCAACGGTTTCAGGGGCTCTGTCTTTTGCGTCAAAAGCATAGCCGGTGATATAATCTCTGGGTTCTCAGGATCGGCTGAAATGGGTGCTATCGGCCGTGAGTTTATCACCGCACAGACTTCACACATAAAGGTACAAAGAACCTCGTGACTGAGCCTCTGTGCATGACTGTTCAAGAGCATACTATCCAAAATCCTTCGGGCGACACCAATTAGTCTTTCCCATGAACCTCCCATATGGGACGCATGTGGGGGGTTAAACTTCCACACTGTCCCAACAGTGTGAAGATGCTTCTGTACAGGACCGTCTTCTACACGGATTCCTGTTGCCTGAATGTCGCCCAACGCTCCAACAAAATTCGTCCCTCTGTCCGACCGAAACTCTTTGACTGGTCCTCGAAGTGCCACGAACCTTCGCAGAGCGTTTATGAAGGCAGAACTACTCATGTCCTCAAGAACTTCAATATGGACAGCTCTAGAAGCCATGCAGGTAAAGAGCACTGCCCATCTTTTACTCTCCGAAAGACCACCTCTTGTTTTGCGTGCCACAACATTCCACGGGCCAAAGACATCAACTCCACAGACAGTGAAAGGAGGCCCAGGTGTGAGCCGGTCTACCGGCAAATCACCCATAATCTGAACTTGGAGCTTACCTCGAAGCCTACGGCAAGTGACACAGCCATGCAAGACTGATGATATGAGCCTTTTGGCCCCAACGACCCAAAACCCATTACTACGAACAGCGGCTTCTGTTATTAGACGTCCTTGATGGTGGACCTTTGTGTGGAAGTGCCGCACTAATAGCAAGGCTACATGGGACTTTCTGGGTAGGATGATGGGGTGTTTTTGATTTGATGTCATTTGGGCTTTCTTGAATCGGCCACCAACACGCAGGATACCCCGATCATCAAGGAATGGTGAAAGAGCGCTAACGCTACTAGATAAATGTACAGGCTGCTGCTTCCGGAGCAAAACTATCTCAGTGTCGTACTCGGTATGCTGCGCTACCTGAAGAACAAATTCTCCCGCCTCTTTACTGAGAGCCACCGCTTCAGGCACAGGATCTCCTCTGTGCTTGCGCGACCTAGTGACTCTCTTCAGGAGTGAAAAGGCTCGAATGAGTGATGGCCACGTTGAGAAATACTCAAAACGAGAGGCCATGCTCTTTCCCAAAGCAGTCTTCTTGACGCTGATTTCCGGCCGTAGCTCTTGATCATCTTCTGGCTCTACTAGCCTAAATGATCCTTCCTCCAATACAGGCTGACATGCGAGGCTACTCCTGAGAAACTCCGGACCTGTAATCCATGGACTGGTCAGAAAATCATCTGGGGTTCTCAAACATCGTGTCCCTAGGTCTGCAGGATTGCTTTGGGTAGAAACGTAGCACCACTGGCTGGCTTTCGACTGCCTCAGGATGACTTGCACCCTATTGCCAACATAGGTGTAGAAGCGTCTGCTACGGTTGCTAATATACCCCAAAACTATCTTACTGTCAGTGTGGTAACTGAAATCATCTGGGGAAAAATCCAACTGTTCGATGATGATTGATGCTAACTCTGTCGCCAGAACTGCTGCACAGAGCTCTAGTCTGGGAATGGTCGTACCTCCGTGCGGGGACAGCTTGGACTTCCCCATGACGAAGCCAACGTCGGTGTTGGTACCAATTGTGGCGGCTACATACGCCACCGCGGAGATAGCCTTTTCTGAGGCGTCCGAGAAGATATGTACCTTCTTTGCCTCTGCTTGGCTTAACGAGAGTGGGGTGAACATCCGAGGGATGTACAAGCCCTCAAGCCTGTCTAACGAACGCTTCCATTCTTCCCACTGCCCCTTTAAAGGCTCTGGTAATGGCTGATCCCATTCTTCAGCCACTGAAGTTAGTTCTCTGACTAACATTTTTCCAGCGACTGTGACGGGTGTCAGGAAGCCGAGTGGGTCAAAGAGGCTGCTTACCGCTGAAAGCACACCTCTTCTCGTGAATGGTCTCTCGGGGATGCGAAGACTGAAAACAAACGCAT
This sequence comes from Sedimenticola sp., assembly GCA_040505955.1. Lineage (GTDB taxonomy): Bacteria > Pseudomonadota > Gammaproteobacteria > Chromatiales > Chromatiaceae > Vondammii. Next base: position 2,822 of record JBEVXT010000577.1, on the reverse strand, counting down.
CCCTCTCCAGGTCCCAACCAAGACCAAGGCTAGCTTGCGTGGGCAAAACGTCTGTGAATATGTTGATCGTTTTCAGTGTCTTCTCCAAATCTTCGGCTGGGAAAGCCCCCATCACCTCAGACGAGTTTGACGCAATCTTGTGAAGTTTGATTTTGGCAGTCTCGAACATAACCTGTGTTCTCTGAACAAGGCTGACTGCCTCTGCTTCCGTCGCACGAGACGTGAGTCCATCGTCGACGTAGAAATCTCTCTCTACGAATTTCTTCACCTCCATATCTGCTTCAGCTACTGTCTTCCTTAACCCAAATGTTGCGACAGATGGGGAAGGTGTGTTGCCGAACACATGTACCCTCATCCGATATTCAATGAGGTCATTGTCAGGGTTATTCTGGGCATACCAGAAAAAACGCAAATAATCTCTGTGTTCCTCATTCACTAGGAAGGAGTAAAACATTTGCTGGACGTCTGACATTACTGCTATCTTGTCACGACGGAATCGTAGGAGGACTCCAAGCAGATTATTTGTGAAGTTAGGCCCTGACAGCAATACACCGTTCAATGACACTCCTTGAAATTCAACAGATGAATTAAATACGCCACGGATTCTGTCTGGCTTACGTGGGTGATAGACACCGAAAAGTGGCAAATACCAGGTTTCGGCATCTTGATCTACTGGTGGTGCAATCTCTGCAGCAGCTGTGTCCAAGATCTGCTGCATGAACTCTACCATATGTCGCTTCTTCGTGGGGTTCTTCCTTAGAGCTGCATCAAAGCTTTGCGCTCTTCGTAGAGCTTGTACTCGATTGTTAGGGAGTTTCGGCCTTGGTTTCTTGAAAGGCAACGGAGCTTTCCACTGGCCGTCTTCATCTTTCACCATCTCCTTCGTCATAATTTTCAGGAACTCCCGGTCGTCCTGCGAGAGGGCCGTTTTCTCATCTTCTTGACTTGTTCTGAAGATATTTTCCCCTAATTTTGGAAAATCGTTCTGTTCATTCAAGGTCAAGTTGTTCTCGCAAGCCGTGAATATGGTGGGGCGCGATCCTTTTGTGAAATTGGTCTTGAAACAATTTATGTTGCGGGGTTTGTGAAACTTGCCTAGACAAACCTCACCGACTATAACCCATCCCAAAGGCAGTCTTTGAGCATACGGCAACTGCCTTGGACCAATAATCTGTTGTTCCACGTGATGTGCCTCTAGAACATCTCTGCCTATAAGGAGACCGATCTCTGCCGCTTGCGACAAAGGAGGAATACTGTGAGCTATGGGCTCAAGATGGGGATAGCTACAGGCAACATCAGGGGTAGGTATCTCAGACCTATCATTCGGAATGTCACACTCGATCAAGTCTCGTATTTCTATACTTTGGGTACCATCAACAGACTGGACAGTGAGTCCTGACGCATGCCGAGCATTAATTGTGGAAGTTCCACTGCACGAGTTCAATGCGTATTGACGGACCTCCCCTGCTAAGTCAAGACTGTCAAACAGGTTAGTACTTCCAATACTCTTATTACTCTGCTCATCATGCACTGCGTATACTAACATGGATTTCTCTGGATGACCACTGGGAAAGACGTTTACCAAAATCGTCTTTGCACACGATCGTCCTGCAAACTCCTCCCCGCATAGTGTAGTGCATTTAGTGGTGATGTTCTGGGCTTGACAGTTTTCCATATTATAATTATGCATGGAGCCCGTTTTCTCCCCACCTTGCCGCTCCTCAATGGGTTTCTCCCCACCGTGATTGTGTATCGTCGTGCAGTGGTAATCGCTGGAGCAAATGCTGCACTTCACTTGCTCCTTGCAATCTCTAGCTCTGTGTGCTGAAGAAAAGCACCTGAAACATAGACTGTTTTGTTTCAAAAAATCTCTCTTCTCCGCGAAAGTTTTCGCCATAAAAACCCTACATGACTCCAGGGCGTGTTCAGTTTTATGTATAGGGCAACGCCCTGTAGACTTCCCCTCGGTTGGCTCATTGACTTCTGTCTTCCTAGTGAAAACTTGTCTCCTGCTTTCTTCTTTCCTTCCTGTCTGGTCTTGCGATGCAAACAGCGGGAGACCAGGATCATTTCGAAGCTTAGCTTGGTGGCTGACGAAATCTGCAAAAACACAAAAAGGTGGAAAGGCTACGTCATGAGCTTGCTTGTAATCAGCAGCTCTCTTAGCCCACTGTCCGTGCAGAAAGGGCACATTGCCTACTACAGGAGCAACACCGACAGAGGAATCAAAATACGACAGGGCTACCGCATACTTGGTGTCTTCTTTTAGAGCCTGGATCTCGGCTAATAAGTCGGACAATTCGTACAATTTCCCAGATTCTCTAACGCTGATCTTGGGGAATTTCTCGAGTTTCGTCATGACTGAGTGGTGCACGCTCTCGGCTGATCCATATCTTTCATTCAGTCTTTCCCAGATCTTGGCTCGTGCCTTGCTATAGTCTCTACTGTAAGCTGAACGAAGGCTGATGGCGTGTCTTTGGGATTCCGTCCCAAGCCACTTAACTAACAGATCTACTTCTTCTGCTGGTGAAACACCCATCTCTCTTACGACATCTTCGAAACTGGCCTTCCATGCCTGAAAGTTCTCAGCCCTGTCGTTGAACTGACAGAGCCGAGACAAGGTCAACTCTTTCCTAAGCAGGAAACGTGTTAAATCCTCGGCAACTGTCGCTGGTGGATTTCCAACGGCAGCAGTCAGGGTAGGATCCACGCTGGTAGGTGTGAAGGCTGGACCCGCCCTGGCAGGTGTGAAGGCTGGATCCACCCTGGCAGATGTGAATACTGGATCCACCATGGCAGGTGTGAAGGCTGGACCCACCCTG
>JBEVXT010000576.1:11962-14063 GCA_040505955.1 Sedimenticola sp. | reverse complement strand
CGGTCGATGACGGTGTACTGGTTACCGAAGATATCCTTTACGTACTCGTCCGCTTTGGGGTCAAGATTGATGCAGTAGGTGTAGATACCCTGCTGATCCAGTTCCTGCACCGCACGGTGAGTATCCTGAATCAGGTATTTGCCGTCTGTGACATCGATATCCGCTGGCTCACCGTCGGTAAGGATCAGCATCAGTTTTTTGTCGGCCTTGCGTGCCCCCAGGTAGTGGGCGGCGTGGCGCATGGCGGCGCCCATGCGGGTGGACCATCCGGCCTCCACCGCAGCCAGTCGGCTCTTTGTGGTGTCGTCCCAATGCTCTTCAAAGCCTTTGATGTGTTGATAGCGCACTTCGTGCCGGGTGTTGGAGGAGAAGCCGGCGATGGCGAACTCGTCCCCCAGCTTTTCAATCGCCCACCCCAGCAGTGCCACCGCCTCCTGACTCAGCTCAAGAATCGACTGATTGGCGCCATCGGGCACCTCGTTAAGGGATTCAGAGAGGTCAAGTAGCAGCATTACGGCGATATCGCGGCCGTCGTGGCGATGGCTCATATTGATGCGGGGATCAGGGGTATGGCCTGCGCGATAGTCGATGAGGGAGCGGATCGCCACATCCAGATCAAGCTCGCTACCCTCTTCCTGGTAACGGGTGCGTACATAGTGCTGGGGCTTGAGCGTGTCGAGCAGCTGCTTCAGCCGTTTGGCCAGCGCCTCATGTTTTGAGAGCAGGGCATCGATCCTGCCGCTGTCACCGGAGGGGTGCAGACGCTCGTAGAGACTGACCCAGTCGGGGCGGTAGGTTTTGCTGTGGTAGTCCCACTCCTGATAGTGGCGCGGCGGCAGGCCGTTGATCTCTTCAGGGTTATCCTTGGCCTTCTGCTCGGCGTCGAACATCTCCTCTTCGTCGCTCTCTTCGATAAATTTCCACATGTGGCGGTTGTCATCGCGATAACCCACTTCAGTATCGGCAAAGTAGACATTGGCAGCCAGATCCTGCTGACGGCGGGTGCGGGCAATAAAGGAGAGGGCCAAGCTTACCGCGTCGCTGGTTTGGGTCTCCGGGGCGGTCATCATCTGGTGAAAACGCTGGGCGAACTCAATGATGTCTGGATTCCGGTAGCCGTGATCGGGATTGAGGATGGCGTAGGACATCATTGCAAGGCGGTGGCGGATGCATGACTCCTTTTCCGGGTTGCAGTCATCTTCAACCGGTTTCGGATGCAGCGCCAGCCAGATGTTGCGCATACCGGGGTACTGCCCCAGGGTGAGAAACTCCACCCGGCAATCCTCGAACAGCTCGGCGGCAACCCGCTGGAAGGGGCTGAGGTTGTCGGCAAAGATCTGCTCGGTCCACTGCTTGTGGGCCGCCATATGAGCCAACACCGCACGGTAGCGGTCGATACCCTCAATACCGTTGTGATCATCAAAGAGATCGGGAATGCGCATCCCCAGTGGGTCGTAGTAGGGGATGGGCTTGCGCAGTTCATCCCACCCTTCGGAGTAGGGGACGAGGTGCTCCTTCATCTCCCACATGGACTTGAGGTAGAGGTCGAGCTTGCGCTCGTTGTCGGTGTATAGGGTGCCGTGGCGTTCACGCTGGAGAATTGCACGGCTGTCCGCCGACTGCAGGCTAAAGTAGTCGATCTGCCGCTCAGGGTGATTGTGGTAGTGCAGCACACCGTAATCGATCCAGTTGCGTATCCCCTCCAACGACAGCTGATGCAGCAGGTAAGGGGTCTGCCTCAGTACCTCGGGCATGCCGGGGCTGGGGAAAGTGGCGTTCTGGTTGCCGTGGATAGAGGTGCTGGTGCGCTCCATCATCTCCAAAATCAGCTTGATAAACTGCTCGAACAGCTCCCGACTGCGGAGTCTGCGGGCCGCTTCCGGGAGTGCCTGCATGAAGTCGAGAATAGACTTTCCGTTGGGGCTGCGGGAGATCTTCCATACACTCTGGGATACATGGGCGAGGGCCTGTTCTCCCAGTATGACGGCCATCTGAGGCATCTCCTCCAGATAGACCAATACCGGCTCGAAACCACGGCCGATCATACAGATCAATGAGGCACCGTCGAGATAGTCCTTGATGCCGGCAGGCGACAGCACGG
>JBEVXT010000576.1:0-11862 GCA_040505955.1 Sedimenticola sp. | reverse complement strand
TAGACCAATACCGGCTCGAAACCACGGCCGATCATACAGATCAATGAGGCACCGTCGAGATAGTCCTTGATGCCGGCAGGCGACAGCACGGCCGCCGCCTCCTCCATGCAGTCGGGGAATACACTCTCCAACTGCTGGAAGTTGCAGCTTAGCTGTTCGCGGTAGCTCTGTAGGTCTGACTCATTCATATTCATTTCTCGCGCAAAGACGCAAAGACGCTAAGGGTTTCACGGATAGCTATCTGGTGACCGTCGTAGATGATGGGGATGGCTACTTGTATATCAACTTGATGCCCTCGTTTCCTGAGTTCATATGCCAATACCCGTTGATACACTGATTCCAGTAAACCCGGCCCCAATGTCGTATGGACTTTGTAGGCAGCGTCTACGACAGATGTTGCAACGCTGTTTTCCACTTCCATGTATTCATCTCCTTACGCATTTCTTTGCGACTTTGTGTCTTTGCGCGAAACAAACAGTTACTCAAAAACAGCATCAATAGCGTGATCCAGGGTGATCCGGATATCGACATCGTCGGTGATCGGCCGCACCATCGCCATGCGGCAGGCGGAGCGGGGAGTGATGCCGCGGTTGATCAACTGCGCTGCGTAGACCAGCAGGCGGGTGGAGATTCCTTCGTCCAGGCCATGGCCCTTGAGATTGCGGGCGCTCGCACCGATCTTCACCAGTTTCAGGGCGATGTCACCGCTGATCCCGGTCTCGCGGGAGACGATCTCCGCCTCTTTGTCAGCGGAGGCGTAGTCGAAATCCATACCGGCGAAGCGTTGTTTGGTGGACTGCTTCAGATCCTTCATCAGGCTCTGGTAGCCCGGGTTATAGGAGATCACCAACTGGAAATCGGGGTGGGCATTGATCAGCTCGCCCTTCTTGTCCAGCGGTAGCTGGCGGCGATGGTCGGTGAGAGGGTGAATCACCACGGTGGTGTCCTGGCGCGCCTCGACAATCTCATCCAGGTAGCAGATGGCGCCGAAGCGTGCGGCGGTGGTAAGGGGGCCGTCCACCCAGCGGGTGCCGTCGGCGTCGAGCAGGTAGCGCCCGACCAGATCGGATGCGGTCATATCCTCATTACAGGCAACAGTGATCAGGGGCCTGCCCAGTTTCCACGCCATATGCTCCACAAAGCGGGACTTGCCGCAGCCCGTCGGGCCTTTGATCATTACCGGCAGTCGCTCGTAGTAGGCGGCTTCATAGAGGCTCACCTCATCGCTTTGTGCTTCGTAAAACGGTTCTTTCTGAATTCTATACTGGTCTATGTTGAGGTCCATTACGACGCCCCTCGGGGGTAGGTGTGTGTGGATATTTCCCTGCTAGCATAGTAGGAATAAACTATAAGGTAAACTCAAAATGTATAATCGAGTGCATAATAAAAAGCTTATACATTGTAGCTACTTGGCACAATACCAACCGCCACCGTACCGAGTGCGATAAGTAATCCGGAAATAGATGCAAACGGTGTTCTCCCATGCACACAGCCGCATGGATCTGGTGGAGTGAAGCCGCGCCCGTAGGAGTGAACTTGTTCGCGATCAGTCTCGCAGTGTCCACGCCGCAAACAAGCTCGCTCCACAGTTGATAGAAATCGTTATACTTCGGTTGAAAATTGGGGTCAGAGTAAAATTTAATCGCCAGAAAAAAATGCCTTAATTTTACTTTGGCCCCAATTTCCCCTTCTCTGCAAGTTCTCAATTTCTGCTGACCCAAATTTCACCAATTTCACCAGGTGTTTTGCAGCCTATGTCAGCGGGCGTGTCGTCGTTTTATATCAGGAAGCGTGCCGATAACAAAATCAACTGTTAGGGCCGCAAAAAAAAGCTGCTTGACATTCAGTTAAATGTAAATACAATGTATTTATGATTGAATTCGAATGGGACTCATCAAAAGCCACATCAAATAAACGAAAACATGGCGTATCCTTCGAAGAGGCGCAGTCAGTATTCTATGATGACTTTGCCATCCAGTTCTTTGATGATGAAAATTCAGAGCTAGAGAATAGGTTTCTTTTGCTAGGTTACAGTAATCAATCAAGAGTTTTACTTATCTGCCACTGTGAAAGGGAATCAGGCAATCTCATTAGAATCATATCAGCACGTAAAGCAACAGCGAAAGAGCGCAATCTCTATAAAGGTGAAGCCTAATGAAAAAAGAATATGATTTATCTAAAATGAAATCTCGTAAAAACCCCTATGCATCAAAGCTTAAAAAGCCGGTAACAATGAGGCTAGGTGAGGATGTAATCAATTACTTTAAGAGCATGGCTGAAGATTCAGGCATTCCTTATCAAAGCTTAATTAATTTATATCTTCGTGACTGCATTTCACATCATCGTAAAGTCGATATATCGTGGAATCAAAAGCTCTAACAAGCAGCTCAATGTTGACCATTTTATACACTGTACACTGGGCCAGTTAGCTAGGGTATTTGAGTCATTTGGGGCCAAAGTAAAAACTCTGGAAGCATCAATAACCTAGTCAGAGAGCAATGGTTTCTAATATTACAAACAATTGTTCTCTGATCCATGTTTTGCACTCAGCCAATACATACAGGATACCAAATGACTAATTTACCAAAGTGCCCGCAATGTGGCTCAGAATACACCTATGAAGATGGGAGTCTGTAACTCTGCCGGAGTGCGGACATGAATGGGCTAAGGCTGGATCGGATGAGGCAGATGAAAATGTACGTGTGGTCAAAGACGCCTATGGCAATGTCCTAAACGATGGGGACTCCGTCACGGTAATTAAGCATCGAAATCGGGGTCAGCGAAATCGGGGTCAGAGTAAAATTTAATCGTCAGAAAAGAAGGTCATAATTTTACTCTGATCCAGATTTTCTATTTCCGACCCCGATTTCCGCCAGAAATCGTTATACTTCGGTTGAGCCTTCAAGGAATAACACTCCTGTGCCGCTAACCACTCACAGAGGGACGGAGCAGGGTAGCCGTATAATTCCAGGATAATCACAACGGTGGATGGATCGAATGGGACGGAAGAAATTTTTTGGTGAATACCTGATCGCGAAAGGCCTGATTTCAGATGCTGATGTTCTTGAGGCACTCATACTTCAGCGTAATGAGACAACGTCATTTGAAAAAATGGTCTGTAACCTCGGCATCATGGATATGTCCCTGGCATTCAAGGTGCTGACACTACAGGCTGAGACAGATCTCAGCTTTATGGAGGTTGCTGTACGGCATGGATTTATTAATGACACCCAAGCTGAACTCACACGTGCCTGCATTGAATCAGAAAAGCCGGCAATAGGTGAAGTGCTGATAAGAATGAACAAGCTGGACAAGGGAGTCATGGAGAAGGAACTCGCCCTGTTCGAGCGTTCTGTACGGGTCTATGACGATATCAAAGGGCTTCTTCTGCAGATTAAGCTGTTCAAGGATCTGGATGAAGTGGCGCTGCGCTCCCTGGCAAATATAACATCGGTTACTGAATATGATGGGGATCAGTATGTCATCAGAGAGGGAGAGCCAGCTAATAATCTGTTTGCTGTATTCTCCGGCTCTTTGATGATCACCAAAGAGAATTCAGGCGGTGAGCAGGGTTCAATCTACGTCGGTAACATCCAGGCACAAGAGGTTTTTGGCGAATCAGCTGTATTTAAAGGTGGTCAACGTACAGCCAACGTCGTTACCTGTGGCAAAACCACCCTGCTTGAGATGGAACGGAAAGAGTTCCAGAAATTTCTCACTGACTACCCGGCAAAAAGCCAATCAATCCTGCTGTTTCTGGTCAACCAGCTGATAGATAAGTTGAGCGATTCAAATCATGAGCTGGTACAGATCCGTAACCAGCTTTATACCATGCAGGATCACCGCAATGAAGAATAGAAATTTCAATCCATAAAATCAACGTAACTATTCAGTGGTACCTGTTTATGGGTTACTTTCTCAGAGGTCGGAGTCGATTGCCCACATCCATGTGTACAATCGACTCCGACCCCATACCCTACTGAATAGTTACAAATCAACAGAGAAATCGGGCTCAGAGTAAAATTTAATCGTCAGAATCAGAAAAGGATGTCTTAATTTTACTCTGACCCCGATTTCTCGATTTCTCTTTTGCGAGCCTTGGATGAAGAAGCGTGATAATGGCAGGCACACCGCTATTCGGCAAGGGTCTGAAAATGGGGGGTATTCAAAATAAATGAAAAAAGAGGACAGACTTCCCTGTCTGTCTTAACCCCACTGAAGAGGGTTACAAGAGGAGGATAAATCTACACAATAAAACTTAAACCACCAGCGATCAGTGGCTGTGACGGGTATTCATCGGCATCCGAACATCGAAGTGGAGGGAGTGTCTCAGCCACCTGCCGAATTGAGCCAGTAACTTGACCAGTTTTTCATTACGGAGTCTGCGAGCCTCGGCAATATAGAAATCGATATCAACCTCGCCGTTACTTTTGATCAGTAAACCGGAATCATTAAACTGTTTCATCACAAACTCCAAAAAAATAAACACTATCACTTGCTGCTGCCGATCTGTTACAGGGCATCTGTACGATGCAGGTAAATACGGGAATCTCTTTGTACCACCTGATGGTCGAACTTCTGAGTTACACTGCAACCGATCATCTGCGGGGAATATTAGTTACGTTTGCGCAAACGCACAAACGATAGTTTTTCATGATATAGTTGAAATATTCTCATCTATGATAGGAGTTGTCATGCGACGGCTGCCACCACTTAACGCCCTGCGCAATTTCGAGGCAGCCGCCCGTCTGGGCAGCTTTAATCTGGCAGCGGATGAACTTAACGTCACCCCCTCTGCAGTCAGTCACCAGATCAAATCCCTCGAAGAATTTCTCAAAATAAAGCTGTTTCGGCGTGAGCAGCGCCAGACTCAGCTCACCGCCCCCGGTGAGCGTTACCTAAGTGCTATTGAGCACGCCCTGGATGAGATCGACTTGGCAACCCGCCGCCTGCTCACCACCTCCAATGTCGGCGCCATCAATCTCAGTGTGGTGCCGGCATTTCTCTCTCACTGGCTGGTGCCCAGAATCAGGGACTTTCAGGAGAGCCACCCTGATGTGGAGCTGCGCCTCAGCGCTGCCACCGGCCCCACCGACTTCACCCATTCCGATACCGATATGGCGATCTACTTTGGTCGTGATGATTGGGTGGGAGTCGAGTCGTACCACCTTAAGTCGGTCACCCTGCTGCCGGTCTGCAGCCCCAGCCTTCTGGAGAGCGACAAACCGCTGAAGCGGACGAAAGACCTACTCCACCACACACTGCTGCACGTCACCAACCGATCCAATGAGTGGGATCAACTCCTGGATGATGCCGGCATCCACCACCCCTCGATTAAGAAGGGACTGACCTTCTCCAGCACCTCCCTGGCGATCAATGCCGCCATTGAGGGGGTGGGTATTGCCCTCGCCGACCGTATATTGGTGGAACGGGAGGTACGCTACGGCCAGTTGGTTATCCCCCTCGATGTTAATCTAAACTCACACCGGGACTTCTACCTGGTTCACCAGAAGGGGCGTCAGCTCACCTCCGCCATGCGTGACTTCATCGTCTGGCTGCTTGGGGAGCTAAGCCAAGTGATCGACGGAGAAGCGTAATCAGACCTGATTTCCCCCGGTTTCTGGTGGTTGCAGGTACAGTGATCCCGTTGACCACCAGGGTCCCAGTTGGTGGTGGCGAATTTCAAAATTATGGAAGTACTATTTTCCGGCTGCGTTGGGCAGGAACAGTGCAATGTCTGGGAAAGCGACAAGAAGCACGATCATCAGGAACATGGCGCCGACGAAGGGAATGGCTCCGACGATCACATCGGTAATCGGTCCGCCCTTGCGGATGCCCTGCACCACATAGAGATTAAGGCCGATTGGAGGAGTTACCAGGGCGGTTTCGATCAAGATCATCAACAGGATTCCAAACCAAACCGGGTCGTAGCCCTGAGCGATGACGATCGGTGCGATGATGGGAATGGTCGTAATCATCAGTGTCAGGGTTTCCATGAAAAACCCCAAAATGACATAAAACAAGATCACAGCCATCAATGTGGAAAATTTGGAAAGACCCAGATCGGCGATGAAATCAGTCAACTGGCTTGTCAGACCGATACCTGCCAATACGAAATTCAGAAAATAGGCAGCGATAATAATGAACATCACCATGGCCGTGGTGCGCATGGCTCCCTCAACCGCATCCCGGAGCATTTCAAAAGTCAAACGGCGGTAACCGGCGGCCAAGACCAGGGCTGCGATTACACCAAGTGCCGCTGATTCCGTGGGCGTTGCCCACCCCAGGTAGATCGACCCGATAACGATGAAGAAAATGAAGAATGGTGGCAGCAGATCAACCAAACCAACGATCCGTTGAGTCCAAGTTACGGAATCGTGTGATCCGTCCCAGTCACGGCGAACCAAACAAGCAATAAGGACCGTCACCATGAACAGTACGGCAAGTGCAATACCGGGGATAATGCCGGCCATATATAGATCAGGAATCGAGGTGTCGGTAAGAGCCCCGTAAATAATGATGTTGATGGATGGTGGGATCAAGATGCCCAGTGTGCCACCTGATGCCAGGGTGCCCAGGAAAAGTCGCTCATTATATCCGTGGGTTTTGATCAGCGGTTCGGCCAATGTTCCGATTGTCGCCGCAGTTGCCACACTTGATCCCGACGTTGCGGCGAACAATGCGCTTGCCCCAATATTGGAGTGCATTAACCCGCCCGGCAGCCACGTCAGCCAGTAACTCATGGAGCGATACATTCGTTCGGCAATTCCGCTGCGCAGCAGTAGTTCGCCCAGTAAGACAAACAATGGAATGGCAACCAGCAGAAACTCGGTGCTCGTTGACCAGGCGATCTCGCCGATCGCCCTATGGAGAGGCATGAACGAATAGGAAAAATTGAGCACCAAACCTAATATGGCAAGGGTTGCAGCGACGGGTATAGATACCGCCAATAATCCGACCAGAACAAAAATTGTAGCACCCAACATGATCTTAACCCCGCCCTGAATTTGTTTCTTTTTCGTCGTCACCGGTGTGCTCTGCATGTTCGACGGCTTCAAGTTCTTCCTGGATTTCCTCATCCACCGATCGAGTTCCCGCCATACGGGAGACCGTTTTGAAATCACGGCGCACAAGCGCTTGCAGGGATCTGGTCAGCAGGAGGAGACTGGTTAGAACGAAAAAAACGAGTCCCAGCAGCCAGAGGCCTTGCGGTATCCACAGGGGTGTTCCCAGAGGTGTGTTAGCTGTCGATTCAAAGCTCCACGACGTTTGCCAAACACCGAACGCATACCAACTCAGCAATGATGAAAAGAGAAGAACCGATAGAAGCGCTACAACGTCAAGTATTGCGCAAGCGACAACCGGCATATGGAGATACAGCGCGTCTACCCGGATATGGGCTCGCTGCAACAAAGTAAATGACAATGCCCAGGAGGTGCCTATCGCCAAAGCATAGTTGGCCATTTCATCCGCGCCACCAAGGCTGAGCAAAAACACCTTTCGCAGGACGACCTCAAGTCCGATGATGAAGGCCGCCGCGATCATCATCCCACCGCCACCCCATACGCCGTAACGGGAGATTCTAAGTCCGATTTTTTCGAGACGGTCCAACATAACATTCATCGCTTCTTTGAAAGTTTAAACTGCCCGGTGCTGCCATGCGTCCGTGGAACCAACTGGATCCCAACAGACGCACAACACCAGGGAGGTGCGCTTAGTTCGCCGAGGCTTTTAAACCGACAATCTTGCCGACCGTATCATTCCACTTGTCCACGCAAGCCGAACCACAGCGTTTAGCCCAATTGGGGACGATGACCGTTTCCATGATTTCACGCAATTTCACGCGATCCGCATCGGAAACGGGAACCAGTGTCATGGACGCGGGATTTCCGCCTTTGCATGCGCCGCCGGTGTTGCAGGCCAGACCCGTTTGGGTTTCCGCATCCGCAGCATCCCATACGGTATCTTCCCAAGTGTCGATCTCGGTTGCGAGGAAGTCACGCACTTTCGGCGGCAACTTGTTCCAGGCTTTCAGATTGACGCCATGCATTACCATACTCCAGCCAACGGGCAGGGCATAAAGATGAGAGGTAACCTCCGACCATTTCGCAAGATTGCCCGAGAGCGCTCCGGTAATCGCGCAGTCGGCAACGCCCTTTTGCAAGGCTGGAACCACTTCGCCGAACGGGATGTTGACGCCGGTACCGCCGACCGCACCGACGAATTCGGAGAGGGACTTGGAGAAGGTTCGGACTTTCTTGCCCTTGAAGTCACTCAAGCTGGTAATCGGGCTTTTGCAGTACATGACCTGGGCATGGAAGGGGAAGACTGCCAGCAGTTTGATCCCGTGTTTCTTTTCGTAGAGGTCCGCCAGGATCGGTTTATAAGCTTCCGTAACTTGTCGGGCGACCTTGATGTCCGCGCTGAACCCGGCTAAATCGACGGCCTCGTTTTCCGGATCGTCACCGGCAACATAGCCGAGCACCGTTGAGCCGAAATCAATAACACCACTTCCCATTAAGCGAAATACTTCGCCGCCTTTTAGGCCCATTTCAGTAAATGCCTTGATATCGGCCGTCACCGCACCGCCGGATTTCTCGGGAATGGTTTTTGTCCAGAATGGATATTCACGATCCTTGTAGACGGATAGGTTGGCCCAAGTGCCAATGACATTGATCTTGGTTTTGGGCAAATTTTCCGCCTGGACTATTCCAGCCGACATCGTGACTGTGCAGCCAAGAATGGCGGCGGCACTGATTTTTAACAAGTCTTTCATCGTATTTCCTCCCTTCAGAGATTAAACCAACGCCATCGTTAGATGCTGGCGGTTGCCCAACTGGGGATGTCGGTAATCAACATCCTACCAGGGGCATGGGTGATGCATATCGGTAATTTTGCCGATTGCATCGCAGCCTGCGGTGTCACGCCGCAAGCCCAGAAAACGGGAATTTGTCCGTTTTCAAAAACTGGTGAATCACCCCAATCCGGTTTTGATATATCTTTAATCCCGATGTCGGCGCCGTCACCGATATGGATCGGCTCGCCGTGGGCATGGGGATACCTGGAGGTGATCGCGCTGGCACGAATAGCATCAACCGGATACATCGGACGCATGGAAACGACGATTGGGCCATCGAACGGTCCCGCTATTCCCGCTTTCAGAGATGTGCGGTACATCGAAACGGTCTTGTTGGCATCAACGTGATGTAACCGAATGCCTTTGGCCATCAGCGCCATCTCGAAAGTAAACGAGCACCCGATAACAAAGGTGACGAAATCGTTCCGCCAAAAGTCCGAAATATCCGGCGTCTGCTCGACTAACTCTCCGTGGCGATAGATGTTGTACATCGGCACGTCGGTCCGAATATCGATATCCACCCCAAGTGATCCCATCATTGGGTCACCCGTATCCGACACGCCTACCAGCGGGCATGGCTTCGGGTTGCGCTGACAAAATCGGAAAAAGTCGAGGGCGTAATCGGCAGCCAGGATCACCAGATTCCCTTGCAGGTAGCCGAGGCCGATACCGGCTGTGTGGCCAGCATAGTCCCCGGCCCGGATAGACTCACGGACTTCCTCCATCGGCAGACAGCGTAGCTCTTCAAAAGAACCGCTACCGATTTTGTTTTGATCCTTCGTTTCGTCGGACACATCCATCCTGGCAAAACCCTCCTGTCAATTCTTTGGCATAATTTGTTTTTGGTATTGTTGATTTAATCATTGCCAATTTATCTCATAACGTCCAATTGTCATTTTCTCTTGAAAGTGATAAATAATATTTATTGGTCTAAGTTTGGAATGCTGACAGCATGCGCACCTATGGATTTATCGAGAAGTGATTATTAGGAGAAAATAGTTTCGGTATCGCGTCACAAAATCAGCCGGCGATCCTGGATTGTCAGCAAAAAAGCTAACAAGACGGACGGTTCATAAACGCTTATTTGTTGCTTGCATTTTATGCGGAAAAACTAAATCCACCTGCTATTTTACCAGCTAGGGCAGCGGCCTTTTCAGCGACTGGATAGAATGGGTCCGAAGCGTATGAAGCCGTAAAAACCAAGTCTGTGGGTTTCCATGCACACGGAACCTCTACCAGCTTTCCCGTCTCCAATTCTTTTTTTACCATCACCCTGGGAAGAGTCCCGATCCCGATGCCATCAATGGTCATACGCAGACAAGCGGCGAGGGAACTCGATGGGAAAATCCGCGCTGGCATATCGCAATTTTTCCGAAGATAGTTTGTGAGTTCCGCATAGGGTCGTGTATTGCGCGTGTAAGTCAGCAGGGGAAAATGAATTAACTCATTTATGGAGACCTCTCTATCAACGTTAATTCCAAGTGTTGGAGAAGCGATCCAAGCCAGAGGAAAGGTTACTAAGTCAAGATTTTCGATTCGGTACTCGGAAATCGGTCCCATGAGGAAGGCTAGATCAAGTGATCGGGAAACCAGTTCATTCCGAAGGTTCACGGTTACGTCCACCGTCAATTCGACATCGATGTCCTGGTAGGTTTCGTGAAGCTGGGCAAGGAAGTCCGGCAACAACGTATGAACGATTGTTTCCGACACACCCAACCTCAAAACACCGGTCAAGCTCGAACCATCGCCAGCCCTATCCCGAAGCGTCTCGGTCATGCGCAGAACCTTTTCAGCGTAGGGAAGCAGTTCCTGCCCTTTTGCCGTTAATCGAATGGAGCCGGTATCGCGCACAAACAACTTCACGCCTAGGGTACCTTCGAGATTGGCGATGCGTGATGAAATTGCGGGCTGAGTAGTGCAGAGTCTTTCCGCCGTCTTGCGGAAATTTTTTAAGTTAGCCACCCATAGAAAAGTTTCAAGCTGCCGAAAATTTAAGCTCATACCCTATCCTGTTGCATTTATCGATAAGACCCTATATTGATAAAATAAAATTATAACTACAACAGTATATCTTTGCCCGAATATTTCAAGTAAATGAAATTTTGCCTTCTTTAAGGTTCGCGCTAAAGATGCGGCGCTATCATCTGAGTTACGACGCGTGAAGCGCGAACTGGCGCGGGTTGCGGAGGAGCGCGACATCCTAATCCATCTTTGACAGTTAAAAGAATAATTATCTTTAATATCAGCATGTTATAGTCGATATCAGTAACTTCTCAATAACCCAGTGCAGATGGATACCTTTCAGGTGGGGTGCAGTGACGCCTTTTCAGGACGTACAGCAGCAGGGATGCTGCTGTGAGCGTACGACGTACAGGGACGCACTAGTGTCGCGGGAGGCAGGATGCCGTGAGCGACCAGGAATCTGTTCACAGCGTGTCCTGAAAAGGCGTTACTGCACCCCATGGCACGGACTTTTTGAGAAGTTACCGATATCCGTCTGTTATGGCACTACGGTTTGTGTTTTGCGGCGTAACAATAGTTTTCTGAGTCCCACCTGGGTTCCACGGTTGACCCAGCGCGCCAAGTGAAAGCGGGCATCAGATTGGAGGTGAAAGTCCTCTACACAGTAAGGGTAGTGACCTGCTGTGGCTCCAAGTCATGGACTGCTGCCTGTAAGGGACAGGCATCACCAATGCCTGTCGATCAAGCAGTTGATCAGTGTGGGATAGTACGATTATGGCACTACATTCACATGGGGAGTTGTATCTTATTGTTTGTTAGGGAAATAATATATTTACTCGTGGAAAATTAAGCACTTACGTCGATTTTTAGGTCTTAATCTGCAAACTTGGGTTAGGACGCACGACTGCATGGATGCAGGAGGCCAAAGCAAAGAGGTCGCAGAGGTGATGCAGAGAAATGCCTCTGTTTTCAACAGACAACCTCCGCGTTCTCTGCATCTCCTCTGCGCTCTCAGCGTCCCGCTTTAAAGATACTGCTTACGG
>JBEVXT010000575.1:0-10430 GCA_040505955.1 Sedimenticola sp. | reverse complement strand
AGAAGACAAAGAAAGCCGAACATGGCGCTCAACGCGGACGCTCGTAAACTCGCGCCGGTTAATGCAAAAGTTAATGTCCGCTTCTGGCTAACAGCGGAAGTTAGCCAGGGAAGTTTCGAGCGTCGGCAAAGGCCGCACTGCGGACATATAGACACTTAACCAGGACAGAGCCTTTAGGGATAAGCATCTCACCTGCCTACTCAGGTTACACCGAATCTTCACGTCGATGAATTAAGCAACCACCCTTCTATTGCCACCGGATTGCCATATTTCGGTCAGACCCATGCCCGATCACTCCTGTTCAATAGATGCCTCCTACCCAATCGACAGAGGAGAAGGGCATGACATCTCAAACAGGGGGTTACCGAAAACCGGTTCTAAGCAGCCAACTGATTCGGCTGCTGCTGATCATCGGGCTGATTCTTATCCTGCAAATACCGATACTGATGGTTAACGACCTGATCAGGGAGCGCAGTTACAGCAGAGTACAGGCGACGGAGGAGATAACAAAAAAATGGGGGCGGGCCCAGGTGTTGGTCGGACCGCGGCTGGTCATTCCGGTTACAGAGGAGGGGGAAAACGGCCATATCACCGAGCAGACTCTGGTACTGATGCCCGAGTCCTTTACTGCCGATGCCGACCTGAGTAGCGAGATTCGCCGTCGTGGTATCTACGATGTCCCCTTGTACCGCGCCAAAATTGCACTGGAGGGTGCCTTTAACATAGCCGACGCTCCGCCTCTGGCAGCAAACCAGACGCCCCACTGGGAGCGGGCGAATCTGGTACTGTCAGTTACCGATCCCAAAGCGATTCACAGCGCAGAGCCCCTGATCTGGAAAGGAGGTGAGCTGGAGCTTCAGCCCGGCACAGGGCCGATCACCGGCAACAGCGGCGGTTTTCATACGGCGGTTAAAATCGATCTCACCGACAAGCGGCACAGTTTCTCCCTTGGATTGACCCTGGGCGGTCACGATCTGTTGAGCATCTCCCCCGCCGGGCGCAGCTCAACAATCAGGATCACTTCTGATTGGCCCGATCCCAGCTTTCAGGGCAACTGGCTGCCGAAGCGGCATAAAGTGACGGAAGAGGGTTTCAGCGCCGAGTGGGAGATCCCCTTTCTCGGCAGAAACTTCCCCACCGGCTGGCTGGTGGGCCGGGGACCATCTGAGGCTGTTCTGCAAAACAGCACGGTTGGTGTAAAACTGCTGAACTCCCTCGACACCTACGGCAGGGTCACACGCAGCACCAAATATGATCTTATCTTCATTGGCCTCACTTTCCTCTGCTTCTGGCTACTGGAGGTGCTGGGAAAGGTACGCATTCATCCCGCACAATACCTGCTGGTGGGCAGCGCCATATCCCTCTTCTATCTGTTGCTGCTTTCACTTGCCGAGCATATCGGTTTCACTCCGGCTTACCTGGTCGCTACTCTTATGATCGTTGGACTGGTATTCAGCTACGTCCGGCACCTGATGGAGAGCAACCGCAACAGCGCTCTTTTCAGCTGTGCTCTCGCCGCACTCTATGGGTATCTTTTCGCCCTGCTGCATGAACAGCGCTATGCGCTCCTGGCCGGGTCAGTCGGCCTCTTTCTGGTGCTTGGCCTAGTGATGTACCTGACCCGCCGCGTCAATTGGTATCAGGATGAGGTGACATTGCCATAGAACGAATCCGCGACAGGGTGGTGGTGGGGGAAATCGCTTCCGGATCCAGTTTAAGGTGGAGGATAGCGGGCCGCCGGGACGCCATGGCCCGAGCGAAAGCGGCGGCAAAGTCACCGGTTTCCTCCACACACTCCCCGTAACCGCCATAACTGTTCGCCAGGGCGGCGAAATCGGGATTGACCAGAGTGGTGGCCGACACCCGGCCGGGGTACTCCCGCTCCTGATGCATACGAATGGTGCCGTAGATACCGTTGTCGATCAGCAGCACGATGATATTGGCGCCACACTGTAGTGCCGTACCAAACTCCTGCATGGTCATCTGAAAACATCCGTCACCGGCAAAGCAGATCACCTGCCGTCGGGGATAGGTGAGCTTGGCGGCAATGGCGGCTGGGAGGCCGTAACCCATGGAGCCGGAGGTGGGAGCCAGTTGGCTGCCGAAGCGACGGTAGCGGTGAAAACGGTGAACCCAGGTAGCGTAGTTACCTGCACCATTGGTGATAACGGCATCCTCATCCAGGTGCTCTTCGAGCCACCTCATCACCTCTCTCATCTGTAGTTTGCCGGGGGTGGCGGGGATCTCTCCCGACCATTCGAGATAGTCGGCATGAGCGGCTTCCGCCACCCCTGACCAGGTGGGGATCGTCGGAGGGACAAGCGCCTGCAGCGCCTTGAGAAACTCCCCGGCGGTGGCGTTGATCGCCAGATCAGGATGATAGATGCGCCCCAGCTCCTCAGCCCCGGGATGGACATGAACCAGTTTCTGGGAGGGGCTGGGAATGTTAAGCAGGGAGAACTTCTGTGACGGATTCTCGGAAAATCGGCCACCCACCAGCAACAGCAGATCGGCCTCGCTGATGCGCCTTTTCAGCGCCGGATTGATCCCCAGACCGATATCACCGGCATAATGGGGGTGCTCATGATCAAACAGCATCTGGCGGCGGAAAGAGCAACCCACCGGTAGCCGCCAACACTCCGAAAAGCGCTGCAGCAACACCACCGCCCCGCTCTCCCAACGTGAACCGGCGGCAATAACAAACGGCTTTTTTGCCGCCGCCAACAGCTCCTTCAGGGAGGAGATCTGCTGTGGTGTCGGTGCCGGATCGGCCGGTTCAACGCGTCGCCCGGGAGAAGATTTGACCGCCTCCTGCAGCATCTCTTCAGGGAGTGCCAACACCACCGGGCCGGGCCGTCCGCTCATGGCTACATGAAAGGCGCGGGAGAGCATTTCGGGTATCCGTTCGGCGCTGTCGATCTCGGCCACCCACTTGGTCATGTCGCCGAAGAAGTGGCGGTAATCCACCTCCTGAAAGGCATCACGCCCACGCATGTCGCGGCCGATCTGGCCGACAAACAGAATCATCGGCGTTGAGTCCTGCTGGGCTACATGGATGCCGGCGCAGGCGTTGGCAGCCCCCGGCCCACGGGTCACCATCACCACTCCCGGCCGACCGGTAAGCTTGCCCACCGCCTCTGCCATCATTGCCGCCCCACCCTCCTGGCGACAGACCACGGTCTCAATCGGTGAGTCGTAGAGGGCATCGAGCAGCGCAAGATAGCTCTCTCCCGGCACACAGAAGACCCGCTCCACCCCCTGAGCCTCCAGACACTCCACTATCAACCGGCCTCCGCTCTTCATGAATCCTCACCCATACCAATCTCGTCGAGAATCTCTGCGGTATGCTCCCCCAGCCGGGGCGCGGCATGACTATATTTCATCTGCGAGGCGGAGAAGGAAATCGGTGTGCGCAGGGAGGGCGCCGTACCCCCCTGCACCCCATCAGCGGGAAGATCGAGCCGCAGCCCCCGATGCAGCACTTGGGGATCACTGAACACCTCGGCGACGCTGTTGATGGGGCCGGCGGGCACCTGCTCACCTTCCAGACTGACCAACAACCGGTCATGACTAAAGCCTGCGGTTCGGTCGTTGAGCAAGGGAATCAGCAGATCACGATTGCGCACCCTTCCGGCATTAGTGGCAAAACGCTCGTCATTTGCTAACTCATCGCAACCGAGCACACGGCACAGCTTCACAAACTGCCCATCACTCCCCACTGCAATAATGAGATAGCCGTCAGAGACGGGAAAAACCTGGTAGGGGACAATATTGGGGTGAGCATTACCAAGACGCTTTGGCACTGCGCCCGAAACGAGATAGTTGAGTCCCTGATTGGCCAGCACTCCCACCTGACAGTCGAGCAGCGACATATCGATCTGCTGCCCCTCACCGCTGTGTTCCCGCGCTGCCAGCGCGGCCTGAATGGCAATCACCCCGTAGAGGCCGGTAAAGATATCGGCAAAGGCAACACCCACCTTCTGGGGCGGGCTTTCAGGCTCACCGGTAAGATCCATAATCCCCCCCATCCCCTGAATCATAAAATCATAGCCGGCGCGGTGGGCATAGGGGCCGTTCTGGCCAAAACCGGTTACCGAACAGTAGACAAGACGGGGATTGAGCGAACGCAGGCTCTCATAATCGAGACCGTATTTAGCAAGGCCGCCCACCTTAAAGTTCTCGATCAGCACATCGGAACGCGCCGCCAGACGGCGCACCGCCTCAGCCCCTTCATTGGTACGGAAGTCGAGAACCACGGAGCGCTTGCCGCGGTTGCAGCTGTGGTAGTAGGCGGCATCAAGGTCTTCCCCCTCCTCCCCTTGAATAAAAGGCGGCCCCCACTTGCGGGTATCATCCCCGGAAGGGCTCTCCACCTTAATCACATCAGCGCCCAGATCAGCCAGTGTCTGACCGATCCACGGCCCGGCGAGAATACGCGCCAGCTCAAGCACCTTCAGCCCTTCCAGAGGCGCACTCATAACCTAATACCCATCATGGACACCCAAGCAGCATACAATAGTCAACCACTAAAACAGCATGGGCAGCATGATACCCCGGAGCGGTGCAGGCTGTCGTCGGTGTATGGCAGCAGCTGAATAGTTACACTATGTGATCTAAAATAGTTACATAATTGCCTCTGTAGTCTCTTATTTGCACGGCGAGGAGAAGAGTATGGGTGGTTGCTGTGACGGCGGTTGTTCGGTAGATGGGCTGCAGGAAAGGCAGCGGGGGACGTTGCGGGCAGTCCTGTGGATCAATGCTGTCATGTTCGTGGTGATCGTCGTGGCTGCATTTTATGGGAAGTCGTCGGCACTGCTTGCAGACAGCCTCGATAATCTGGGGGACGCCCTGACTTATGGCCTGAGTATCTATGCCGTATCCCGAGGCACAGCGGTAAAGGCGAAGGTCGCTCTTTTCAAGGGTTGGCTTATTTTCCTTGCCGCTTCTGTAGTTGCCACACAGATTGTTTACCGGTTTTTTGTTCCCGGCATGCCCCTGTTTGAAATCATGGGCATTTTCAGCTTGGCGGGCTTGCTGGCCAACTCACTCTGTCTCTACCTGCTCTGGCGGCACCGTGCGGAAGATGTCAATATGAGTTCGGTATGGGAGTGTTCCAGAAATGATATCGTCTCGAACATCTCGGTATTTTTGGCGGCAGGTGCCGTATGGTTGGCAGGCTCGGGCTGGCCGGATCTACTGGTGGCGCTTGCGCTTGTACTTTTTCTGTTCCGATCAGCAGCCAGAGTCATCTCATCGGCCAAGGCTGAAATGAAGGCTGCAGCAGAGTAACTATTCAGGGGCAATCTGAACAGTCACGGCACAGTGCTCAATAACATAATATTCTGGATCAACAATGCGTATCACAATCAAGACCCTTTTTTTACTGTTCATCCTTGCACTCTCTTTCACTGTATCGGCCAAGCCGTTAGTGGATAGCAAATGGCTGCAGGCCAATAAGGGCCGGGCGGAACTGGTTATTCTCGATCTGCAGCAGGCACAGGCGTATCAGCGCTATCACATACCCGGCGCCGTAAACAGTAACTACGGCGACTGGCGCAGGAAAGATACCAGGGGCACTGTACAGATGATGACGCCGTCCGGTGAGCTGGGAAAGTTGATCGGCAGGCTGGGGATCGATAACGAGAGCCATGTAGTTCTGGTCACTACCGGCTCGGGCGCAGGGGATATGGCGACCGCAGCCCGCGTCTACTGGAGCTTCAAAGCGTTGGGGCATGACAAGGTATCGATTCTCGATGGCGGCTTGATCGGCTATGCGCAGAAGCGTGTTTATCCGCTACAGAAAGGCAGCAACCGACCGTCGGCAAAAACCTTCCGTATCTCACCGAGAAGCACCTACCTTACCGATGCCTCTGCCGTAAAACTGGCTCTGTCGGAGGGAGTCCCGATGGTCGATAACCGCAGCCGCGCAGAGTATCTTGGCATCTACCTGGCAGGTGGCAAGGAGCGTACCGGCAGCCTTCCCAAGGCGTTGAACCTCAACTATGAGTGGCTGACACTCAACGGTAGCGGCAAGATGCAATCAATTGAAAATATCAAGAAGATTTACGCCGCCGTCGGGGTGCCCGTCAGCGGCCCGCAGATTCACTACTGCCATACCGGCCACCGGGCCGCCCTCGGCTGGTTTGTATCCCATGAGCTGTTAGGCAACAGCCAGGCGCGTCTCTATGACGGCTCCACTGCCGAATGGGCGGTGGATCCATCCCTGCCGATGGAGCGTCAGATCAGGCTGACCCAATGAGCAGTTGTTTTAATGGTAACTATTCAGGTGATTGATGCGGTTCGCAAGCTCACCACATCCTACATGCAAGCATAGGCGGAGAAAGGATTGTAGGATGTGGTGAGGTACGAACCGCATCATTCTATAGTTCGGGGTCGGAGTCGATTGCGGCAAAAAACTGTAAATCCCCCCAACCTTCTTCAACGCAAGGCTTCCGCTCCCAGCTCACGCTTCTTACCCACATCCATGTGGGCAATGCTTCCGCTCCCGGCTCACGCTTCTTACCCACATCCATGTGGGCAATGCTTCCGCTCCCGGCTCACGCTTCTTACCCACATCCATGTGGGCAATCGACTCCGACCCCCTGGTAAAAAGACCCTCTTAGCTGGGGTACTGAATGGTTACGTTTTAATTCCCATCAACCGGCACGCTCTCCTCCTGCGCCGGAGTATCTTTTTTCTCCGCCTTCAGTTCAATCGTCACTCCTTTAATTTCGGTGATTACCGCATCGGTAATATCAATCTCCGGCAGGGCGACAAAAACGGTATTACGATCATCCTGCAGTACCAGGCTCATCCCCCGCAGCACCGCCACACGGCGGGCATGAGGCTGTATCTGTGCACGAAACTGTCGCGCGAGATTCCGCCCTAGCTGCTGCAGGGTGATATTTGCCTTCTGCTGGGCCTGTTGAAGCTGCCTGCCGGCGATAGCGGAGAGTTCCGCCAGTTGTTGCATCTCCGCCTGGGTAGGGGGATCACTCATCTTCTCCTGCTGTGCCGTCACCTGCGCCTTCAGTTCCTCCTGCTGCGCCTGCAGACCAGCCTGCAGCTCCTCTCTAGTCTTATCCAGCAGATCACTGGAGATCTTTTCCAGCCCGGTCTCTTTCGCCAGACGCTCCATATCCAGTACAGCCACGCTTGGGGATTGACCACAACCGCTCAGAAACAGGCCGATAAGCGCCAACAGAATCAATTTTTTTCTCATCTACAATTCCTTCAAGTATAGAGTGTAAGTAACTATTTCAGTACCCCCCCGCCAAGAGGGTCTTTTCACGGCAGGGGTCGGAGTCGATTGCCCACATGGATGTGGGCAATCGACTCCGACCCCGTACCCAACTGAATAATTACGAGTGTAATAACGCTGATAGATTCGGCCTAAAATAGCACAATTCAACCCCCATGCCGCTCAATTCCACCCAATCAAACATCCACCTGCCCATCGCACCATGCTTTCCGGAAGGAGAAAACCGCCCTTCTCTGGTAAAATCCCTCTCCAATCAGTAAACAGCCACCGAGGTCTCTCTTTGTTTTCCCACTTTTCCCTTCACACCTGCCTTAATAAACAACTTGCCGAGCTAAAGTTTATTGAACCGACTCCGGTACAGAACGCCACCATTCCCGCCGCCATGGAGGGGAAGGATCTGCTGGTTAGTGCAGAGACCGGTAGCGGCAAGACCGCCGCTTTCCTGCTGCCCCTTCTGCACCGGCTGTTGACCAAAAAACCCACCGGCAGCGGTACCCGCGCACTGATACTCACACCCACCCGGGAGCTGGCCAGACAGGTAACAAAACAGGCTGAGAAACTGGCGGCGGCCAGCCGCCTGCAGGTGGGCCTCATCACCGGCGGCGCAAGCTTCAAGTACCAGTTCTCCCTGCTGAGAAAAGAGCCCGAGGTACTGATCGCCACGCCAGGGCGTCTGCTGGAACACATCGAGCGCGGCACCACCGATTTCAGCAGCCTGGAAGTGCTGGTGCTGGATGAGGCGGATCGTATGCTCGACATGGGAATGAGCGAGGATGTGCTGAAAGTTGTCGAGCAGTGCAACAAAGATCGCCAGACCCTGCTCTTCTCCGCCACCCTCAACCACCGGGGGCTGGAAAAAATCACCGACCAGGTGATGCGCGAGCCAGAGGTGATCAAGCTCAGCGGCGCCCGTGACCAACACAGCAGCATCCGCCAACAGATCATTCCGGCGGATGACGCCCTCCACAAGGAGGCGCTGCTCACCTGGCTGCTGAGCAATGAAACCTTCGATAAAGCGCTGGTCTTCACCAACACCCGGGTACAGGCGGACAAACTGGGAAGAGCGCTACGCGACAAGGGTGTCCGGGTCAACAGCCTCCATGGCGACATGGATCAGGACTCCCGTAATCAGGTGATGGAGCTGCTTCGTGGCGGCGTGATCAAGGTACTGGTGGCTACCGACGTGGCGGCCCGTGGTCTGGACGTAAAGGGAGTCGACCTGGTAATTAATTTCGACATGGCGCGCAACGGCACCGATTATGTTCACCGCATCGGCCGCACCGGACGCGCCGGCAATGAGGGACTTGCCATCTCGCTGATCGGTGCCCAGGAGTGGAACCTGATGACCGGCATAGAGCACTACTTGCGGGTGGTGTTTGAGCACCGTACTGTGAAAGCGCTCAAGGGTAGCTACAATGGCCCGAAAAAACAGAAGCGAGCGGCTAAAGCGAGCAGTGTGAAAAAGGGTGAAAGTGAAGGGAAACAGAGACCCGGAAAGATCAAAAAGCGCCTACGGGACAAAAAGAATATCGGCAAGCGGCGAAAGCCAAGCGGGCCAGGAGCAGAAACCGTAAAAGAGGCCGGTTTCACACCAATCAAGAAAAAGTGAGTACACAATATGTCTAAAAAACATCAGGGAAGCTGTCACTGCGGAGCGGTTCGTTTCTCCTATGAAGGGGAACCAATCACTCATGGACTGCGCTGCAACTGCTCTATCTGCATACGAAAGGGGGCGGTGATGTCATCGGAGGTCATCGCACCGGAGAATCTCATCATCGAAGCTGAAGAGGATGCCCTGGGGCTCTATCAGTTTGGTGAAAAAACAGCCAAACACTTCTTCTGTAAAAAGTGCGGCATCTACCCCTTTCACCAGACGGTAAGAAAGCCCGGCCACTACCGGGTGAATGTCGGCTGCATAGAGGGTTTGGATCCGCTCTCACTTGAGGTGGATCTGTTCGATGGCAAACACCTTCTGTAATGGCGACTACTCTATAATTCTTCAGCACTACGCCCTAACTGTTCAGATTACCCCTAAAATTCGTCAGTTCAAGGCGCAAAATGTGAGTTTACAACTGTAAATGATCATTTTGTAACGCAGGAATGGCGGATTTTAGGGGTGAGCTGAATA
The DNA here is from genome assembly GCA_040505955.1 of Sedimenticola sp. Classification (GTDB taxonomy): domain Bacteria; phylum Pseudomonadota; class Gammaproteobacteria; order Chromatiales; family Chromatiaceae; genus Vondammii. Next base: position 1,041 of record JBEVXT010000575.1, on the reverse strand, counting down.
GTTACGCTACTCTTTTGCTTCATACTGCTCATAGATGGTGTTCAACTGGCGGTTGGTGCGAATAAAGGTGGCCCGCTTGGGAAACTCTTTGAGCTTTTTTGCGCCGATGTAGGTGGCGGTACTGCGCAGGGAACCGAAGAGGTCCTGGATGTAATCCTCCAGATCACCCTTGTGAGGTATCAGGGTGTAGCGCCCCTCGGAGGCGCGGTGGAGATCCTTCTTGCCGTAGTACTCCTTCATCGCCTTGTTGGATGATGAGCCGAAATACTCTTTATAGAGCTTGCCATCACGCTCCACCGTGTCGCCCCCCGACTGTTCGTAACCGGAGAACTGGGAGCCGGACATAATGAAGTCGGCACCGCCGCAGAACGCCTTGCCAATATCACCCGGTGTATTGAGGCCGCCATCGGCGATGATCAGTCCGTAGCCCTGATCATTGGAGATACCATGAGCGGCATCGGCACACTCGATCACGGCGCTGAGCTGGGGGTAACCGACGCCGGTCATGCGCCGGGTGGTGCAGGCGGAACCGGGACCTATCCCCACCTTGACGATATCTGCGCCGTTGAGAATGATCTCCTCGGTCATCTCGTTGGAGACCACATTTCCGGCAATGATGATGTGCTCGGGGCAGCGGCGCCTGACATGCCGGATCACTCCAAGAAACCTCTCCAGATAGCCGTTGGGTACATCCAGGCAGATAAAGGAGAAGTTGTTGATCAACCTGTTCTCAATCATTACATCAAGCTGTGCCAGATCCCCCTCTCTGATTCCCAATGTGTAGGCGATATAGTCAGGATTGTCGTAGCTCTCAAAAAACGCCCGGTAGTCGTCGATAGCGTAGTATTTATGGAAGGTAGTGATGATCCGATGGGGGGTGAGGATGCGGGCCATCTCAAAGGTGCCGCAGCTGGTCATATTGGCGGTCATGATGGGAATACCGCGCCACACCTTCGATGAGTGATAAAAGGCGATTTCCCGCCCCAGTATCACCTCTTTGCGTGAAGTCAGGGTACTGCGTTTCGGTTTAAGCAGAACATC
>JBEVXT010000574.1:0-2655 GCA_040505955.1 Sedimenticola sp. | reverse complement strand
CGATACGCATGGCAATAGTCTTAACCGCTTGCCGGTCTTTTTGCCTAGACAGCCATTTGTCAAAAATTGGGGTGGTTTCAATCTCGTATATTATAGACTTATAGTAGCCTATAGACTACATATAATCAAGGTCGGTGGGAAAAACACCGATGCTCATACACTGTGAATACCGGAATACCGGAATACCGGAATACCGGAATACCGGAATACCGGAATACCGGAATACCAGAATACCAGCAGAATACCAGTGTTTTAGTGATGGGTGTCCTGGTATTCCGTTGTTTTAGTGATGGGTGTCCTGGTATTCGTTGCGGGAGACCGACTCCAACTGCCTGGGCGTTGCGCCCTACGGAGAGAGATTCAGACTTACCACGTTCCACATGATTTACAGATAGATCGGGTTAGGGTGGCTCTTTATACCGACCGGGTCTACAGGTGTGTCGGTTCACCGTCAAAACTTACCGACCTGCCCGGCATTGCCATTTTGGCACTGGGGCCGAATGGTGGCTCTAGCCCCGCTTCGCTCACGATACGTAACACCAAGCCTTTACTTACATTACCCCTACCGACCATTCCCCGAGGCCACAGAGAGACGATGTGCCACTCATCGTTGTGACGTTTACTGGGTGCTTGAGACCCCGCCGTTGCCAGCGACGCCCCCCCCGGTTCGGGAACAGGTGACACCACATCTGGCTAAACTCACAACTCCAAGTTGCTGTTTAGCAGTAAATCATGCGACATCGTGTCGCAGTAACGCCAAAATCAGCCGCGCGTTTTTTGCGTCGGCTGTATTTGCTTGTTAGCTGTGAGATCTTGTAATGAACCAGAAATGTACTTGTGAATAATGCTCGACACAAAAGTCTGGTACGGAATACCTTCTTCTGACGCTCTTGACTGAATAGCTGTTAAATCCCGATTGGATATTCGGATGTTAATTCTTTTATCCTTCTTAAACGTGTTGCTGGCGATTGCCTTCAATTCCTTTTTGCGAGCTTCAGTTAAAACTGACTCAAACTCACCAGCCTCCACGGCTTTAAGCAGCGCTTTCTCCTCTTTCGACAATGTGGCTTTACTCATGATTTACCTCCAAGATAAAGCTTGGTGAATTTTCTACTAGGAATAATTGTTTTTAGAAACACTTCATCTTCGCTTTCCACATATGGGACAAGGTAAACATAGTCTTTAATGCAGACAATAAAAATACGTTGATTGGGGTAATCTGAAGCGTTCGGATGAGCAATATCGTCTAATAGATCTCCATGATCAATATGAAATATCACCTCTTCAAAAGAAACATTTCTACCGAGTATAAGCTCCTGATTTTTATCTGAATTCCAATTATAGATTCTCATGTGCCTAAGCGTAGCACATTTGTGTGCATTTTGTCTTCAGCAAGCTAACGCCCCAAATCAGCCGCGAGTTTACGAGTCGGCTGTATTTGATGGTTATGTGGATTTTCGTTGAACCAGCCACAATAAAAGACCTTTAAACCACCTTGGGATATCAATGTTATCCAAAGCATTCAAGTGTGCCTCTCTATTTCCTTTATTCGTGAATCTTTCATCATAGTTTCCACTTAGCCAAACATCGGCATTTTCAACAATTTTAATGCCATTAGGAATGCGGCTACCAAATAGCCTTTCAGAACGGAAGCAAAGTGCTTCTATACGCCCTCTAATACCTTCATCATATCCATACCCGAGACGAAACAATCTTCCGTGTTGTGCTTCATGAATGAGCGTACTCGCTAACTCCTCGGCGGTTGTATTAGGATCAATGACAAATTCATCGTATAGCTCTATAAGTTTTAGATCCTTAATGTACTGTCCATGAAAAGTTGGTATCCCAGCAACTAACACTCCACTAACATCTTTAACTAAATCAGAAAACTTAACAGGGGTGTATTTCTTTATTAGCACAAGAGCGCATTCGAGTTTTTCTTTAGCTATGACTTGTTCTGACTTTGATGCAACCGGCCAAATCGAACACTGCACTCCACAGATCAAATGAGTCCGCGAAAAAAACAATATCACCTTGTGCAGTCTGTAGCTTGGCATATTTTATAGTTTTCTTACCACATAACATACGGTATAAACAAGATATCCAGCAGAAAATATCCTCTTATGCTTCCCATCCCCCCAGAAATAGCACAGCCTTACCACAGAAAGAAAGGACACTCATAACTTACACACACACGATTTAGTAATGTGTGTCCTGGTCATTCATGGCTCTGTACCAAAATCCTGAAAACCACAGTGATGGTGGAACAGAGGTGTTGTAGGAGCGAACTTGTTCGCGATGGACTACGAAACGTGCTCTTCGCGAACAAGTTCGCTCCTACTCCTGAGTTCCGGATTACCGTGCTGAATAGTTACCCTTTTTCATTGAATTGCCTTCTTTGTATTGCCCATCGGACGTCAACTCACGCTCTCTTCAGCACTAGATGGACCCCTAGCACTGTAATGACGATACCCAGCAGCGCTTGTAGGGTGAAGGTTTCGTCAAACAGCAGCCATGCTTCAATCGCCGTCATCGGCGGCACCAGATAAAAATAGACGGCCACCCGTGCCGCCTCCCCTTCACGGATCATAAACATCAGCAGTAGAACCGCCGACACTGACAGAACCAGTACCAACCAGCCGAGTGCGAAGATAA
>JBEVXT010000573.1:0-8913 GCA_040505955.1 Sedimenticola sp. | reverse complement strand
CTGGTAATTTTAGAGCCATATTTGCGTTCATATGCGTTCATTTCCGGCTGAGTTTCAGGGGCAATCAGGTTAATGATCATTTACCCTTGCCCTTGCCACTTTTTACCGTCAGTTTTTTCTGCTCCCGTGGTTTCTCCTCCTCACTCTGCCAGCTGATCCGGATGTTGAGGCGGTTGAGGGTTTCATCCTGGGAGGCGGTCATTTTCAGGGTTAACAGATCCTTCGGCTCCATGACGATCTCTCCGTCGTCATCGCTGAAGGTGAGTCTGCCCTTGTCGATACCCTTGGCCACCGATTTGAGAAACTCCTGAATGCTTTTGGTGTTTTGCAGGGAGTGGTGGCGGAAACTGACTTTACTTTGACGCATGATTTATTCCGGGTCGGTTAGATTTTCAGGCTCGAACACCTTGGCGAATTTGTAGTCGCTGCTGATGCCGATAATCCGCTTTTCGGGACGAATGATAGTCACTCCCGCCCCGATCCCCTGGAGACCCTCTTTGGCGCGGGTATTGCGGTCCATTGAGGTATCTCCTTCGATGTGGATCATACCCTGTCGCAGCATGATGCGCTGCCCCCTGGTGCGGTTATGGTGGCCATGGACAATGGCGTGAATGCCACGATGGCGGATATGTTTGACGCCGAAGCGGGTGAGTGGCATGTCCACATTGCGGTATTTGGTTCTCAGGGTGTTGGCCAGCGGACCGTAGTAGAACTCAAACAGCTCGTTAGTGAGCTGTTCGCGGAACATCCGGTTGAGGCGCTTGAAGCCCCTGTTGCTGATGACCGATGTGATGCGGTCATTGACCCCGGCGTGGATAAAGAGAAATGAGCCCTCCCTGTGGAGCAGCTTCATATCATGGAAGAACCAGGAAAACTCCCCCTTGGGATCGAGAAATATCTCCCGGCATTTGTGGGCGGCGGCATAGGCTTCGCGCAGCGACAGGCCGCCACGGTTGCAGGCGGCTTCAAATCCCGCCATCTTCTCCCGCATTCGCATTATCTCCCGCTCGATTCCCGGTGCAGGCATGACCCAGACCGCCTCTTTGACAAACTCGTCAAACCAGCGGGACGAGGGGAAGAGTTGGCGTCGGCAGTTCTGCTTTGAGGGTACGCCGCGCAGAGCGTTACGGCCCTTGAGGTATCTACTACGCACCTCCTTTAGCAGTGGTACCACTTTGGGGCCCAGGCGGACGAAAAAGTGTTCGGTCAATGGTTCTCTCTCCAGGGAGAGAGAGCGTATGCCGTTGAGCAGCCGTACATCATGGTTGCCGGCGAGGATTCTTACCCGTGCTCCGCTGTGCCGCAGCTTATTGAGTGTATCGAGCAGTTGCAGTGTGCTTGGCCCCTTGTCGAGGCAGTCACCGCCGATGATAAAATCAGCCTTTTTCCCCTCTTTGGTCAGCTTGAACGACTTTGCTTTAGGGCCGGTCTTGATGACACCTCCGGAGGCGACCAGCGAAGCGGCGAAGGCGTCAGCGTCGGCGTGGAGGTCAGTGAGAAAATAGATCGGCTGTTTGGGCCAGCGCCATGATCCGTGGCTGACAGCACGATGCAGCTCCTCTTTAAGGGAGTGGTGACCGGTGCGATCCTTGCCGATGGAGTGCCTTTTTCCCATCTGCCACGGCTCTACCCTGTCGGGCAGTGGGCTGGTGATCCATTCGACTCCCCGGTAGTCGGGGATGACGGAGTGTTCTCTGGTTTTTGTTTTTTTGTTGCCCATGGGGGGAGATTAATCCTCAGTCGGTATATTCATCCTGAGCTTTCCGGATCTTCCATTCTCCGCCGATATGTCGCCATTGGCCGTTCGGTAGATACTCAAGCAGTATAGGCCGGGCGTGGTACATGCTCAGTTGTGCAATCTGTTCGAAGCGGAGCACTCCAATATGGTAGGCGGCGTGACGGAAGGCCGCGCCGTGGCCGACAAAGAGCTTGAGGGTGCCACCACCGCCTGCCGCCTGTTTCATACGGCTCTCCAGGTGATCGGCGACCCGCCGCCCTGCGTCCATCAGTGACTCGGCACCCTGCAGCGGCAGGCGGTAGTGGCTGTTTGATTTCCACCCCTCCGGCGGAGGGGGGAAGCGTGGATCTTCCTCCAGTACCTGCTCAATCTCGCTCAGAGTGAGGTTGGCGGCACTGCCGACTCCCCGCTCGGCCAGGGCGGCATGGGGGGTTACCTCAAATACCGGGGGCAGGCGCTCAGTCAGCCGCTCGGCGATTATTCGAGCGGTCTGCCACCCTCGCAGAAGTTGGGAGCTGTCGATTTCAGTGGTTACTCCCCAGCCGTTTGCGGCCAGTTCGTCATAGAGCCAAACCGCCGCTTCCAGTGCCTGGTCTTCGCCCTCGGAGGTGAGGGGGTAAGGCTGGTGGGCGCTGGGCGTGTCGGGCCGTTGGTGATAGTCGCCGTGGCGAATCAGTGCGGCAATGCGCTGCGCCATTACTGCTCCGCCAGTTGCCGGATCATCGGCACCAGTTCCTGCTGCTTCACCCGTTTCATCGCCTCTTCCGGAGAGACCCAACCCCGCCCGCGGTGCTCCTCCTCCCACTCATCGGCGGGCAGTAGGCGTGACACGGCCATTGGGTAGACGCTGACGGTGCAGGTCGCCCCCCACTTCTCATAGCGGTAGTCGCCGAGTGCTTCCGCTGTCGGTTCGCCCACTGCACCGGCCTCTTCCAGCGCCTCTTTCTTTGCCGACTCCTGGGGGCTGAGTCCGGGATCGATGATCCCCTTGGGTACCACCCAGTGCTTGTTCTTACTGGAGGCGATGACCAATATCTCCAGGCGCCCCTCCACCCTTCGGTAGGGGATGACGGAGGATTGGCTGTAGTAGTAGGCGGGTCGATCTCTCAATTCAGAACCATCAGGTGCCGGGAAGGGGAATTTTTTCGGCAGTTGGTTGGGGCGTACAATCTCTTCGAGATGTCCCTCTCCGGCAGAGAGGGCGCTCCACTCTTCGGCCACGCTGAATATCGCCAGGGTGGCGGTAGGCATCAGCTTGCCATCTGCGGGGATTGCCGGCCGAACATCCGCCAGGTATTCGACCAACTCCTCCAGTCCGGGGTTGTGTCCCACCAGCAGGATGCGCTGTGCCTCGGCCGGAGACTCGTTGAGAACATGCATCAAATCGCCGACACCGGCGTCGTAGATCCGCCTCTTTTCGATGATCCCTGTGGCACCCCGCCCCATTGCCTTACAGCACTTCTCGGCAGTAACCAGGGCGCGTTCGGCAGGTGAGGTGATGATCAGATCCGCTATTCTTCCCTCTCGCCACAGCCATGCTCCCATGCGCTGGGCGCCCCGTTTGCCGCGATCCTTCAGTGGGCGCTGAAAGTCGTCACATGCCACATCCCAGTCCGATTTGCCGTGGCGCAGGATCAGTAGTTCACGTTTCATGGTGGAGTATCCCGATTGAGAGTCTGCACAGTGTGTCGAAGTCCACCCCTCCTTTTACCTCATAGACGGTGATGCCGTCGAGGGCCGCCAGATAGGCCTCCTCATCCAGTGAGGTGGTGTCCTGGAAGAAGCTGCCGTCGCTGTATTGGTAGAAGGGGCCGGGGGATTTCATTATCGCGCCCAGCAGCTCCCGGCGCTGGGTGATATCCACTACATCGACACGGGTCTCTTCACTACTTTCGCGGCTCCAGTTGAGCACCAGAAAAGCGTCCAGGGGAGCCTCCTGGATAATGCGATCCTCACCGTAGACCTGATCAATAAATACATCGTATTTCTCTTCCAGCTCCCACAGTTCGCTGTTCGGCAGGGCCAGGAGGCGATCCCGCTCTTGAGCTGGGATCAGGCTGTGCAGGCGGGGGTTGTGGACAATGGTGCCGGGGTTCACCCGCGGCAGCTTGGGGATGCCTGCAGCCTGGGTGGCAGCACCCTGGGGCTTGATGAAGAGGCGGTCGTTGGTGAGGTAGCGCACCTCGGGCTGCTCCAGCAGGTGCAGCATCAGCGTTGATTTACCACCGCCGGAGAAGCCGGCGATACCCAGCCCCCGGCCCTGGTGAACCAGGGCGGCGGCGTGGCAGATCAGCCAGTTGCGGTGCTGCAGCCAGTTCATGTACTCGGCATTGATGAAGTTGATCACCTGGTTGTCGTATTGACAGCAGGGGCCGGCGGCTATGCAGGGGCCACTGCTCTGCAGGAACACCATGCCGGTGCGTACCTTGCGTACCAGGCGGCCTTCGGGAAAGTCGAAATAGCTGTCCTTGCGGCCGGTTTTTCCCGGCTCACGTTTCCAGTCGATAAACTCGATTCCCAGTTCCGGCGCCTCACGCTCAATGGCGATGACCTCGATATCGGGCTCTGCAGCGCCTGTTACTACGTGGGCAAAGTAGCCCTTCAGCCCCTCGATCAACTCAGCGGAGTTGGATAGCAGCCGCAGATTGCACTCTCCCAGCCGAAGGTGGAGTCTCTCTGAATTCAGCTGTGCGCCGCCATAGAGTGCTTCGGCCATCTCATCAACGTTTTTTTCTCGGTTGTTATTCATTATTATTTCAGCGCCTCCAGAGCGTAGTCGGTATAAAGTGTTGCGGCGTCGATGCCGGCCCCCTCCAGGGCGCCGCGGAAGCCGCCAAAGGCGGAGACCTCGAAGACGATCACTCCCTGGTCTGATTCGGCTACATCAACGGTGGTGAAATCCATGCCGAAGGGGGCCTGGGCATGTGATGCCAGGTCGATAACCTCATCCGATGGGGTGTGGGCCTCATAACGTCCACCACTGTGGATGGTGGTATTCCAGGTATCACTCTGGGAGACGCGGGCGTAGGTGCCGAGGTACTCACCGCCAAGGAACACCATGCCGAGGTCGCGACCGGGCAGGTTGATACGGCGCTGAATGTACATCATCGGATTATCGGTCTGGAACTGCCCGATGGCGTGGCGTATGGCCTCTTCCGGCTGCTCTGCCTCGATTACGCACATACCCCGCGCCTTGGTGGAGAAGAGGGGTTTGAAAACCGTGCTGCCAAATGACTTTACCGTGGCGACGGCGGCATCGATATTCTCGGTCACGCGGGTCTCCGGCATGGGAATACCGGCGTTGCGCAGGGTGACGGTGCAACTCAGCCGGTCGATCAGTCGCAGCATGTTTTCCGCTCCGCTGAAGACGCGCACACCGGCTCCTTCAGCCACCCGCAACAGCTCCAGGCGATCGAGGGTGTTGGGGCTGTAGACGGCACTTATCTTCTTCACCAGCAGGCCGTCTAGCTTGCACAGGTCGTGTTCTCCGAACCACAGGCTGCCGCTTTCAAGATCCAGTTCTACCTGGGCCATATCGATCACCAGGCGGAAGCCGGTACGTGCCTCGACCGCATCGGCAAGCACCTCGGTGGACCATTTGCCGGGGATGCCCACCACCCCTATTTTCAGTTTATTCAACGAAGATCTCCTTGATTGGTATGCTGAATTTTCCGGCTGCGTTCGGATCGGTCTCCAGCACCCGTTCAATCAGGTAGTGGGCCCGGGCGAACATCGCCCGTGCTAGTGATTTGTCGAGGATGAAACGGGTCGAGGTGGCGAAGGAGCGTGCCAGTCCCAGTGCCAGGCGCAGCTCAAAGCTGTGATCCTCCATCCTGCGGGCGTAGCCTGCGGCAAACAGGTAGAACTCCTGGGCCAGTCGCATGATGCGTCTTCGCAGCGGTTTATCAAGAATCTGGAGGCGGTAATTGGAGACCATGAAGACCGAAATATCCTGGACGTAATCCATATAGCGTGAACGGTGCAGATCGATAAAGTTGATCCGTTTCTCAATCGGGTCGTAAATGATGTTGTCGACATTGAAGTCGCCATGGATGTAGACGGAGAAGGGCGCCTTGATTCGCCGCTCATAAGCCGTGGCTTGTTGCAGCAGTGTGTCGAAGCTGGGTACCTTGACATTGCCAATGCGGCTGTCGCTCTGACGAAACTCTGGGTGGACCTGGTAGACCTCCTTCAGCCGTTTTGAGAGTTGCCGCATATAGTCGGCCGAGACCGGTTTGTCCATGTGGGTTTCACCCCACACCAGCGTCAGGGTTTCACCGAGTCGGGTTACCGTCTCCTTCAGTAGCGCCGGGGGTTCATGCAGCAGAATATGCTCAAAGGTCTGGCCCGCCAGGTGTTCAATCAGCAGTGATGCCGACTGCCCGCGCTTTTTGTAGGAGAGGATCTTGGGCGCCAGCCCAGGATAGATCTCATGCCAGCTCTCAACCCCTTGGCGCTCCTCCTTGACCTTGTGCTTGATTCCATCCTTGAAGATGGCGGCGTAACCGCTCTTTTTTTGATCCGCTACTGAGATGCCTGCAATGGCGCTGCCTGAACGGGTATCCGCTATGCGTTCAATCTGAATGCCAGTCAACTTTTCGTCTCTGTCGAGTTGTGCAATTGATGCCTTCAGAGAATAGTAGCGATCGGTGTTGACCGGTTGGCCGATATTGGCTGAGATGATCGATTCACTGATCTGCAGCAACGCATCACCCATCTGCTCCACCGTATGGGCTACGAATAGGGCGGTGGTCAGATCCTTGACGTTTTTCCTCCGCTTCAGGGCTTTCAGGTGGCGCTTCAGCAGGTTGCTGTAGTCGCGATCCAGCTTCTGTTCGATCTCACCTATCTTCAGTGCCTGTTGGGTGTTGTTATTGTGAATCGCATCCTCCACCTGACCGATACCCTTGCGGACGCGATCGAGCATCCGCTGGTATACCTCGGCCTTCAGAGAGAGTGGGTTCTGCAGGTAGTTGGTCTGTTTGATACAGTCCCTGCACAACTCGGCAATACGATCCAGCTCGGTGGCGATCAGTTCCACCGCACGCAACATCAATATCTCTTTATCACCCTCCCGGTAGCCACTGAGCCGGCTCAGGCAACTGCTGTGGATACGCATCTTGAGGTTGTAGGCGTAGCCGCTGCGGTCGAGTACACGCTGGGCGGTGAGTGGTGAGGCGGTCTCCAGGTAGCTGTGCAGGTTGGCGATCTGACTGTCCACCTCTGCAATCAGAAAACGGAGGTTATCCTTAATGCTCTTGGGAAATGTCATCGTCATTCATGCCGCCGAGGTAGACCGGGGTATCACCTTGACCGAGTGATTGCAGGTAGGGCTTAAAAGCCCGGGGGAAGAGTGGCAATTGAGCCAGCTGGTTTATTTCGATCCAGACCACATCAACCTGATGCTTGTCGGGGTGTGAACCGCTTTGGGGGGAGTAGGTGTCGGGAACCGAGCAGAGGAAGAGAAATTCAACCAGGTGTCTAATGGTGGGTGGCTGACTGTCACGTTGCTTAAAAAAGTCAGCGACATGAACCAGTGAATGGACTGCAGGCGCTACATTGATCTCCTCCAGGCACTCGCGTATCAGCGCCTGATGAAGGGTCTCGCCGGTATCCTGCGCACCGCCGGGCAGGGCAAAACGTACACCACGGCCACCACCCTCTTTTCTCAAAAGTAGTATCCGGTTTTCCTGAATGATAAGAGCGCGGGCTGCATTGCGGATTGTCGGGAGTAGGTTATCCATTAAGATCAGTTGGTTGCGGCGCCCTGGCGGAGATCGGTATCCTCTGCAGTCAATATTACCCCCTACATGGTATTTTTTCAGCCACTTTATTAGTGGTTTCCGAGTAACCATTCAGGTATCTGTTCACCACCGATACACCGGAGAGTTAATTGCTATTCGAATGATGCGGTTCGTACCTCACCACATCCTACAATCCTTTCTCTGCCTATGCTTGCATGTAGGATGTGGTGATCTTGCGAACCGCATCAATCACCTGAATAGTTACGTTTCCGATATGTTTACTGCACTCTCTTTTTCTATCGGGCCCATTTTTTCCAGGCACCGCCACCGGCGGCGGCAAAGGCAATTCCCAAGCCAATCAGCAGGGTGCTGGTCAGAGTCAACTCTCCCTTTCCTACAATGGTTAGTAGCGATAGCAAACTGACCAGCGCGCCAACGATCAATGCGTTACGCACCCGATTGATTTGAGATAAGAAGGCCGTTGCCATGCCACCCAAGGTCATGCTGATGCAGAAAAAGAGCAGGGCAAGCAGCCGCCAAAGCACCTCCTTGTGCTCAGCCAGGAAAGCGAAGTCATTCTTGGCGCCGCCGATAAACGCCGCTATCAGAACAAAGGCCAACTGGCTGACAAGTACCAGGATGGTGGTGAAAATCACACCGGCGATGATCGCTTTCCAGTTTTTCATGAACTACCTGCCCAATCAATCTGCTGCCGCAGCACTATTCGGTCAACGACCTCGATAACATCCGATATGACCTTATCAAGAGGCTGCGAAGCGTCAATTACTACGAAATGGTCGGGGTCACTCTTTGCCTGAGAAAGGTAGCCATTACGGGCGTTATGAAGAAACTCCAATTTCTCACTTTCCATCCTGTCCAGTTCATCACCCCGCGAGTTAACCCGCTCAAGCCCAGTCACGGGATCAAGATCAAGAATGATTGTTATATCAGGCTTGAAACCGTCAATGGCTAACTCATTGAGCTGATTGATGAGTTCGAGAGGTAAGCCTCTTGCGTGGTGCTGAAAACTGACTGTGGCCGAGTCAAAACGATCCGAAATCACAATCTTCCCTGATTCGATGGCGGGAATGATTTTTTCTCTGACATGCTGCGCCCGGGCGGCTGCAAACAGCATCAATTCTGTTATATCGCACATTTCCGGGGTGTCGGAACTCAGCAGAACCTCTCGGATTTTTTCTCCAATAGGCGTTCCACCCGGCTCACGGGTAATGACCACATCACGGTTTTCAGACTGAAGGTGAGCCTCTATCGCCTTCATGATAGTGCTCTTCCCCGCACCGTTGCTGCCATCGCAGACAATCATGCAACCCTTTTTCAACCTTAGCTCCCCTTACTTACTGGTATCTGTGCTGTAAATCCTCGCCATAGCCTGCTATTAGGTGGGATTTGTGCTTTGAATACAAATATTTT
>JBEVXT010000572.1:0-2545 GCA_040505955.1 Sedimenticola sp. | reverse complement strand
AACACTAGTGCTCAGATTACCTGTTTCAGCCGGATTATGGAATGGTGCCGCTGATTGAATGAACAGCTCAGCTATCGTTGACGATTTTAAGATATAATTTACCTGTTTTCTTGGTACACAGCGTCTGTCATCAGGTGGTTTCCTGAGACTCTCATGGCCCTGTTCCGGGAGTCTGCAGCGGTATCTTCGCTACCTGTCGGTGCGGAGAATCGTCCCAGGAGTTTTACTGAATTAACTCTATGCTCAGAAAGATACTTTCACTGCTTTTGCTGATGTGGGCGCCGCTTACGGCCGTTGCCCTGGGATTGGGAGAGGTATCGGTAAACTCCGGTTTGAATCAGCCTCTTGATGCCGATGTTAAGCTGATAGCCGCCGATCCCGCTCAGCTTGGTGATATCAAAGCAGAAATTGCATCCGCCGGCTTGTTTGAAAAGGCGGGTGTGGAGAGGCCTTTTGTACTTTCACAGCTTCGCTTTCAGCCCCGGATCTCCCAAGGCGGGGTAATAATCCGGATCACTTCCCGCCAGCCGATTGTTGAGCCCTTCCTCAACTTTTTACTGGAAGTTAATGTCAATGGTGCACGTTTTATCCGGGAGTATGCCATTCTGCTCGATCCGCAACCGCTTCGGGCGAGGGCAGGGCGCGGTGCTGAGAGGCCGCCCGCCATCCCAAGCCAGCCTGTCGAAGAGCGCTATGGGCCGGTAGCGGCGGGTGAAACGCTTTGGCGGATTGCAGAGAACACCCGGCCCGATAGTGGGATCACCATTGAACAGATGATGCTGGCGCTTCAGCAGCGCAATCCTGCAGCTTTTGCCGGGGGCAATATTAACCGCCTTAAGCGTGGAGTGGTGCTGACGATCCCGGGGGAGAGGGATATTCTTGGTGTAGAGGCGGCTGAAGCAAAGCACAAATTTCAGATGCAGACACGTCAGTGGCGAGATCACATTCCGCCAACCGATGCTGTAGCCACCGTCGAAAGTAAACGGGCAGCCGAACCGGAGATCGCACCCACCCCCAGCCACAGGGAGCCTGAGGGTGATGAGAGAGCACTCAGGGTGGTCGAGACTGAGGGACTGCTGCCTACCGGTGAGGGTCATATCGCCTATCCGGTGAATCAGGAAGAGAAGCTTCATGAAACAACCAAGGATACCCAGAGCGATCTGGAAGCGGCCCGTGAGATTAACCAGGGGCTGGCTGAGCTCAAGAGCAGGCTGGAGTCGCGGATTGAAGAGTTCCGCCTGGCTCTTGAGGAGAGAGATAGTGTAATTGACCAGCTGACACGGCAATTGGATCAGCTTGAGGCCGCCGGCCGCGTGACATCCGCCTCTGAATCCAATGTAGCGGCGCCGACCTTCACCGCAAAAGCGCCAAACACTTCCCGGGCGCTGCCTTCAGCTGATTTGGCATCCGGCTCTTCTCCTCTGCCGGTCGCCTGGGGCTCTTCCTGGCTCGACCACAACCTGCAGAGTGTGATGGCTGTGATTGTGGTGGTTATCATCCTTATCACGGTTCTGGTGTGGCGTAGCGGGAGGCGTCGTGAGCTGACTGATCGGCACCCGGATCTGGAGATTTTCCAGTCAATTGATGTGGCTGAGACGGATCAACAGGAGCTGGACTCCCTAGTTGCCTCCATAGAGACAGATCACCCGGGGAGCACTTTATCGGAGAGTGACCGGGGGGATGTCACCAGTCCAAAGGGTGATGTCGCTTCGGTGCTGATGGAGGTGGACATCTATCTCGCCTACCGTCGCTACAGCCAAGCGGAGTCATTGATTACCTCGGCGCTGGCGACTCGCTCCGAAAAAAGTGGCGAGTTAATGGCGAAGTTACTTGAAATTTACCTGTTTCAGGGGAATAAGGAGGCGTTCTCTGACTATCTGGAAGAGGCCCACTCTTATCTCACTGGAACCTCTCCCAGTTTGTGGCAACATGTAGTCGAGATGGGCCGGAAGCTGGTGCCGGATCATCCACTCTTGGCATCGGTAGCCAACCCCGGGCAAAGAGGAGCAGGGCGGGCGGCCGCTGATGATCAGGATGTTGTCGGCGATGCCCTTCTGTCTGGCGACGAGAGTGATCAGCAGGAGTTTGAACTCGACATTGATATCGACGCTCTTCTCGATACCGATTCGGTGCTTGAGGGTTTTACCAGTGATGAGGAGGTAATTCCTGTCTGGAACAGCGGAGAGAGGGTGGAGGAAACGAAGACCAACTCTACTGAAACGTCTGTAATCGAAGATGAGATCTCCATTGAAGGTCTCGATCTGTCTGAACTCGAGGAGATCGATCTCGATATTGATACGAACACCGAGAGGAAACCGCACAGCTAGAAAAAGCGGAACACAGAGGCGTTGTGGAGTACGCAGAGAAATACCTCTTTTTCGTAACTATTTAGCTCACTCCTACAATCTGCTTGTGTCCTTTGGTGAGAAATAGAGATTGGGTAATATGAGGCCGGTACTGTTCGTTTTGGAAAAGATGTAGTATATCTGCACACCTGCGGAAAATAGCCGCAGAAAATATTAACCGGCCGATGAGAAGAGCCGGA
>JBEVXT010000571.1:0-8843 GCA_040505955.1 Sedimenticola sp. | reverse complement strand
GGGCCCCCTACTTGCTCCTATGACTGATTAGATTGCCTCTAATGGTAGTTCGAATGGCCCTTCTCTTACTTACTTCTATAGCTGACTTTTATTCTTTCCTTTCCAAAAAAGTAACTTCTTTTCCTGGGTCACCACCCCATAACTCACATCCATTGTCTAATCTAATTGATATTCCATACTCGTTATCCCCTCTTGGCAAGATGGGTTTTTCTGGATCATAAACATATACAACACAACCACGATATTTCTTCCAGAAGTATTCACGAACCTCAACAATATCACCAACTTTAACTAACTCACCACTTACATATTTAATAGGTTTCATAGCTCATTTAATAGGTCTAAAGTTCAAATGAGGAAGACCTGCCACTGGCTTACTAGGAACAAACCATTGCTTTAATCCACCAGTTTTGATTCTACCTGGCAAGCCAGTAAAAAGAGAGGATTGATGTGCAATAGAACCGCTAGCTGACTTTCTCAGAAGTGGTATGCGAGTCCAGGCCGATGCCGTAGCTTTACTACTTTCTGGCAAGGCTAAATCGATCTTTCTCTTAAATGGTGATGCTTTAAGCAGAGTCTTTGTATCATGCACCCATGGGCCACCCATTCTCTCTCCAGCATTGTAATGTCTATAAAAACGCTTAAATGGATTGAGATTAGCCCCATATCTAAATGACTGAGTTTCAAAAGCTTTAACATAACTGTTAATTTCACCAGCCTTGTAACCAAGTTCTTTCATATCATTTTGGAAGGTTTTTATAGATTTAGCTGCTCTATTACGGCCAGCTTGCTTGGCATTGGCCTTAACCCTCTGAGCAACCGACTTCCCAGTATCAAGTATCTTCTGCCCAACACCTTTGAGAATTTTCGCTGCTTCGCCAGTTAGTCGAGGCACCTGTTTCGCGACCTGATTAACAGCCGACTTAGCCGTATTAGTAACAACACCACCTTTACCAGCAAGCCCCTGCCCGCCACCAGCAAGGCTTAATACACCCGCAAGTACATTAGCTTGGGCTTTACGACTACCCGCAACCGCCCCACCAATGTTTGTTCTAACACTTTTTACAATACCTGATGCAACGGCAGCTTTGTTTTCATTGAGCTTATCAAATGTAGTAAATGCTTCGCCTAACTCACGATTTGCTCTGTCTCTCGTTTCATCACCAAATATACTGGTTGATGTAATAATGTTTGCAGTAAAATTACCCACTTCTACAGCACCACCAGTTACATAACTAGCACCTGCAACAAAACCGTGAAAGCCAACATCCAGAAGACTCGAATCTTCATTGATTTGTGCAAGGTGATTTTCAGCTTGATCTGTTAGTGCCTGGCCTAACTCGTCCGTAATAGGCGCATGTCCTGTTGGGTCAATGTATGCCAACGGGTTTGCATAGGCGTAGAGATACCGATGCAAACTCGGCGGAGTCCCCCCCTCCCCTAAATATGAGTCCTGAGTAATAAACCGCGCCACATCCGGATCGTAATAGCGGGCATCGAACGAGCCCGACGCGGCTATCGTAACCGAAGGCGTTTTTTCCTAGTGCAATCAGGCGGTTGTAGGGGATTTTTTCCGGCGCGGTTGACCAATAAGATTTTTTGGCCCCGACGCGGTTTTTCGCTTAGCAGCGGCGATTCGCCAAGATGAAGGATTGAGATGTTAAAGAGCAGGTGCTGAGGTGGAAGTTTAGGGGGCTATGGAGGGTTCGCCAAGTGGTATTTTCCCTTAGCTGCTTTTCTATGGCTCACCAGGACAGGTTCGAACTACGATTTCAGGGAGCACTCTCTTCTTCATGCAGGATTTTCCGGATCTCATCGGCACTGATATCCGACTGCTCTGTCTTTGAGTAGATGGCTACTAACAAGACATCATCTTCCGTTTGAAGGTAGTAGATGATTCGATAGCCTCCACGAGTACCACGTTTAGCATCACGGTTGGGTGCCCGGACTTTGTAAAGGGTGTAACCGGCACCAGGGATCTGATCGCCTGGATACTCCCCTGCATCCAACAGCTCAAGGATAGGAGTAATGTCACTACGGATACGCCTGTATTTACGGCTCAAGCGTCTGAGCTGCCGTTTAAAGGCCCCTGCATACTGTAGCGCCACAGTCGCTAGTCTGCGTCGATGCCGTTCCAGAGAGTATCTATCGGCTGCACACGCCCAGCTTTTGCATCACGCAGCCCTTCACGGAAGCTCTCTGCCGCTGTCGGCCATGGCTCATCCTCTTCAATGCCTTCACGGAATGAGTGGACTAGACGCAGCAACAACGGACGGTAGCGCTCCGGGGTTTGATCGATTTCAGCATACAGCTGCTCAACAGTGTCTGGTGTCTTGGTTGCCATATTAGTACCTCATGCTAATAGGGGGATTGTAGCAGCACCACCACTATCTTTCTTTAGCTGCTAAGGAGAAGCGCCTTCCTTGGCCCGACCTGCCGGGGTTATTCCCCGATCAAGTGCATGTAGTCATATTTGATGACCCGGACGTGTGCCTGCCACTCTTCACCCAACCGATCCCAGGCTTCTACCATGTCGTTATACATGACCGGTAGATACTCTTGCTGATTGAGTACGAACGCCGCCGCGATCCGTTCGCCCGTGCTGGCTGCCGTGCTACCGGTGGCTTGTAGGCTGTTGGCCACTTCGATGATCTTTTCGATTTCCCAAGGTAGATTACTCATGATGTTTTCTCCTATTGGCTGTTTACAGCCCAGTAAGGCTTACTGAACATGCTGACCCACAAGCATCGAGCGGAGAGCTGTCAAGGGCGGCGCGTCTTTTTGCGCCGTTTATATACCCTTGACAGCTTGAGCACGGTGCTAACCTATCAGCAAGTTCAGTAAGACTTTTTCCCACCGAACCAAGACTTGATTAGGGGAGCCCCTGGGGGCGGACGGGAGGCAGGCAGCTAAAGGGCGGAACGGAAGATGCGCGGTTTTTTGCGCAGCTGGAGCGCCCTTTAGTTGACTGCCGGGGCGGGCGGGGGATCTGATAAAACGCGAAGCCACCTTATAAGCCCCCGGCGGGGGTTTGGGGGGCTACCTTCAGGGCCATTTACACATAACGCTGCGTTATGCGAAGTGGCCGCCATCTGAACCGCGCCGTTTGCGGGGCGGCCATTTTGCATAATGCCGCGTTATGTTACTTGGCCCTGCACCACTTCCCCTTGAGGGGATGCATAGGGGTGATCTGCCAACGGACAGTAAGCCCCACGCACTGAAGTCGGAACAGTGGTACCAACCCTCCTGGGGCTTTCTGTTCGTTGGTATAAAACAGCTCCGCAACATTTGCCGTCGTTTGGCATATGTTGCACCACTGACGAGGCAGGACGCCGAGTTGGTGAACAGAACTACAGAACCCAAACGAAGGCAGCCAGGGATGGCGAGTCAGAGCCCGGCGCGGTGCTTGCCTACTGTGCAACAACCGTGACTCGCGCCATGGATGGCGGCGCGGTTGTTGCTCAGTGATGCAAGCACCGTGACGGGCGGCCCAAGTGCTCCGATATCGTCACTCCTCTGCATCCATTCAGTCGTCCAGCACCTCCTCCCCTTCCCTATCCCGCCTAAGCTTTGCCGCCGGGTGCGTAGCCCGGTGGATCTCTTTCAACTTGACGATGGAGACGTGGGTATATTGCTGGGTGGTATCCAGCTTTTCATGGCCCAGGATCTCCTGGATAAAGCGGATGTCCGCACCGTTCTCCAGCATCGCGGTGGCCATGGTGTGACGAAACAGGTGGCAAGAGCCCGGTTTTTCGATACCGGCCTGTTCGATGTAACGGCGCACCAGGAACGAGAGGCCGTCCGGTACCAGCCGTTCACCCTTGTAGTTCAGGAACAGGGCGGTTTCGGAAGGATCGACCAGCAGTTCCGGTCTGATCCTTTGCTGATAGTTTTCGATCCAGCGCAAGGCGCGTTCTCCGATGGGCACAACTCGATCCTTTTTGCCTTTGCCCTGATTGACGAACAGGGTCTCTCGCTCCCAGTCGATGTCATAGAGGCTGAGTGCGGACAGTTCTGCACGGCGGATGCCGGTGCTATAGAAGGTCTCCAGGATGGCTCTATCGCGCTTTCCTATGCTGCTTGTGGTATCCGGCTGGTTGAGGATGGTTTCCGCCTCATCTGCGGTCAGGATCACTTTGGGTAGGCGCCGTTCCTTGCGCGGCAGATCCAACTCACTGGCCGGGTTGTAGAGGATGTGGTTGTTTTTGGTGAGCCATTTGAACAACCCTCTCAGGGCGATTATGCGCGCCAGTTGGCGGCTATAGCTCAGAGGCGCTCCGCTGGGTTGGCGTTAGTGGAACAGGTAGCGCTGGTAGCGTTCCAGGATCGGTTTGGTGATCTCTTGAGGTTTTTTGAGGCTGCGCTCTTTGCACCACTCATTGAACTGGTGCAGGTCGGTTCTGCGGCTGATGATGGTGCGCTCGGAGTAGTTGGTTACCGCCATCCACTCCAGGTAACGCAGCATCCAGGCGGCCAGGCCGTCGGGATCATCTACGTGGATCAGCGCCCTTTTTTTGCGGCCCATGGTTCAGATCCCGCTTAGTTGGCGGTGGCGGGGGTATGACAGGATGGGAGATCTTTTTTCAGGGGTAAACCCTTTTCCCGCTGTTTATTGTCCTCATGGCCGTTGAGGCCTGTGGTTGTTGGGTTTGCGGGGTTTTTCAGGGGGCTACTTGGGGGCGCTTTGGCCGCTACCTGGGGGCTACTTGAGGGCTTCTTCTTCCGTTTTAGGGGCTTCTTTTTATTGTCGCAGTGCAACTTTTCCATTCCTGTCAGTCCCAACAGGAAGGTTTTTCCGTCTTCACCTTCCCCCTGGTACAGCAGTTCATAGACAAACGACTGCCCCCGGCCTCCCCGATGCACCAGCAGGTATTCCATCTCTTGCAGACGGGTGATGTGTTTCTTGATCTGGAAGTCTGTCCAGCCTATGGAGGTGCGTACCTCTTTGCGGCTAAAGCGGTAATCACTCGGCTCTACGCCGCTCTGTTTACAACTATGCTTCACCATTGCATGGATATGCTGTAACAGTTTCCGGGTCTGAGGCGGCAACTCATCCAGGGTTCTACCCAGTACTTCATGGGCCAGCTTGTTGGCTATCTCGATATCCCCTGTTGTCACTTCGATAAACTGCAACAGCTTCCCTCCATGATCGACGCTCTTCACTTCACGCTGATATTGATGCAGCAGGGCAATGGCCTTAATAAGTGAGAGATATTTCATGTGATCCCGGCGGGTCCGGGTCTTGTCATCAATGAAGGTCAGTTGTTCAGCAAAGGGATTAGCGACTAAGAGAGGTCGTAACAAGCGCTGGCTATTGCGGTGCAGCTCGATAAGCTGTTTCCGGTCTTCACTCTGCAGCAGCCCTTCCAAGGTCTGCCGTTTGCGCTGCATGGCGTGGATCGCCTGGGTCTGCTCCCTGGATTCATTCACGGAGAGTACGACACAGCGGTTCATCAGCTCTTCATCGATGTCGATGGCCGTGGTGGTCAGAAACAGCATCACCGGGCCCTCTACCCGGTACTCCTTGGTCACCATGCTGCCACTCGACTCATCCTTGCCGGTGCTGGCGATGGTCAGTTCTCCTTCTGACTGTAATAGTTTCAGGGCATAGGCGGCGTTCTCTGCCCCCTCCTCCTCTGCTATGGCCAGGATCTTGTTTTTCAGGTTGGTCTCGCCCATGTAGAAGAGGCTTTGCCCGGTCATGGCGGAGTATTGAACCCGCTCCTCTTCCGGCATCAGGTTCAAGATGGCATCCATGAGAGCGCTTTTACCGGCGGCGGATGTGGACTGGATGATGACGGCCAGGGGTTTATCCAGCTTGCGAGAGACACAAGCGAGATACCCCATCAGCTTGTTGGTCTCTTCACCCACCACACCGCAGGTCTCGAAGTCAGTCAGGATGCGATTGAGAAGCTCTTTATCCCTTAGCAGCGCGAGTGCCTGCTGTTGCTCTTCGTCACTGAGGGCGTGGGCTTTCTCTTCGGGTTTCAGGGTCTGGCTGATTTGCTGGTCTTGGAGGGTTTCAAGTTTTAGCAGGACTTTGCCCAGGTCGCTCTTGAGGGTGCCCTCTTCCAGACCTAGCTCGGTAGCGGCCTGTTTGATGAAGCTCTGTCGGGCCTTGGCGTTGTAGAGATCCAGCTGATCCACATGAATGTGTTCACCCACATTGACCAGCAGGTTGATTTTGAGTTGTTCGTAGCTCATGTTCTTTGACAGTCCACGGATACGGTAACGGCGGTTTTGGCCAGGGATGGCCTTATGTGAACCGGAGGCAGGATGCCGGGGGTCACCCCCAAGGGAGATCAGCACTTCCCGCTCGGTGATTTCGGCATCTATCGGTTTTGGCGCTTCAGGGAGTGGCGTTGCCGGTGGGGTTTCTATCACTTCGGCTAGGGTTTCTGAGGCTGTGGTGATCTCTGGTTTTTGACCATTGCCCAGCCATTCGGCTTTTCTGATTACCAGACCCAAGCTCTTTTTGGCAGGCTTTACCTGTAAGGCGTATTCATTAACATCCATCCCCTTCGGCACCAGGACCCGGAAGCAGTCTATTCCGGATACCATCAGCTTTTTGGTCAGCTCTTCAGCAGCACGGTTGCCGGCTTCATCACGGTCATAGGCAATGAGAACACGTTCTATTCCATGGGATTTGAAGGCGGCCAGGTGGTCATCGGTAAAGCCTCCGGTGCCATAGCTGGTGGTCACATTCCTGAACCCATGTACCCAGAAGGTCATGGCATCGATCAGCGCTTCACAGAGGATGATCTCTTTATAGGCTTTCAGGGCCTCGGTGTTCCATACCCCTTGATGAGGGCCGGGTAGGTAGAGATGGAGGGCCGTTCCCTTGCGTAAGTCTTTGCGGATCTTACGGCCGTAGACCTCGCTGATAACGCCATGCTCGTCTGCAACTGGAACCACGAGAGAGCCGTTAAAGTGCTCATGGCCACTCTTGCGCAGGATACCGATCGCTTGAAGCTGTCCCCGGACCTCCGCCCCGGCCTTGCGGTTTTTCTCCGGCAGGCGGTAGGCCAAGGAGCGGTTGGCATACCCCAGTTTGAACCGCTCGATCAGTTCAGTGTCCTTCAGCCCCCTACTCTCCAGGTACTCCAGAGCCTCCGGACTGCTTTTGAGGCATTCGTGATAGTAGTCGATGACACGTTTCAAGGTGGCCTGGTTATTCGGATTAGCAGCTAAGGGGGGTAAGGATTTAGGAGGGCTTGTAGGTGTGCTGTGCCCACAACTGAGACCGACCTCTTTCTGTAGCAGCTCCACAGCATGCCTAAAGCTGACGTTCTGAGTCTTCATCATCCAGTCGATTACTGAACCACCGGCATCACAACCAAAGCAACGGAACAGATTCTTGGAGGGAGTAATCACCAGGCTTGGCGTGTCTTCTTCATGAAAGGGGCAGCTAAGGAGAAAATCCTTACCCTGCTTCTTGAGCTTGTGGCCCTGGCTCTCAGCCAGGCGAACCAGGGAGATCTTTTCCTTAAGGCGGTTGATTTCATCTTCCGGTATACGGGCCATAGCGATTCCCCCTAAAAACCTGTCAAGAATAAATATTGTACGCATTGCGCGATAGTTATATACTTGTTACGCGATTGCGTCAATGCCTATTTCAGACATGCGGATATACTGTGGAGACCCTCATGAACAACTACATTAATTTGATTATGCAAGATTCAGAGATCCGCAAAGCCGTTGGTACACGTATAAAGCAGCTTAGAAAGCAGAAAAGCTGGACTCAGAAGGAGTTGGCCAAATGCATTGAAGGCAGCTACCAGCAACTCAACAAGTATGAATCCGGTATACATACACCTCCATTGGACAAACTCATACAACTATCTAAGGCCCTGGATACCACAATCGACTATCTAATTACCGGTCAAGTGGCTGAGGATATGCCGCTACACAACCAGCGGCTATTGGAGCGCTTTAAATTGCTGGAGTCTTTCAATGTGAGCGATAAAGAGACCGTCATTAATCTCATTGATGCCATGATCGCCAAGCAGCGCATGGAACAGGCAATGAGTCCTATCGGATAATCAGAAGGGGGATCGCAATCAGAAAAAACTTATAGAAGCGCTGCCCCAGGGTGCTAACGACACTCCAGGCCAGCAAAAATTTATTACAGAGATGTTGGAAGCATTGATTACACAACAGCAAGCATCATAAAAAGCACTGACCTGAAGGGCGGTAACCCAACAGGCCAGCTAACCACAACAACCTAATAGAGAGGTTATTATGGCTACCAACCATCATACGCCAGAACGGTGCTCATCTAAAAGCACCCATGGCCAGACCCGATCCCTCAAGGTTCGGAAAGGCTACTACTCCCGCATTATTAAAGATAAGAATCATAACCGTTTTGATCAAACGGTCGCGTCCACCATTCCCTGGATTAATCTTCAGGGGCAATGGCTGGAACGGGCTGGGTTCTCCATCGATACGCCGATTACCGTCCGCGTGATGAAGGGGTGTCTGGTGTTGACAACGGAGCCTATAGGTTCTGATATCACTTCCTGAACATGTAGGATGAACATAAAAAAGCCCCGGTCAGATGGCCGGGGCTTTTTTCTGGGGGCTAGTCGGTGGGTGTCCTGGTGATTTTTTCTTACTTCTATAGCTGACTTTTATTTGGGGCAATGGCTGGAACGGGCTGGGTTCTCCATCGATACGCCGATTACCGTCCGCGTAATGGAGGGGTGTCTGGTGTTGACACACGCTTGGCGCTTTACCTGTTCCGAAAGCTACCCACGAATTTTTCTGAAGAGCCTTTATTATTTCATTCCACCACCACTTTGTCCGGTGAACAAATAGGAAAACGCCAAACACACCCACTTGTA
>JBEVXT010000570.1:0-2557 GCA_040505955.1 Sedimenticola sp. | reverse complement strand
TTAAAAACAGCATCTTCAATGTCCATCGAGCAAGTTGGAATGGTTTTGTTGGCCAGTGGCACAGGGAAGATTATCTGCCTTTCGGCAGAAGTCGGTGTTGATCGCAAAAGTGAACAGCCCTATTCAAGCTTCAGCTGGAAATATCTGCTTAGAAGACTTTTGATCCGCTCCGGATCCAGCCAGGGCGCGGCGCAGGACTCTCGGATAAAGGCGATGGTGCCGCGTACGCCATATTTGGCGTAGAGTCCCTTGAGGTGCTGAGAGACGCGGGCCAGGGTGTTGAGCAGGTGGGCCAATCGCATCAGGTAGTGATAGCCCTTCATGGCATTCCAATCCAGTGCAAAGGCGTGCTCATATTGATAGCCCTGGTGCTTTTCTACCAAAAATCCGGCTTCAATACCCCAACGATAGCGTGCGCCAAGATTGCAGCGCTCATGGACGTTGTTACGATTGAGGGGGCGACTGGAAATCCAGGTGTGTCGAGCGGTTTGGGGAATGATTAACCCCTCCTCGCTCACGACTTCCCAGCTTTCATCGCAGACCACGACGTGGAGCTTCATGCCTCTGTGTTTTCCATTCTGTTTGTATTCGTATTCAATGGCGTTGACCCAGGAGAGGTGTTGCCGGCGATCTCCCCAGGACCGCTCAAGTCGGTTTTTCGGCTGTAACGGTTTGAGGCCATTGAACTCCTCCCAAACACTGGGCAGGTCTTTATTTTTGAGTACGATCATGAACTGCCAGTTGAATTGGCGGCAGCGATCCATCACCGGGCCATTGGCATAGAGTCCATCAAGCAGCAAGATAATGGGGAGGTTGGGAAAAAACTGTTTGAGTCGGGCGCTCAGGCGGTGAAAGGCGCGCTGTTCGCAATCTTGCTTATTGTTTTCGGTATCGCCCTTGTCGTATTCAAGAAACTCGCTGAGCAAGGGAATCACTATGCCGTTGTGAAATGAGAGACTGGCCTCCAGCACGTAAACGTAATACTGCGTATGACTCTGCTCCCCCTTGCCATGAGTGCGCTGTAGCGGGTTCACATCCCACAGAGTATCTCTAGTGAACTTCTGCGAACCGTCGATGGCGATGGGATGGCAGCTGTTGATGAGGAAGCGGCGAAACTTTTTGTTGCGAATCAGGCGGCGAACTAAATCGGCATGCGCCTCCTCAATGTGCTCTACATCAATGTCTCGCAGCAACCGAAACAGGGTGTCGGCATGTGGCAGCTTCTCAAGCTCTGGAAAGAACTGCTGCAGGTTCTCCACGAACTGCGGACGGGTCATCACCTTGTTGACCTCGCGGCGCGAGCTGAATTGGAAGACGAACATCAATAATCCGTAAACCATCAGCAACGTCAGCTTGTGTTTGCGCTTGCCGGGGTCGCGGGGATCGGGGATTTTATCCAACCGCTGGAGCAATTTGGGCAACTCCCGGCGCAGGATGCGCAGCTGTCCCGTGACGGCCTCCTCACGCTCTCGCTGCTCTTCAGCCTTGGTGGTATAGGATGTGCAGGTATTGGGTAGCGCCGGTGGTCTCCGGGGAACGAGACCTTCGGCCTTTTGCTGTTCACGAAGTGCTTTCTTTTGCTGTTTCTTGTAGCACCGTTGCTCCTTGATGACTTCACGGTTTGGACGTTGGGAGACTTTGCTCATGACACTACCCGCCCTAATAAAGGCTTGGCGCATAACAGATGCCGGAACGCATCCTGCAGGGGCTTAACCAGTACCAAGCGTGGCGAACTTTTATATGGCTTTCCCGGCCGTGCCAGACCCCGGCCACTGGTCTCACCCAACAACTCCCAACCGGCAGCGCGATAACAGGTGCCAGTGTAGTGATGCGGATCCACGAAGGTCTCCATCAGCAATGGGCTAAATCCCCATTGGTTGTGCCAATCCTCAGCCACGCGCCGGGCCAGTTGTCCCAGCACATGACTGGCCAGATGCGGAACCTGAACATGGGGAAAGATTAGAAAGCGGGTGTTGTTGATGACCCAAGGCAGATTACACAATCGCAATTGCGGATCCCAGCCGATCCACTGATCCCGTACGGCGATGGCCTTGGCGCCACCGCCCAGCAGAATGCAACCCAACTTAAGCGGTCCAGAGAGAATGAAGTAGTGTAATCGGTGGCCAAAGACACCCCTGTAGCCCAGTGGATGGAAACGCTCCACGTATTCATTCCAAAGTGCTGTCTCTTCTCGTGTCGTTACCGGCGTCAGACACACTGGGCCAAGTTCACGTAATTTGCCCGTTACCAATGCCCCGGCACAGGTGCGCTCGCTGAGTGTCACCTGTGCCCGTGAGACCGGGCGGACATTCACCGCCCTACTTGCTGGCAATGCAATCAGACCCGTAGCCTCCAGCTTTTCAAGCAGCTTCTCACAAGCTTGCCTCTTTGGGGTTCCCGAAGCAGTATGCCACTCCAAATGCTCACAGATCGTGGATGCCAATTCTCTGCGCGATAATCCCGGCAGAAAGGCTACGGTCTCGCGGATTTCCCCGATCTCTTGCTCACTAAATACTCGACCACATTGCACCCAGTCTACGGGGGCTTCATTATCCAT
>JBEVXT010000569.1:0-6292 GCA_040505955.1 Sedimenticola sp. | reverse complement strand
TCAAAGCGGTAGCTGCCATTCTCCTGCAGCTCAAAACCTGCCGGTTGATCCTCACCTTCGCTGATGCTGAATAGAGCGGTTGAACCATCATCAACATCCTTGGAGGTGACTTCACCGGTAATGACGGCTCCGCCTTCATTGGCCTGGGTGCTGAAAACCTCCGCATCGGCAACCGGTGCATCATTGGTGCCGGTGACGGTGATCTTGATCTCGGTGGTATCGGTAGCTCCGTTGTCATCGGTAACGGTAACGGGAATGGTGAGAATATGTATGTCACCCACATTGAGGTGGTCGTACTCTTCACGAGCGGGATCAAAGCTATAGCTGCCATCTTCCAGCAGCTTAAAGCCTGCCGGTGGAGGAGCGTTTTCGCTGATGCTGAATGTCGCTGTGGCATGATGATCAAGATCGTCGGAGGTCAGCTTGCCTGTGATGGTGACATCACCTTCAGCCACTTCTCTGAATACTTCCGCACCAGCCACGGGGGCATCATTGGTGCCGGTAACTGTGATCTTGATCTCAGTAGTGTCAGTGGCTCCATTATCATCAGTAATGGTGATAGGCGCGGTGACTATCCTTATTTCACCGGCATTTAGGTATTCATAGGCTTCATGACTTGGATCAAAGCTATAACTGCCATCTTCCAAAAGCTCAAAGCCTGCCGGTCCATCGATACCCTCACTGATGCTGAATATTGCTGTGGAATGATCATCTATATCGGTTGAATCAAGCTTGCCTGTTATGGTTGTTTCACCTTCAGCAACTTCTCTTGTGACTTCCGCTCCGGCAATCGGCGCGTCATTGGTGCCGGTGATGGTGATCCTGATCTGGGTGGTATCGGTGTCACCGTATGCATCCGTGACGGTGACCGGAATCGACAATGCCTCCGTATCCCCCACATTGAGGTGGTCGTAATCCGGGTGGGTTGGATCAAAGCGATAGGTGCCATCTTCCAACAGCTCAAAGCCTGCTGGCGCTTCGGCGTTTTCGCTGATGCTGAATGTTGCGGTATCGTGATGATCAAGATCATCGGAAGTCAGCTTACCTGTGATGATGACATCACCTTCAGCTACTTCCCTGACAACCTCCGCTCCGGCAACCGGTGCATCATTGGTGCCGGTGAGGGTGATCCTGATCTCGGTGGTATCGGTTGCGCCATTGTCATCGGTAACGGTGACGGGGATGGTGATGGTTTGCACTTCACCGGCATAGAGGTATTCATAGGCGTCATGTGTTGGGTCAAAGCGGTAGCTGCCATCCTCCTGCAGCTCAAAACCTGCCGGTTTCTCCTCACCTTCGCGGATGCTGAATAGCGCGGTTGAATTATCATCAATATCACTGGAAGAGACCTCGCCGGTAATAATGGCTCCGCCTTCAGTGGCCTGCGCGCTGAAAACCTCCGCATCGGCAACCGGTGCATCATTGGTGCCGGTGACGGTGATCTTGATCTGGGTGGTATCGGTAGCTCCGTATTTATCGGTGACCGTAACTGGGATCGTCAGCGTGGTGGCATCGCCAACGTTAAGGTGGTCGTAGGCGGCATCAGCCGGATCAAAGGCGTAGACACCGTCGTCATTGATTATAAAGCCCGCAGGTGCATCGACGCCTTCACTGATGGTGAAAGTGGCGGTGTCATTATCGTCAACGTCTGATGATGTGAGCTGGCCGGTAATTGTGGACGCACCCTCTGCAATGACACCTTCATCGACATCATCAATGATTGGTGCATCATTGATAGAGGCTACCCGTATTGCCCCTGTTGCTTCTACCGCCTGAAAACCGTCACTGACAAGATAACTGAGTGAAATATCACCATGGAAATTCTCATCTGGTATAAAAGTCCATGTGTCGTCTCCGTTATCGACCAGTTGGCCATCGTCAGCAGACAGCTGTTCAATTATCAAAACAGCGTTCTCTGGGTCGGACGCATTAGCCAGAAGTTGATCAGCCGTTATAATTATCTCGCCATCTTCTTCCATCAGAAATTCAGGCGATCCTGAGATTTCCACTGGAGCGTTGATAATCTCTTCCTCAACGATATTCTGGACTGGAATTCTTACTTTGGCCTCGACAGGGCTGCCTGTATCACCATCAACCACAGTGACTATGAGAGGAATATTATCTCTGTCAATAACAACTTTTGAATGAAATGTATAGGTACCATCACTATTATCAGTAATGTGTCCTCTATCACTTTCAATAGAAATATCCAGAATATTACTGCTTTCTACGCCGAGTTCTTCAAGATGTTTAAAAACAGTAGTGCTGGTAAACCTTATAGCTGTCTCTTCAAAACCTTCAGTATCAAAAACAGCTAGCTCATCTCTCGCTTTTGGGTGATAACTTTTCTCTTCTTCATCTACATCAAGATCATGATATGAGCTTCTCTTCCGACGCTCCTCTGTTACACTTTCAGCTTCTAAAATTGTCTGGGTACTCTGACGTATATCGTTCGCATGACTATCATCAGACTCGATAATATCTATTTTTTGATAATCGTTTACTTTATTTAATATTTCCCCGTCGCGTTGCAGGCTGAGTGCATCTTCTTCACCAATACTTACTTCGCCATAGTCTTTAACTTTGTTTAGATCACCTTCAGTCCCAGGGAGGTCCAAAGACTCCACCTCTAGTGCAGTTACATCACCAAAATCCTTAACTTTATTTAGACCACCTTCAGTCCCGGAGAGACTAAATGACTCCACCTCTAGTGCAGTTACATCACCAAAATCTTTAACTTTATTTAGATCACCTTCAGTCCCGGGGAGGCCAAAAGAATCCACCTCTAATGCAGTTACATCACCAAAATCCTTTACTTTATTTAGATCACCTGCAGTTCCGGGGAGGCCAAAAGAATCCACCTCTAATGCAGTTACATCACCAAAATCCTTTACTTTATTTAGATCACCTTCAGTCCCGGAGAGGCCAAAAGACTCTGCCTCTGATGTGGTTACGTCACCAAAATCCTTAACTTTGTTTAGATTATCAGGGTCACTGGTTCGACCAGCCACCTCTGCATCAGACGCGCTGACATCACCGAATTCCTTTGCCTTGTTTAACTTCATGCCATCCTCATTGAGGACGGCAGCATCAACACCGGAAGTTTCACGATCAGTGACACCTTCAGAGCGCTTTTCAGCTTCTACTTCTTGTGATGCGTTGCTTTCATTCGGCGTGGATTTGGATTCGTCTGACATTGTTTACTTCTCCAAAGAGAACAAGCTTACTTTATGGTGCCATAAATGATGATGGTGGCAACCCACCGGGGTGGACGGTATACCTAAGTATGATATTTAAGTTGATTTCACAGCACTTTTCGGTACTACAGGCCATTTCGCCAACTTTTGAGTCACAAGTCATCACCTCTTAGCAGATGACAATTGGTATCCCAGGAGCCTGTCCGAGAATAGGACACCTACTGCGGAACGCTCTTTGTGGCCCATTTTTCAGATCATTTTGGTTAAATATGCCCAGTATTCGCCTCAAATGATCGAAAAAATGGACTCAAAATGAGCCTTCCTCGCTACGGCGCCTATTTTCGGACAGGCTCCTAGGCCGAACGAACTCAAGAACCACCCTGATCCACCCTCTAATATCGGCAGATGGTGTGATTTATTTAGGGTGAATTCAACCCACCCAACAACCTTGGCAAGGTATTCTTCGGCATACAGTGGGGGAGATATGTAGAGAAAAGTATGGGTGATGTTGGTGAAAATACACCAATTCGACGTTTGCTACGCCGACGAAGTGAGGTCGATACCATAGTGCATAAGATCACCTAGGCATTTCAGGCACCGTTTACTTTAGACAAAACTGAGCTGTTTGTTACCGTTAGCCTCGGCATTAGCGCCTACCCGGAAGACAGTGAAGATATTATCTCTCTGGTTAAGTATGCCGATACGGCCATGTACAATGCCAAGGATGCCTGGCGTAACAATTTCCATATGGATCTGGCAGTAGTGGCCGAGGGGGTGGCGGATGAGGCGCAACTAGAACGACTTGGGGCGTTGGGGTGCGATCTGAATCAGGGCTACCTCTTCAGCCCTCCGCTCCCTGCAAAAGAGCTTTGTGGAGGGATAAAAAACAGGGGTATTTAATATCTATCACGGGAAGATCAGTTACATAAATTGAGAGATCTATGATGACAAATGCAAGCTATCTATGACGGGTTGGTCTGCCTCTGTTACATCTGCTATTGGCCGTTGCCAGCCACTTAAGACACTACACAAACGCTAGCTTCAAATTGTTTTCGGGACATGGTTGAGCCATGACATTTTGTTTTATCCTGGTTGATGAAGTGCGGGGATTGTAAAGCACTTGCTTGATCTGCTTCCCTGCCGATTTCAGATAAGACTCCACAGCGGTATTGTGTGGTTTGTTTCCCCAATCTTCGCCAATTACGAAAATATCAGCATTCAGTTCTTTGCAACCAGACACATATTCAAGCTCATCGTAGGAGCGCACAATATCAACGCAACGCAATGCTTTCAGCATTTCCATTCGTTGCTCAAGAGGAATAACTGGCACATTGGGCTTGTAAGAATTCACAACACGATCTGAAGCAACACCAACGGCCAGAACATCGCCCAATGATTTACAGTATTCTAGTAAAGCAAGGTGTCCCACATGCAATAAATCAAAAGTACCTACGGTATATACAATCATGTGCTATTTACCTCTTCAAAAAGAAATTATATGTGCCATGTTTTACTGATGCCGATGTCGTCTATAAAAGTTTCCAACAATAAATACCAGTCATTCCAAGTGTATAAAAAGCAAGTAGATAAACATTTCTTGGAGTGCCAGAAAGTTTGGGTGTTTTGATTTGAGATACATTCAGAGCAGCAAGTCCTAGGGCACTGATATATAGGATCACTGAGAATATTCCAGCAGAAAAAACACTTTCAAAAAGGAAAATGAAAACGAGAGCGATATTGTTGTTATCCAGCGCCAGCCCTGTGTATTTGGACTTGTCAGACAAGCCGAATGTGCTGAAGTAACTTAACCGTATCGCACTAGCAGCGAGCACTATGAAAGCGACCGGTAAAAGGTTAGGGTCGAACTTCCCATAGCTAAGCAAAAGAATAGCTGGTGCGACGCCGTAGCTCACAATATCTATTACCAGATCGAGTTGGCCGCCAAAAGTCCGGTCATTGCCTGTACGGCCCTTCATTCTTCGAGCAACCAGTCCATCGGCCCAGTCAAAGGCAACGGCCCATATCATGCCGATCATTGCTGCGTAGTAAACGCCAAGGATACTGAAATAGATCGCTAATATTGTGCAGGCCAACCCGGCAAGTGAACACAAATTAGGTAGATCTTTCACATAAGAAATAATGGCGGGTTGTAACTCTTCAAGTTCTTCGGTGCCGCTGGGCATAATGATCCTAAAAGTAATAACTGCGAATCAAAGGTGCACCTAAATCACATTGTAAAAATATTTGCGCGCAGTATATCGCCGCTCAATAGAACAGGGTTACGCTAAAACGCTGGGGCTCTCATTAAGCTTGAGAAGCGCAAACAGTAGGTGCTATGAATCAACTCTATTTGCTTGCTAGCAAATAGTGTCACATAAGGAGGATAGAGGTGTGAAGACCAGTAGGCTCGATACAGAGTATGACTAATCTTATGACTATACGCTCTATTAAGTCTGATGCACAGCTGTTTGATTTTTCATTTGTATCGTTTTGTATGTCTTAGGTTTTCTTTTCGGCAGTGGCAGTATTGATTGTATTGATTATGTTGAGCAATACACTCTATTTCGGCGCAATTAACTCCGACCCCGAGCACAGATACTGCTATCGAGATATTCGAACTCCGAAACTTGAGTTAAAAAGCCCATCTCTACTGCTTACCCAATGCCATTAACTTTAGGTGGAAAATTCCCCGTAAACTTCAGGCTCGTCATTCCCGCGTAGGCGGGAGTAGTGGTGCAGGGATGCACCGTTTACGGACCTAAGGATGGAATCCAGGGGACAGCGCTCCGTAGCGCTGGATACCCGCCTGCGCGGGTATGACGGGAAAGAGGGAAGTTCGGCCACTGGGTTCCAACCTATGCAGAGATGACCATGGTATTAAGCTTAAGTTAATGACATTGACTGCTTACCTACAGTAGCCTCAACACGGTGTTCAAAAAAGATCAGTTTTGCACCTATTTGCGTTTATTTCCGGCTGTTTAAAATTGGTAATTATTCAGCCACAGGGAGTATGGTTAACAACTGGGAGCCTGTCCGAGAATAGGACACCTACTGCAGAAACCCCATTTCGGCCCTTTTTCCCGCTCATTTGGGTT
>JBEVXT010000568.1:0-10630 GCA_040505955.1 Sedimenticola sp. | reverse complement strand
CTGTGCCGATGAAGGGTGACAGCCGGGTTGCCGCCGGGGTTGCCGGGCTGATATCCGAAGGGGTGGTGATGAGCTTTGAACAGTGGTCTGCTGGTCGCCGTCTGCAGCAACCGAAGGGCTCATTCAACGAGGCAGACCGGGTGGCGGCCTGGTTGTCCGGGGAGCTTTCTGAGTGGGCGAAGTGAGCATGGCGACTGTTGGAAAGGTAGGCATAATCCGCTTCAGTGCGCTGGGGGATATCGCCTCTGCGCTGCCGGTGATGCGTGCCTGCAGAGAGGAGCCTCTGATCATTACCAGTCCTCTTGGAGAGTCCCTGCTGCGGGATGAGTTCGATGATATTCTGGTACTTCAGAATAAGCGGCTGGGAACGGTTATCGGCCTGGTTCGTGCGCTACGCAAGAGACGCCTTGAGGTGATAACGGATCTGCAGAGTAATGACCGCAGTAAAATCATCTGCCGCTTCTCTGCGACTGATTATGTCAACTCCAACGGTATTGATCAGCAGCAGCAGACCACCAGAATTCTGCATGATATCGCCATGCGCAGCGGCTGCTTTCAGTCGCTTGATATGGCGCCTGAACCGAGGGAGCGCAGCTATATCGTGCTGAATGCAGGCTCCAGTGAGAAGTGGATCTCCAAGCGCCTACCGGTGGAGAAGTGGATTGAAATATCGCGTCTTCTCGATGAGCGTTTTGGGTTGGAATTTGTGTTGACCGGCTCAGCGGATGAGCGGGAGTATGTTCAATCTCTGGCGCGCCACTTGCCGGTGAGCTGTCGGGTTGTTGCCGGTAAGACCTCGTTGCCGGAGTTGAAGGGAATACTTCGGGAAGCCTTTCTTACGGTCTCTACCGACTCCGGGCCGATGCATATCTCAGCGGTGATGAAGACCCCCACCATGGGTCTGTTCGGTGCCACCAACTGGATTAGATCCGCCCCTTTCGGGCCTTGGAGTATCGCACTCTACGATCGGCGCTATTTCTCTGACGGTACTCCCCCGCAGCAGAGTCAACAGCAGCCGGGGCCTTATTACGATAACATCGATATAGAGCAGGGGTTGACTCAGCTACAAACATACCTCGACCGCTGATCTAGTGCGACGCAGCTGTATGCTATGGCAGAATTTTTGTAACTATTCAGCACACCCCTGAAAACCACAGTTATGGTGGCACAGATGTGTTGTAGGAGCGAACTTGTTCGCGATTAGCTTCGTAGGAGACTCTTCGCGAACAAGTTCGCTCCTACGCCTTAGTTCCTGACTACCGTGCTGAATAGTTACGAATTTTTTTGTAGTAGTCGATATGTTGCTGTGCAATGTTGCTCAGCAGAAACTCATCTCTGTAGCTCGTCTGGATCTCCTGGAAGCGGGAGTGGTATTTGTTATAGTTATTGGCGACGGATTCCACAGCGCAGCCGAACCCCCCGGGGGTAATCTGGAAATCAGCAGGCAGTATTTCGGGGATGATGCCTACCGGGGTGGAGAGGAGCATGTTGCCGTAGAACAGCGTCTCCAGTGCGATCACCGGTCCCCCCTCGCTCTGTGACGATATGAGAACAAGATCTGCATTGGCCAGCTGCTCCGGAATATCCTCCCGAAAACCGCACAGTTCCACCTTATCACCCAGTTTCAGTTCATCGATCAGGCGGCTGAGCATCTCCCGTTGGGAACCATCCCCGATGATCTTCAGCCTGAAATCGAGATCAAGTGGCGCCAGATCGCGCAGCAGTTGATCGAAACCCTTGATCGGGTCGAGGCGGCCGACTGCCACTATGGTGAAGGTGGCAGGACGCTTGTTGCGTGCTGCCATGGGGAGTGGGGTGATGCCGTTGTGGATGACTTCGGGTGCTCCATTTTGGATGCTGCTACGGACAATGTTTGAGACAGCAATCACATGGGGGGTGCGCTCGTATACTCTGCCCTTTCTTGGGTTGTGTTTGGTTGCTACATGGGGCAGTTGCAGACCACGGTTGAGCGGCAGAAAGATCTCCGTCGCCTTGGAAAAGTGCGTGTGAACCAGGTCGGGTGGGTTCTTTTTTAGGTAGCGGTAGAGCTCAAACAGCAGCAGCGGATTGCGTCTGGAGTTGTTGGCGCGGTACTCATGAATCTCAATTTCCGGCGACACCCGGTGGAGGTAACGGGCACCTTTGGGAACCAGCAGGCTGACCTCTATGTGGCGGCACAACTCATTGGCCAGATCGATGTAAAACTCACCTCTGCCGAGGCCCCGTGAGGCGATAAAGTGACAGACCTTCATTGCAGGGAGCGGTAGACGCTGAGGGTGTTGGTCACCATCCTCTCCAAGGTAAATTCAGGGTCGACGGTGGAGCGCGTTTCTGTCACCCGCCGCTGATGCGACATGCGGATTTTTTCCGCCAGATCATCAGGTGACTGGGTCTCGATGATGTAGCCGTTCTCTCCATCTTTGACCAGGTTGCTCAGGCCCTTGAAGGTGGTAGCCAGAACCGGAGTGTTCATGGCCAGGGCTTCAGTTACCGTCCTCCCCACATTACCCATTTTTAGCGATGCGTTGACACTCAGGTCGCCCAGGTGGTGGATCTCCGGCATGCGGTCTTGACTGCCGGTAAATATGATCCTCTCTTCGATGCCCTGCTCTTTCGCCAGCTGTTTCAGGCTGCGCAGATACTCCTGCTTATCATCTCTGGCACCGCCGACAATGACACCGATAATCTCCGGTATCTCTTTGTGGCACAGGGCGATAGCCCGGATGAAGCTCTCGTAGTCCTTGAGGTAGGTGACTCTACCGACAGAGGTGACGATATATTTTCCATCGAGGCCGAAGCGCTGCTTAAAGTCGGCGATATATTCATGGTTGATGGTTTCCGGGTTGAACAGGTTCATGTCGACACCCCGCTGGATGATACTCAGTTTTTCCGCATCCACGGGGTAGTGTTGCAACAGGTAATCCCTGATCACTTCACTGACACAGATCACCCGCTCCCCTGTGGTCATGATCCTGCTGTAACGGTTGATACTGTTCATTCCGTGCACCGTGGTGACGAAATGGGGTCCGACTCTGTTCAGTGCAAATTTGGCCAGCCATGCAGGGACACGGCTGCGGGCGTGGACAATATCGGGGGAGAGTGCATAGAGTAGTTTTCGCAGCCCGAGCGTCCGCCAGGGCAGTGTCAGTGGGTTTTTGGAACAGATGTCGAAGCAGATGTGGCGACCGCCATCGGCTGCAATGTCTGCCTCAAGGCGACCGCCATTGCTGATCACTATGCTGGTGAGTCCGAGTTTTACAAATTCCCGGTTCAGCTCGACGACGCCGCGCTCCACGCCGCCTTCATTGAGCTCGGGTAGCAGTTGAACTATTTTCATATTCTGAATCTTGCGTTGCCGGTCTCTCTGTTTGGGAAATTGATTGAGGTGATCGTAGTGGCATGTCAGGTGAAATGATATGATCTGGTGTTAGTGTACGCGAAAAAACCTTGTGGGGGATGGGCATCGCTCTCCCTTCAATCTCAAAGTAACAGTGGATCCGCCGGAAGTCAGTAACTGTATGGAAGCTGTAAGAAGAAGTTACATGATCCGGGGGTGGCTGATGCTGGCGTGGATACCCCTTGCTTATGCCATAGGAAGAGGCATTGGGAACTCTGTATTCATCATCTTTTTCTTTTACGCCCTCATCTCTCTGCGCCGCACGGATATCGGCTGGAAGCCACTGCTCGGCACTCTCTATTTGCTGTTTATTGCAGCATTTTTTCTCAGTGTTCCCGGAGCTGTTTCGGTAAGTGATGCACTGCAGGGTTGGCTGAAAGTAGTGCTCTGGTCATCCTCATTCTTTCTTGTTTTGATCGCACTGCGGCAGGGAGAGTGCCGCTGGAGGCGGCTGGCGACCTGGTTTGGCGTGGCCGCTTTTCTTGCCGGCGGCAACTTTCTCGGTGAGTTGGCTCTGTTCTATTGGCAGGGATCAGGGCATGTTGCCGGCAAGGTGTCCGGGCTGGTCGCCGCCTATATGCTGCCGTTTGCTCTGCACCTTTTGCTTGATCGCGGGAAGAGTGCGGGGAGCATTATTGGTGCCTTTCTCTATTCGGTGGTGCTGCTAACAGGGCTGCTGTTTGCCAACAGCTCTACTGAAGTGCTGATCGCGGGGGCGGGACTCGTTGTCTATCTCTCTCTTGTGACTGGTCGCGGCCTGCTGCTCATTCTTGGGATGTTGGTGGCCGTCGTTATAGTGGTCGGTAGCGAACTCTATCCCAAGCTTTCTGCTTTGGAGGGCAAATCGTTGAGACAGGGAATGAACCTACTCTCCAGCCACCGGACGGAACTCTGGCTCGGAGCACTGGAGCATCCACCTGAGAACCAGTGGATTGGTGTAGGGCTGAGAAATACGGCTCACTATGCGGTAGCCAAGGTGATTGGGGTGAAGAGCCTGCACAATTTCATTATCGCCACCTGGTATGAGACAGGTCTGGTTGGTCTCACAACGCTACTGGCCTTTCTTGGCTATGCAGGGGGGCGATCCGGTGCCTGGTTGATCTCTGGGGCAACCACTCTTCATCGGCAGGAAGCAGCTCCCTGGGTAGCTGGTATTGTCGGTGTGCTGATTGCCAACTCACTCGACGGAGCGGCGAAGACTTTCTCTTTCTCCTGTGTTCTCTTTGTCTGCCTAGCGGTGCTGTGGCATATGCGGGAGTCGGCGGTGGGTGCTCAAGGCGAGGAAGGTGGCAGCAAGGTTGCCTCAAGGCTGGCGCAGAGGGAGTGAACAAAGATGATGTGCTGCTCCTGAATAGTGGTGGTCTCTTTACCCTTTGCCAGGATAACGTGGTCTGCAAGGAGTGCCGAAGACCCGCCATCCCTGCCCGAGATCAGCACACTGGTGATACCCAACTCCCGGCACTTCTCCAGGGCATCAACGATATTGCCGGAGTTGCCTGAGGTGGAGATGGCGAGAAAAACGTCCCTCGACGACATGTTGGCT
This sequence comes from Sedimenticola sp., assembly GCA_040505955.1. Lineage (GTDB taxonomy): Bacteria > Pseudomonadota > Gammaproteobacteria > Chromatiales > Chromatiaceae > Vondammii. Next base: position 5,690 of record JBEVXT010000568.1, on the reverse strand, counting down.
TCAACCTGACGGCTGAAGATTTTTTCGTATCCATAATCGTTGGCGATGGCGGTCAGTATCGAGCTGTCAACAGTGAACGCTTCGGCAGCAAGTGGCGCCCGATCCCTACTGAGGCGGCAGACCAGCTCTGCAGCGAGGTGTTGAGCATCCGCCGCCGAGCCTCCGTTCCCTGCAATACAAAGTCTTCCACCTGCTCTGTAAGCCTGTGCAATTGCCTCGATAGCTGCAGTGAAGCGATTCAGCTGCACCTCATCCTGCAGGAACGCCTGCTTGGCGCTGATGGAGCTCTCCAGGGATCTGATCAGTAGCGCTTTGGGGTTCATGTTTTTTCCTGGCTGAGGGTTTGTGAGTGGATCTCTGCAAGTGCAGCATTGCGCCGTAAATGGTCGGGATTGATCGTACCTATAATGACCGAACTTACCCCCGGTTGGGAGTAGATGTGGGTAAATGAGTCGGCCAGGCTACTGTTCTCAGCAAGGTGACCGCTCAGGAGACCCTTCTTGATCAGAACCCCCTTGTTGAGTCGCGCCGCTGCCTCCAGCACCGGCAGGTCATCGCTGTATTGAAGGTTGCAGGTCGCCATCACCACATCCATATGTTGAACCACCCACAGCCCCCCCTCGCAACTCTTACTCGACATGCCGTGGCTCCTGATCAGGCCGCGCTCCTTCAGTTCACAAAGGGCGTCAAAAGCCCCTTCATGCTCAAGTATTCGCAGGTCGTTGCCGTCGGAGTGGATCAGCACCGTATCCAGATAGTCGGTGCCGAGGGTTCGCAGGCTCTCTTCCACTGTGCTGATGACAGCGCGGTGGGAGAAATCAAAGGTTGAGCCTCTCTCATCAAACTGCTCACCTACCTTGGAGACGATCACCCAGCTGTCGCGGGGCCCGGGGAGCAGTTTTCCGAGGCGCTCCTGACTGCTGCCGTAGGCCGGGGCGGTATCGATTAGATTGATGCCCAGTTCCTGCGCGATGCTCAGAAGTTGCTCGATTTCGTCGTCTCCTGGAAGCTCAAAAGGTGATGGATATTTCACCTGCCGATTACGACCGAACTTTACCGTTCCCAAACCTATTGGGCTAACCCTGATACCGGTACTGCCAAGCTCTCTTAGCTCCATTGCTTCTCCAACTCCCAGGGTGGTTGAGCTATTGGAGGCTGAGGCAGCGCCTGCAGTGCTGCGATGTCAGCATCTCCAGGGAGCAGCTTCTCCCCGTTAAGAGTGGTGATTATTTTCGCTGCCAGCCGTGGGGCAAATGCCAGTTTTATCGGCCAGGCGGCAATGGCTGCTGGAGTGGTATGTACCGAACAGCTTTTCGGGCGCTCTCCACTGCGGCTTTTCGGCTCCGCCCGGTTGATCCGGAAAGTACTCCAGCGGGTGCCATCAAGGTCTATCCACGGCAGGGTGGCGCGCAGTTCACTCTTTGCCGCTTTGATCTGCTCTTGCCGGTCTCTCTCCACGCCTCTCTCGGCAAGCTGCCCTCCCAGGTACCACGCCTGTCTGCCATCGGCAAGGGTATGACTGGTGATGGTGATGCGTGGGTTGGCACTACCCTCCAGGCAGTGTGCATAGAGTTCGGGGAGCGCTCCCGTCACCATCACCATGTGCAGAGGGCGAAGCTGGGCTGTGGGGCGGTCGATACCGAGCTTTGACAGCAGCTCTGTTGTGCCCTCTCCGGCGGTGAAGATAAGTCTGCGGGCCTGGAGCCTGATTGTGCCAGCGGCTGAATTGATGATGATACGCCCCGGTTTATCCTGATCCAGAGCGAGGGTTGTATTGTCTGTGCTGAAGCAGAACCGTCCCTGTTGCTTTACCAGTACATCGACCAGCGATGGGATATCCAGCACTGGTTCGTCAAGCCGGTAGAGATCCCCTCCGAAGCTCGGGTGATCAAACAGTTGCGGCAAGCGGTTGCGGTCAATGGCCTCCATACGGCTGCGCATCGCCTTGCCGGCAAAGAAGCCGGCAAGTCTCGATGAGAGGTTGCGGGTGCACCAGAGGTTCTGGTGGCTGGAGAGTACCTTCACCTCCCGCAGATCCAGCTCTCCCTCCCCATTCAGGCAGTCACGCCATATTTGGGGCATGCCGCCTATCTCGACTGAAGCATCGGAGAGTTTTCCACCAAGAGCGTATTTGGTGCCGCCGTGGATGATTCCCTGGGAAGCGATGGTCTGGACGCCGCCAAGCGATCCCGACTCCAGTAGTACCGCCGAGTAGTTGAGCCGGCGCAGCTTGGCCAGCAGCCAGAGGCCAGCAATACCGCCGCCAAAAATGACAATATCGACTGATGAATCTTTATCCACGGATCAATCTCATAAAAGACACCAAACTACCCACTCTATTCGGTCTCGCGGATCGCCTGAATTGTTCCGGTGGTGGAGCAGTTATCGACAAAGGCCATTACCCTGACCTCTCCACCGGCCTCTCTTACGCACCTGGCTCCGGGAATATCATCCGGATTGTTGTCACCCCCCTTTACCAGAAAGTCCGGCCTTAGCCTGCAGATGAGGCGTTCTGGGGTCTCCTCTGAGAAGGGGACAACCCAGTCGACACAACCGAGTGCCGCAAGAACGGTCATGCGCCGCTGCAGATCGTTCACCGGCCGGTCAGCGCCTTTCAGTTGCCGCACGGTCTCGTCAACGTTGACCGCGATGATCAGCCGGTCACCTATTTTGGCGGCCTGTTCCAGGTAGGTCACATGGCCAGCGTGGAGGATGTCGAAGCAGCCGTTGGTGAAGACGATCGACTCACCCTTGTGGTGAGACTTTTTTATCACCTCACACAGGTACTCCTCATCGACTATGCCGTTGCGCAGTGGCTCACTTTTTACCTGCTCTTTATGGTGCCTTGGTGTAGCGCTCAGCTTCAGAGAGAGTACCGGGGGGGCGCATCTCTTGATGGCGGCTACCACACGCTCTTGATCCTCTGTCGTAAGGTAAGGGTGCATGGGCAGACTCAACACCTTATCCGAGAGCGCTTCGGCTACCCGGAGATCGAATTGGTCGTTGTAGAGAGCCGGTTGCCGGTGCAGGGGAACCGGGTAGTGGACGGCGGTTGGAATGCCGTTCTCCTGTAGGCGCTTCTGAATCTCATCCCGCTGCTCCAGTAGCAGGGTATATTGGGCATAGACGCTGCTGTTGCCCTCGGCGATGTGGGGGGGAGTGACGTTGGGACACTGCTCTGCCAGCAGCTGGGTGTAGCTGTTGCCGGCCTTTTCCCGAAGGGATGCCTCTTCCTGGAAGAGGGTCAGTTTGGGAAGCAGAATGGCAGCCTGCAGTGTATCCATGCGGCCGTTGATTCCTATCCTCGGGTGGTGATAGCGCCTGTCCTGGCCATGTACACGGATCTCTCTCATGACTTTTGCCAGCTCTTCATCATCGGTAAAGCAGGCACCGCTGTCTCCGTAACCGCCCAGGGGCTTGCTCGGGAAGAAACTGGTGCAACCGATGGTTGATAGCGCGCAGGATTTCCTGCCGTTGTAGCTGGCACCAAAGCTCTGGGCGCCATCTTCAATGACGGGCAGGCTGTGCCGCTGGGCAATGGCATTGATAGCGTCAAAGTCAGCGCACTGCCCATAGAGGCTGACCGGCATGATGGCCTTGGTTTTGGGTGTAATCGCCTCTTCAATTCTTGAGGGATCTATATTGTAGGTTTTGGGATCGATATCGACGAATACCGGTATGGCCCCAAGGAGGGCGATCATCTCGCCGGTGGCAATAAAGGTAAATGGGGTGGTGATCACCTCATCACCCTCTCCTACCCCCAGGGCCATCATGGCGATCAGCAGGGCGTCGGTACCACTTGCCACGGCGATGCAGTGTTTTGTTCCAACGTAGTCGGCAAGACGCTCCTCAAGCTCGAACACCTCCGGCCCCATGATGTAGCGGCCGTGATCCAGCACCTTACCGATGTTTGTTTCGATTTCGCCGCGAATAAGCTCTTGCTGGGCTTTAAGATCAACAAACTGCATTATCCTGTCACTCGCTGCAGGTGGTTTTTGGTCAGTCGGTAGCGTACCCCTGTCTCTTTACAAAGCGCTTCCGCATCACCCTGGAGTGGCAGATCAAGCTGGTTGCCATGCTCGCTCATCCAACCGATCTGTCTTGCCGGTACGCCTGCCATCAAGGCGTAGGTGGGTACATCCCGGTTGACTACGGCGCCTGCGGCGATAAAGGCGTATTCACCCAGGGTGACGCCGCAGACAATGGTGCAGTTGGCTCCCAGGGTAACACCCCTTCTTACCAGAGTGTCCCTGTATTCGGATTTGCGTGTAACCGCAGCGCGTGGGTTGTAAACGTTGGTAAAGACCATGCTCGGACCACAGAAGACATCATCCTCCAGAGTGACGTTATCGTAGACCGAGACATTGTTCTGAATCTTGACGTTGTTGCCGATGGTGACTCTGTTACCGACAAAAACATTCTGCCCCAAAGAACAGTTTTGACCGATAACGGCGCCACCGCAGATGTGTACCCAGTGCCATACCCGGGAGCCGGCGCCAATGGTTGCACCCTCATCAATGATGGCGGTCTCATGCACCTGATAGTCCACCGGCTAATACTCCAGCGGCAGGGAGACGACCTTGCCGTCACGGGCGGAGAGGTAGGCGGCAATCAGCACCTCCAACGACTTTAGCCCCTCGCGGCCGTCGGTTTCGGGCTCTGCCTCACCGCGCAGTACATCCACTACATTTTTATAGTAGAGCGGATGACCAAAGCCATAGACTGAGGTGGTCTCGTAGTTGGCGCTTGCCACCTCGTCGTCGTAGTCTCTGCTCTCCTCGAACTGCCAGAGCTGAATCTCGTTTACCGCTACTCCACCGATGCGCACCGTTCCCTTGTCACCGAGTATGGTGATTGAGCCCTCCAGGTTTTGCGGGTAGGTGAGCATAGTTACCGCCATAGAGCCGAGGGCGCCGTTGCGCCAGCGAACATTCATTACCCCGGTATCTTCCACCTCGATATCCCGCGCTGTGCTGGTCATCGCCTGGATACTGTCAACCGGGCCAATCAGCCAGTCGATGAGATCGACGTAGTGACTCGCCTGGTTCATAAAGGCCCCACCATCCAGCTCCCAGGTGCCGCGCCACCTTGCCTGGTCGTAATACTCCTGAGGACGGGTCCAGAATACATTGATATGCACCATGCGGATCTGCCCGAAGCGTTTCTCATCCACTGCCCGCTTGAGCAGTTGCAGGGTTGAGTTTCTCCGGTTCTGTTTGACCACGAAGAGCCTCACATCAGCCTCATCACAGGCGCGTACCATGCGTACGCCGTCGGCCCAGCGGGTGGCCATCGGCTTCTCTGTCATAACGCTGATGCCGGCCTTGGCGGCAAGCTCGGTCTGGTAGGGGTGGAGTCCGCTGGGGGTGCAGAGAGCGACCAGGTCAAGATCCTCACCCTCCAGCATCCCTTCAAGGCTCTGGTAACCGGGAACACTATACTTCTCCCGATGTGCTGTCAGGACGCTGACATCGCTGTCGCAGACGGCGGCCAGCTGGATGCTCTCCTGATGCTTTTCAACCGAGCCGAAGTGATTCTTCGACACCCGACCGCAGCCGACGATTCCCAAACGGATTTTTCTGTCACGAACTATTGGATACATGATTCTTCGGTTGTTGTTTGATGATTGGCGTCTAGTATACCGGATCATATCCCGGTGGGCGTGTCTTGAAGCGCCGGTGAATCCATAG
>JBEVXT010000567.1:0-8035 GCA_040505955.1 Sedimenticola sp. | reverse complement strand
TGAGAACGCTTCTTCTGGTGCTTGCTGCAATAGTGCATGGCTGAAATGCGTGCAACAACAGGAACCGTTTCCCGGTTCAGGTTTGCGCTGTTCAGTCGAGTTGAAGATGGTGAAAGGTAATTATTCAGCACTCTGCGTAACTGTTCAGATTGTCCCTAAAGTCCGTCAGTTCAAGGCGCAAAATGTGAGTTTACAACTGTAAATGATTATTTTGTAACGCAGAAATGGCAACTAAAAACAAGCTGACATTAGTCAGTTTTTTCCTTAATAATTATTCTATTTTTCAGTATGTTACACTCTCCACGGATTGATTCTCCTGATATCTTAATTCCTATATAATAACTTTACATCCCACCGTCATCCACTAACCCACCGTTTATCAGTTAAACGGTACCCCTCGTCCTTTTTTTTTACAAAAAACCTCAGCTTCTGCTACTCATTAGGGTAGAGAAACCCTCTCTTACCAGCCACAGCAGGAGGCTCGGGAATGAGAAAACCAAGAAGTATCAATATACGAAAAAGAGAACAGGGTGTTGTTCTTGTGATGTCACTACTGATTCTCTTGGTGATGACCATCATAGGTGTGAGTTCCTTGAGAACCAGCAGCCTCGATATGCGCATCGTTGCCAATACCAAGGAGCAGGTGAGCGCCTTCCATATTGCCGAGACCGCCCTTGAGCTTGCCATGGAAGATGCAGGTAATGATCTCAGTGCTTATGAAGATGCCATCACCTCCGGCAGCGACGCAACAGTTATCTCCATAGCAGCCAACGCATCTCCTCACCCCTTAGGTATGACCGGTACTTCAGCAACTGTCATTGCCCAGGATCAGGGGATAAATGAGGAGGCATACGCAAAAGGCTCATCAATCAAGTTCAAAGCAAGGCGGTTCAAACTGATCGGTACTGCCGAGCGCACGGGAAGTCATGCCAAGGATGTTCACCAACGTGGTTTCGAGTTATTGGTCCCCGGTGCATGAGGTGTAGTAATGAAACATTTTCTTAATAGAGTGGCAGCTGCGTTATTGACAGCGGCTGTATGCATGACACCTGCTTTGGCTGATGATGTTGAGATCTATTTCAACACGACAGACGGGCAGATTGGCGACCCATTAGTTATGTTTTCCCTTGATTACCGGCCCAATCTGGCTGCCACCATCTGTAACTTTACCCTTATCACCGAGTGCGGTTGGGATGCGGATTTCAATGATGCGTTAACGGATGTCGATAAAGTAGATGGCACTATCGATTTTCTGGAGATGTTGCGTGCGGCACTGAAACGGGTACTGAGTGAAGTGACCGGCGTGCGCGTCGGCCTGATGCTCAACCATGACAACAAGAACAACTGCGAGAACAAGCCCGAAACCAACGGCTGTAGTAACGGCGGCTACATAGTCCAAGGCTTCACAGCAATTGATGGCAATACCACCACAACCGCTGGCGGTGAAGATCTTCTGTTGAGCAAGCTCGCCTCACTTCCCTCTCCCCAAGGCAACCTCAGCCACCCTTACCAGGGCAAGGAACTCTATTTTGAGTTCTACCGTTACCTTGCTGGCCGCGGCATCTACAACGGTCATGTGGGACGAATCGACTACGATGATGATTGCGGCTCGGACAATCTCGATAACAATACCGCCAACTCCTGCGTTTCGGATAGCGACGACGGTTATCCCGTGCGCTGGGATACAGCAATAGAAGCCGATCCCGCAGCCGACCCCAGCAATGAGCGCTACGTCTCACCCTTTACCGACTCAGACACCGAGTGCAGCAGTGTCTACGCCATCAACTTTATGTTTGGTGTTGCCAACCAAGAGGATGATTCTGATGATGCCATCACCGAGTCAAAGGCTGATGACGGCATGGCCGGTATCAACATTTCCGGCAGATACAATAACTTTGGTTCGCTGATCGAATGGCTCAATGACAATGACATGGCAGACGGCACCTCCGCATCCCCCACAGGGCCGTCTATCAACAGCGGTGGAGCTGATATTTTTCTTGAAGGCAACCAGAACGTCACCTCCTACTTCCTCTATAAAGGGAATGTACAGAACACCATGGACGGCTATGCGATCAAAGGCGGCACCGGCCAAGCGATCGAGGTAACTGATAACCCTCAGGAGCTAATCGACTCACTAACCAGTGTATTTGAAGAGATCCTGCGTCAAAACAGTACCTTCGAGGCACCGGCAGTAACGGTCAACTCCTACACCCGCTTGACCCATCTCGACGAACTCTTCTTTGCCCTCTTCGGGCCGGAGGAGACACCAGACTGGCCGGGTAACATGAAGAAGTACAAGCTCGGCTCCATCGGTGTGGATACCAACGGTGACGGTGACATTGATGAATATGTAGTACGTATTGAAGACTCAGCCGGAAATGAGGCGGTCGATCAGAACACAGCACTATTCAAAGTCACCAGTTGCAGCTACTGGTCCAACTGCAGTATTGATCGTGACGAAGACGGCAGCGTCGATGCCGATGGCGATACTGTTGCCTGGGGCGGTGCGGCTGAAGAGCAGACTGTGGCTGAGACGACAGGGAATGTCCGCCTGGTCTTTACCGATGTCAGTACCGATACCGCTACCAACGTAACCCTGGTAGACCTGCATGAAGACACCACCACGGTGACAGCCACACTGCTCGGTTTAACCGTGACAAATGCCACCGATATCGACGATGATGACGATGCTGATTCCATCGATACCGGGGGTGACGGCGATGTTGATTCCTTCGATGTTGCCACCCAACGCAAACGTCTGCTGCAACTGGGACGCGGCCTGGAGTACGGCTCAACTGATACACCGCTACAAACACTGGGTGATCCGATTCATTCACGGCCTGCAGTCATCGTCTATAACGATGATGTGACACGGGCCTTGACGGCCACCCCGCCCACCACACCAGGAATCGCCCCCGACCTCGCCATCGCCATGACTACTAACGAGGGGTTCCTCCACCTTATTGATGCGTCAGATGGCTCAGAGTTCTTCGCCTTTATGCCAAAAGAGGAGCTGACCCTGTTGAAAACAACCCACGGCCCTGCAGCATTTGATGGCGGTGCCGGTGGAAGCCGTTTCGGCAGCTACGGCCTTGATGGCTCTCCCCTGATATGGCGCAACGATGCTAATGACGATGGAGTAATCACTACAGGTGGCAGTGACTCAGTCTACATCTATCTCACCCAACGAAGAGGTGGACGTAATATCTACGCCCTTGATATCACCAACAGAACCAACCCACTCTTGAAATGGAAGATTCTTGGTGGTACCACCACCGGCTTCACTGAACTGGGACAGACTTGGTCTGAGCCACAACTTGCGACAATAAAAGTGAGTGGTAGTGACACCAAGGTATTGGTCTTCGGTGGTGGCTACGACACCACCCAGGACAGCAGCTACAGCCGTAGCGATACCGTTGGCCGCGCCATCTATGTGGTCAATGCTGATACCGGCGCTCTGATCTGGAGCATCAGCGATGGCGGTACCGATCTGAGTATCACCCAGATGGACAGCAGTATCCCCGCCAACGTCAAGACCCTGGATGTGGATGAGGATGGCTATCTGGATCGAATCTATGCGGTGGATGTAGCCGGCCGTATGTTCCGTATAGATTTCAGCAACACCACCACCTCTACAACTATCCATGGTGGCGGCATGGTCGCCTCGCTCTATGATGCGACCTGTGTTGAGGATGCCCCAGTGGCCGGAGTGGCCAGAGAGTGCCACCGCCGTTTCTACAACTCACCCGATGTAGCTGTGATGGTCGGTTATCCGGTCTCACCTTACGTTCAAATTGCGGTCGGTTCCGGTTTCAGACCCCACCCCGTGACGGTTACAGGTATCCAGGATCGCTTCTACGTTGTGTTTGACACCCATGTCATTGGTGCAGTCGATACTGGTGATTACAGCTCCGAATACCACTGGCTGGAGGAGACCAACATCATCGATGTGACCGCCATCGACCAGACCACACCAACAGGTGACGATACCGCCTACGATGTGGCAGAGAGTTCGGCCCAGGCAGCGCTACTGGCAAGCGATGTCCATGGCTGGTTTATCGATATGGATGACACGCTCCACGAGCAGGTACTCTCCGAGTCCGTGACCATTCAGGGCAACATCATCTTCACCACCTATCTTCGTGATGACACACAGGCCAATGCCTGTGAACCCAACCTGGGCCAGGGTCGAATCTATGTGCTGGGTGCATTCAATGGGCTGCCGGTAGCAGATCTCTACACCGGTACACTTGCCGGTGAACTGGAGACAGTAACTGAAGGAGACCGTTTCAAGGATCTTGATAGAAGCGGCATCCCCTCAGACCCACTGGTGGTATTCCGTGAAGACAGTGAAGGTAACATTGTACCCACTGTGGTGGTGACCACTGAACTGCCACTACCCCCGGGAATTCTTGGTCAAAACCTCTACAGCAAGACATGGTGGATAGATGTCGATTAACAACAGACAGCGCCGTACTGATCTGATTCAGACTGAAAAACGGCAAGTAGAGGGCTTCACCCTGATAGAGATGGTGATAACCATCGTTGTCGCCATGATACTAGTGACCATTGGTGCACCCTCATTTTTGAATTTGATTCAAAACAACCGCATGACATCGGAGAACAATAAACTTATTTCAGGCCTGCTGCTGGCACGCAGTGAAGCGGTAAAACGCCAATATGAGGTAGTGCTCTGCCCCAGTGCCGATAATACCGGCTGCACTGATGACTGGACGGATAATAACTGGATCGTCTTTGTCGATGATGATGATGACGGCACCAATGAAACTGCGGATGGTAACGGCGCCCTCGACAGCGGTGAACCGCTGTTGCGGTATGAAACTTCGGCAGGAAGTACCCTAGGCTGGAGTGTAGTGACCGGTGGTAACTCTATTATTTTTGGTGCCAATGGCATGGCGAATGGCGCACACAAACTACGCCTGCTCGATAGTAGGAGTGAACGCAGCTGTATCGAGACGCTCTCATCGGGCCGGCCAATAGTGGTTGCTGATGCTGACTGCCCGGCGCCCTAAGGATAAAAGTGACCGCTAATGACTGGAGACTCACCTATGCACTCTCTTGCAAGACAACAGGTTAGACAGCGGGGACTGACACTGCTTGAAGTACTGGTTGCCGTGGTTGTCCTTGCGATAGGACTCCTGGGGCTGGCAGGGCTACAGGTTCGCGGCCTGCGTAATGTATCTGAATCAGGCACCCATGCCCAGGCAGTTATTTTAGCCAATGAATTGGTGGAGAGAGTCCATCTCAATAGAGGTAACATTAGTGACTACACCACCGCACCCTCTACCTGCGGCACCCCCTCTACTACTAAAGATATCGACTACTGTGCGGTATTGATGAAGGCACGAGGCGATCTAAATGGTGATGGCTCAACTGATAGCGGTGGCATTCGTCTGCTGCGTGAATATCCCTCCACCTCACTTTTTTCGATTGCCACCTGTGGCAGTTGCGGCAGCACGGGCCTCTATACCGTTACTGTCAGCTGGGCTGAGAAGGATCTTGACGGCGTCGATCAGACGGTAACCTATGGTTTCAACTTTATGCCCTGATCACCTCTGCCTGCAGGCATTAGGAGCGAATGGATGATGAGAAAAAATATATTTACCGGAACCCCTGGTCCGACGCTGTCCCATAGCGGTGGCTTCACCCTGGTTGAGCTGATGATCGCCATGTTTCTCTCCCTCTTTCTGATGGGCGGTGTTATTCAGCTTTTTATCCAGAGTAAAACCACCTACACGCTACAGGAGGGAGTGGCCAGAGCACAGGAGAGCGGCAGGATATCCCTCCATCTCATTGAAAATCATCTCCGACGTGCGGCCTATCCACTCGATGCACTACCGATGATCAACGGGTTTTCCCGGGATCAGGTGGGAAGCACTCCTGCATTTGCAAGCGGCCATACAACCCCACTGGATAATGCGCTGGTGATTCAATACCAATCCCCTGCCGGGGGCATGAATGACTGTAGCGGCAGAACCATTGCGGCCGATGAATTTGTCGCCATGAACTACCTGATCTCCGGTGGCGATCTGATATGTGAAAGCGCCACAACAGAATCAGCTACCTTGGGCAGTGCAACACTGGTGAATGGGGTCTCCTCGTTAGCATTGAGCTATGGTGTGGATAGCGATGGAGATGGTGCAGCCAATGGTGCCTATAAAGCTGTTGCAGATATCACAACTACTGATGATTGGGAGAGTGTGGTGGCAGTACAGGTGCGCGTAACTGTACCCGTACTTCCTGTGCATCTCAGTGGCGATCGTGTGCTTGAGTTCTCAACAACAGTACCGATACGCAACCAGATGGAGAGGAAATAGTGATGTACAGACGATTGAAGCGACACCTCCATCGGTCACAATCCAGGCTTGGTGGTTTTACTCTGATAGAGCTGATGATCACAGTGGCTATCATCGGCATACTCGCCGCCATCGCCATGCCCTCATACCAGGAACAAGTGCGGAAGACACGCCGTGCCGATGCACAGAGCGTACTCTATGATTTTGCTAATGCGATGGAGAGATATGCATCCAAGAATCCCAATACAGGATTTGCAGATGCTGCTACCGGTGATGCTGATAGTGGCGCACCCAAATCTGGCGTCTTCCCGACACAAGCCCCTTTGGATGGCAACGATAAATACTATGATCTAACACTAGTTGTACTTGATGAGGCTGGCGGTTCAGCCCCAGCAGCAGGAGGTTACGGAGGGTTTTATACGCTCTCAGCAGCCCCCATCAACCCCGGGGTGATGGCAGGCGACGCCTGCGGCACCTTCTCCCTTACCAGTGCCGGTACCCGTAGCGTAAGTGGAAGCGCCTCCGGCTGTTGGAAGTAACCACCTCCCACTTGCAATTCATTCAGGCAGCTCTGGCAATTTTCGGTAAATATTAGTGTAATTATTCAAGCTTAAAACTCGAACCTGAGTACAGTATATAGCTCAGTATTCGTAACCTATCCCTGAGAGTAACGGTGTGTGCCAGCCACTGATTGAGTAGTCGTTGGAAAGTGCCAGTAGACCCTCTGTAGGTAGATAAGCGGCGTTGGTATAGGCTTCATTACCCTCCTCGCTATCCAACACTGGCCAATCAACGACTATATTGTTACCAAAATAAGTGCGAAATTGGTTAATGACATCCTCACGATAGCCCCCACCCATTACTCCACCACCACCTGCAAGGACAACAGCATTCATTGACTTGGGGTGCGAGATCGCTTGATACATCTCGGTGGCGGCTGTTAAGAGAAGATTGTTCTCCATGGAGGTTCCCCCTACATGCCCGAGTGCTCCTTTACCATTTTCGCAATGCACCACAACGATCACACAAGGGGAGGCATCACTAGTACCCATGATAGGTGTGTAGGGTGGATCGATCAGGTCACTCCAGTAGAAGCCGTCCATGGGCGCGCTGGCTACATATTCCAATGCATTCATACTCAGACCAGTTCCCTGATTGAAGATAGATTGAACGTTTTGGGGTTGATCTTGACCAAAGACGTTCAGTGATGGCATTCGCTCCCCCTCCCTCTGATGCATTGCGTCTCATTTTCTAAATCTAACATACAGCACAAAATTCCTTATCAATACTCTCCGCTGACTGATCAACCGAGTTCAACTGAGTATGTTTAACGAAAGCGCAGCTGGATAAAAGGCACTATAACCACCATGTGTTTGCTGGTATGTTCCACTCCACTTCATTCGTCAGTCCAAAAATATGCGTATCTTCTCAATAATCCAGTGCAAATGGATAACTTTCAAAATGATAATATGGAACAAAATATGTAACTATTCAGCACGTTAATCCAGAACTCAGGCGTAGGAGCGAACTTGTTCACGACGAGCACGTTTCCTAGTCCATCGCCAACAAGCTCGCTCCTACACCACCTCTGTTCCACCAGAGCTTGGTTTTCAGGATTTTGCTACAGAGCCTTGACGCTCACAAGAATTGACCCACCTTCACTCACCAAAACGAACCCACCCGGATTTCAGATCGCCACCCTCTAACCACACCACTTG
>JBEVXT010000566.1:0-4374 GCA_040505955.1 Sedimenticola sp. | reverse complement strand
TCATTTCAGGTCACTTTATAAGGTTGCTGTTGGATATCAGATTGCGTGGGAGGCGAAAGGTTCCACGGGTAAATAGACGTAAAATTTGAGGGTACTATTTTGTTAACTATTCAGCTAGACCTAATTATGAGGCTATTTTCACCCAGGGTCGGAGTCGATTGCACCAGCATTGGTGGAAAATGCACCTTTTTATGTCGCAATCGACTCCGACCCCTACCGTAAAATAGGCTCAAACCACTATTTCAAACCCGAAACTTGAGCTAGTAACAGCGTAGGGTGGAGTGCAACTGTAGGCGCGGCGCTCTCGCCACGATGAACATTACACACTCCCTGCAAAACTCCATCGCCCCGGGGGCGGGGCTCCTACAGGGAAGCAAAAAAGCATCAGATTGGCGTCTATTTCCGGCTGTTTTGACTTTGTCATATGGTGGCTGTTTTTCAGGGCGAATCAGGTATCGCTTAGCCTCAGCAAGTCTTGCAGTAACTGCCCATAGAGCCTCGACAGCCCCCTAGGGGGGGCGTACCGGATTGATGCCGATCACGCGTAGGGCATCGATCTCCTGTGAGATCACCATAGTGGCTATGCGGGCGGCAAAAGCGGAGCCGGAGCGTCCCGCTACCAGAATAGCGACGATCAGCGGTGCAAACTTACGAGTCACCGACAGGGCGATGCCCAGCACGACCTGCTCCTGAGCGCCAAAGGTTTCGAGGGTGTGAATCCCCTGAATTGCCAGCATGATGCCGATGGTGAAGGAGAGAGTGGCGATGATCGGCAAGGCGCTGATCCCCACCAGGATCATCTCGGTGCAGCTTGAGGTCTTGCGTTAGAACAAATTCGCCGTGGGGGGCTGTGTGTTTGTTGACTTTATGGGTTGAAATTCCTATCCTTGACTCAAGCAAATCATCATTCTTTCAGTCTTAGAAGCGCTCTGGTGCTGCCTATACTGTTTTTGGCTGTTAGTTATAGAATGCATCTACTTAATGATTATTGCTGTTTTAGGGTGTGCTACTACGCTACTGGATCGCATAGTAATATTGACTCAGTCTTGATGATGTTGTGTTTTTACTGTGTGGTCTGAATTCTAGACACTGCATACTTAAGGGGTGATAGTGTTTAGCGTATTCTGTATGTATCATTTTGTATGGAAAATAAAAGAAAAAATATGGAGTAAGTGATGGCGAGGACGGATAGTCAGCAGTCAATAATTGAACAGTTTGAAGCTGTTGGTTCTATTGACAGTAGATTTGAAAATATTGAGTGTGTTAGCCCCAGTGTGTCAGGGGAGAAGAAAGGTTGTTTCTCGATTATTTTTACTGCTGATGATATTGCAGAAGGGAAAAAAGCCGCTATCAAACTTATGGACCCTGATTGGTTAGGAGATAAATATAGGCTTGCAGGGTTTGATAGAGAGCCTGAGATACTTAATAGGCTGATACATAAACGTAGATGCTTAAAGCTAATCTATGGGCCAAAGCCATTTGACTGGCAAATTCAAATGCCTGGAGGCGGCACTGGAGTATTTAAAGTTAACTATTTTATATCAGAATGGCTTGATGTAGATGTCGAACCATATTTCCTAGATCAGCAATCTTATGATGCATTAGTAAAACTCAAAATTTTCCGAAACGTAGTTCTTGCTGTAGATGCAATTCACAGTGAGGACGTAAGTCATCGTGATATAAAAGCTGATAATTTTCGTGGCTTTAAAGATAGAAATGAACTCACAATTGCACTGATTGATTTTGGAACAGCCGCCCATCTCGAGAATCCACTTGTGACAGATTCAATTGAATATCCAAAATTTAGTGTTGGTGCGGCAGCGTTCTCTGGGCCAGAAGCATTTGTTGGTTTTGCAAGTTGCAGAGAGATAGGCAAATTAACAGATATCTATGCATTAGGCGGATTGTTATACCAGTTATTTAACCTTGAACTATTTGGAAAAGCTCGTGCAGATAATGTTGATTTTGAACCAGTGCTTACATATCTATCTAAAATGTTGGCGCCACTAAGTAATGACATGGATAAGATTAATGTATGGACTAGAGAGGTACAAAAAATTAAATATTTACTGGAGCCTCCAAAAATAGATGGTCCAGGCAGTACCTTGCCAAAATCTATTATCTATTTGATCTCAAAAATCCATAAAGAAATGACTCTATTCGATTTTACTGAAAGAACTAGTAATTTAAAACCTGTCATCATAGCGATAGATAGTGCAATCAGAGTGTTAGAAAACCACAGGCTTGATCAAATAAAGTTAGAACGTAAGCGAAATATACGGAGATTGCGTAAAGAAAAAATAAAGAGAAGAGAGCAGAAAATCACTGAATACCTGAGTAGAAAACAGTTATTGGTAGAAAAATGCTGAAACATAAAACAAATGTTAAGACTCGGGATGTGAAGGTCGTATCAAGGAATATTGAGATCTTATTCCTGGATGATGTTGAACCACTGGTTCTTGAGCTGCCATCTGCAGATGAAATTGCACTTCTTAGAGATGGTTATGAATTCAAAATTTCCTATCCAGAGATTGCAAAAACTGACAATTTCAATTTAAAAGAAAAATATCAGCATGAAATAGATAGGCTCTTAGAGAAGTACGAAAAATATGAACATTCGCCATCATATTTAGTTGGGTTGTCCAATTTATCAGAACTTGTTGGTAATGACGAAGACGTTGCAAAGTATTTAACACAGGCAGAGGAGAAAGATGAGTCAACATATATTAAGCATGAAATAGGAGATAATTTAATCAAGCGAGGCTTAGTAAATGATGCGCAAAAGTACTTTTCATCACTAGATCTTAATGAAGATTTATATGCGAATCTAAGGCTTGCATACTTTTCTACAGTAAATAGTGATATGGATGCAGCAGAGGCTTTCGTTTCAAAAGCTTTAGAGATTGATGAACTAAGTTATAGCGCACGGTTGTTTTTTGGCGCAATCTGCTTATGGAAAAGAAACTTTGAGCAGGCAGTATTGAACTATAAAATAGCTACTGAAACTAATCCTTATTCTTCTGTTGGGTTTCTTAATCTTGCAGCTGCTTACTGGGGGCTTGGGTTAGGAGAAAAGGCGCGTTTTGCATTAAAGCGATCAATTATCCTAGATCCTTATAGTGAAAACGCAGTGAGTTTCTTTTCTGATGTTACTCACTTGCTAAAAAAGGACAATGATTCTATTCCAGTATTAAATAAATACCTAAAGTATGATCAAAAGTCAGAACGAATATGGTCTCTGCTTGGGCGGGCTTACTACACATTAGGTAGAGACAATAGGGATAGAACTGTTTTACTAGAGTCACTCTCTGCACTGAGGCACCAGGAAAGCTTATCTTCGACATATAGTGCTTGGAATAACCTTGGACTAGTTGCATGGGAGCTACGAGATTTTAGTGCTTCACGTAGATATCTTAATCTCTCACTGAAAAAAGCAATTGAGGATCATAATGATATTGCTCTACCGCTATATAATGTCTGTGGATTATTGATTGAAAATAAAAATTATTCTAATGCACTGCAAATCATGGAATCGTGCATCAATCTAATAGAACCAGACTCAGATACCTATAACTTACTAGATAAGATAAGGTTGCAACATGTTGTTCTCCTAGAAGGTGAACACCAAAGGCCTAAAGCTTTAGGATTTGCGATAGAATACCTTGGAGTGTGTAAAAATATTGAGGTTAGATTAGATTTACTCATTAGAGTTGTTTATTACCACACAGTCTACACGCCAGACATAGGCATAATTGATCAATATAGGAAGGATATTTTTGACTTACTAGACTCTATCGATAATACAACTATTGATTTTAGTGAGTTAAAAGCAAGAGCAATCAATAACCTTGTTTTCGCATATTTAAATTTTGAAATGCTGGATGAAGCAAATGAGCTGATAAATAAGATGAGCAGCTCATTTCATAAAGAGCCATATGCAACTGCTACATTGGGCATGTTTAACATTAAGAAGGGGCGATACGATAAAGGTGTCGAGTTATATGAAGAAGCAATAACGCTATTACAAGACAGAAAAGCAAAACGCCGATTTAGACAGCGTTTGAATTATGAACTAGGAAAAGCATATTTAAAGGATGGGAATATCCGACCTGCGTTAAGATATCTAAAAAAAGCAGTAGAAGATAAAGATGGTTATTCTTACGTCAAAAAGGATGCAAAAATACTAATTAGAAATAATATGCTACTAGGTAGAGGTAGTTAATGAACTTAGCTACAGGTCAAAATGCAGAGTAAGAACAACAGTTGGGCAAGATTTAACAAGTGGATAATCAGGACACCCATCACTTAAACAGCGCTAATCACCAACTGATGGGAACAGTAGTAGAAGTATTTTATTGTGTTGGATTATTAGTG
>JBEVXT010000565.1:0-4250 GCA_040505955.1 Sedimenticola sp. | reverse complement strand
ACAATTGATGGAAAGCAAATGGCGTAAATAAAAAATGCGTGGTTTTCAATTGTACGTGATGCAGATGGTCAATACTAATCAAATACACCATAAATTACACCGAATTGACCTATCTATCTATCTATCGGTACTGTACTCGCTCCATACGGAGCATTATGACAGGTGAGGTGGCAAAGTGCTTTGATCAGGCGCATAAAAAAAAAAGTGTTTAATAATAACACACTGTATCTACTGACTCTTAAAACACCAAAGACAGACTTTGCCAAATTAAAACTATTTACAAGAAGTGTTAGTCTGCTGCGATTACGTAAATGCAGCAGACTGTAGTGTTTTTAGATTTGGGATTTAAACCCCAGCACTGTTTCCGAGGAAACAGCACCGATAGGTAGACAGTTCCAAGGCGGTACAGTCCTTGGAAAAAATGAAAATTTGAAGGTATCAGAATACGCCAAGGGTATACTATACTGGTAGGGGTGGTTGGAGGAAGACCGGGTGGACCTGGGATTTGGAATATGCTGAAGATATTGTGACTTGTCAATCTCGACCAGGCCATTGTGGATCTTATAGAAGAAAACCAGACTGGAATTGTCTCTACGTTGTGCTAGTGTGGGCCAAGAAAGGTCTTCTAACATCTCTCCAACATGGCTACGGTTCCTCCACCTTCGACAACACCACCTAGCTGCAGTTCTCTGTATCTTTTCAACTTTACTGATATCAGTTTCTGTGTAAGGGTTCCAGATGCAAGAGGCAAATTCCAACTGGGGCCTGACCAAGGTTTTGTAGGCAACATCCCGGGTACTTCTAGGGGCAAAGGCCAAGTTTCTTCTAAGAAAACCCAGAGTCCTATTGGCCTTGCTGGTTACATTATGTATGTGAGAACTCCAGGACAGACTGTCAGCAAAGGTCAGGCCTAGGTACTTTGCAGAGGACACGCTCTCCAACACCTGGTCATGAAGTTTGTAGTTGAGGATCAGTCGGGTATGTGGTTGGTGATTAGTGACTCTGAGAGTGTGACATTTTGATGCATTGAATTTCATGAGCCAAGTTTCCTCCCATTTGGCAAGCTTGTCAATGTCGTCTTGGAGAGCTTGACAATCTGAGTCTGTATGTATGTTCCTGTACAGAACACAGTCGTCAGCAAAGAGGCGAACGGAGGAGTTGATATTGTCCGGAAGGTCATTTATATAAAGTAGAAAGAGGACGGGGCCAAGGACAGAACCCTGTGGAACCCCTGAGATCACATCGGCTGGTTCTGAAGCCACGCCGTCCAGGACAACTTTTTGGGTTCTACCTGTAAGGAAAGAACAAATCCAGTTATTGGCTAGGCCTCGGATACCGTAATGTTTCAGCTTGTGCAGTAGCCTACGGTGGGGTACTTTGTCAAAGGCCTTGGCAAAGTCCATGATGATGATATCAGTTTGTCTGTGCCCTTTATTGTGTGCCCTATCTAGGTTGGAGGAGAGATCATGAACAAATTGCACTAGCTGGGATTCGCATGACCTGCGACTTCTGAACCCATGCTGCGAGTCTACAAGAATATTGTTGGATGCAAGGTGTTTCATTATGTTGCTAACCATAATATGCTCAAGAGACTTGCAGCATATACAAGTTAGGGAAACTGGTCGGTAGTTCGCGGGGTCATATTTTTCACCTTTTTTGAAAATAGGTGCCACATTGGCAAGACACCAGTCATCAGGCACGGTACCATCCTGAATGGATTTATTAAAGATGCATGCCAATATAGGGCTGATCTCCTTCCTACATTCATTAAGTACGCGTGCACTAATGTTATCTGGGCCAGAGGCCTTGTGGGGGTTAAGCTTGCCCAGGAGCTTTTCGATGCCATTTGTGTCGACAAATATGTCTTCCATACTGGGGAATGGGCTGGGTCCCTTATTTGGGAGGGCTCCATCTGGTTCTGAGGTGAACACAGATTTGAATTGGCTATTTAGGATATTAGCCTTTGTTTTGGTATCAGACTTCAGGATGCCATTATCTCTGAGGGATGCAATATTTGAGGAGTCGTTCTTCTGACTTTTAATGAATGACCAGAACTTTTTGTTTGTTGTTCTGGTGTGATCAGTATCATTGTCATCTGTCTGCTCAGTGAAAATGCCCGAGATGTAGCGCCAATACGCATCTCTAATGGACTTTTGGACATGGGCTCTAAATTCTTTGTATTTAGTCTTTAACTCAGGGGAAGTGGAATTCCTAACCTTATGATACAATTTTTCCCGTTTGTGAATCAGTCTTTTGATGGATGTGTCTATCCAGGGACAGCTATATTTGGGTTTGGTCATTTTGGATGGAATGAACTTGTCTATAGCTATCGCAAGTTCATCCCGGAAGTCACACCACATCTCATTGACAGTCTTGCTGGCAGCAAAGGAGAGAAAGTTAGCACTGAAGGTCCTAATATGGTTTCTAAGTCCATCCATGTCGGCCCGTCTATACAGCAGTATTTTACGAGGGGTTTGTCGAACTCGCTTTGCTTTTATGTCGTATTCTGTGAATACGATATCATGGTCGGACTTGCCTATAGGGGGCATACCTCTCACTCGAGTGACCGGTGCAGGGTTATTTGTCAAAAGAATATCTAATGTTTTGTCTTGTCTGGTGGGTATATTGATGACCTGGGAAAGGCTATGTTCCTGGACTATGTCAACTAACTGTCTTTGTGTATTCACTTTAGGCACGCCAGGCGGTACATGCATGTTATCCCAGTCTACGTCTCCACAGTTGAAATCACCCCCAATGAGGATATTGGCATTCTTATAGGACATAATCCGGTGTAGTGATGTGTTGAATTGATCAAGGTATGTGGGATCAGTAACATCGGGTGGCCTGTAAAATGAGCAGAGATACAGGGTTTTGCAACCGACTATTTCAAGTTTGCACCATACACTCTCACAATTGCTCTGAAGTTCTGGAGTGGCTGAACACACGAATTCCTTCTTGTGAGCAAGGAAAACACCACCATGGCCATCGTTTCTGTCTTTACGAAAAGCGTCGTAATTCTCAGGGAAGATTTCGGAGTTTGCTATATTTGGAGTTAGCCATGACTCGCTGCCAAATATTATATCGGGTTTTGAGGAATCAATAATAGAGAATAGTTCCGGTTTTTTATTTTTAATTGACTGGCAATTCATGATCAGAATTCTGAGTGGGTGGTTTAGAACCGATTTGTTTCTGGGCCGCCTTCTGGTATTGGATGAGATTGGGGAAGAAGATGCGGTTGGCTCCCCTATGTTAGTGGGTAGGGGACTCTCTGGTAGCGAATCAGAATGGGATAGGCCGGATAGCGATTCAAATCGGTTACTTGTTTCCAGTGGTTCTGAGTCGAAGAGGGACGTGGAGTAGTTTGGAAGACCACAATTCAGACATTCCCAAGCCATACTAGAATTTCCGGACCGATTATAAATGCTGTACATCATGGTATTCATTCCCTGGCAATCGATGTGGTACCACTGTTTGCAGCTGTCACAGACAATACCCCTATCTAACCATCCAACATCTTCTTCACACACGCCACAAGGAAAATGCGAGCTACGACTACCACTATTATTCCCGATGTCGCTCGCTGACGGGCCGGGATTGCTTTCTATATCCCATGCACTCTGGGCAGTAATCAGGAACAAGTAGAGTAAGTATGGCTTGCTTGTGGACCTACCATCATGAAGAAAGCAGGCAGACTTTAGACAGAATCTGAGGGCAGCTATGGTCACCTGTGGTTGTAGCTTATTCAGGGCGAAATCCGACAGGGGTGAGTACGACATTCCACTGTAAATGGGTGAAATTGGTTCCTGCGTGACTTCTCTCACTTTGCTGCCGTGCCTGACTGACACGATGACAAGGAGCACGAGCAGTGTGCTGGGGAAATGCATCTTACCTCGATAGAAAGTTGGAAAATCGACAGAAAAACTGAAAACAACACGAAAATGTGCCAAAAACCCAAACCGGAAGTTGACAGTTGGCTATGAATTCTGGGATGAACTGTGCTCACCAAATGAGCGAATTTTAAGAAAATGACCAAAAGTTACAATTTTGAATGAAACTTTTTCGGATAAAAACTGTATCTAATAGAAAATATGTTCATGCAACTAGTTTCTTAGTGACAACGTCTTTTAGGGATCCAAAAAGTGGATAATAATTTAATTTTTCAGAGCTTGCAAAATTGTTGCTTCCTGATCTCCACGCATGCGCACCATATTCGGGTGCCCATAAGTGACGAATATGTCCGCGGACATGTT
>JBEVXT010000564.1:1210-6366 GCA_040505955.1 Sedimenticola sp. | reverse complement strand
CTCTTGACGGAGTGAGGCTTGTAGGATGGATGCAAAAGGTGAAACGGTCCAGAATATTTTATTTATATGCCAATAAGTAAGGCTTATTCCGCCAAAATTTATGCCTAAGTGTTAATTCCAAAATCTGCTCAGGGCTCGTGCGAAATGTAGGCTTTAAAGGTGCCAACGCTCATGATTTTCGGATAGCCAATAATTTAGCAGTCGATACATGTGGTGTCTTTGGATCGCTTATTCGTTTTTGATTTTTTCTTCGATGTGGCTTTCGACTGTTTTCAATCGAAGTAAAGGAATCCCGCTTTTTTTCAGAATGCTATTTTTCAATGCATCCCGTTCAGCCTGCTGAGGCGTGTCATGATATCCACCATCGACCTCAATCACTGCCAGCGGTTGTTTTCCAACTTTGAAATACAGTACAAAATCGCAACTAGCACGATTATGCATAAAATCCCGCTCCCTTAATGTCAATGCTTCGTTGCTCAATGAGGCTAACTGAATCAGCATAATCTGGGAATGGAATGTCACCGCCCGATAAGCCTTTTGGGACAACAAATTACGCACTATCTGTGCAACGATCTGTTCAGACTTGTATCGCGAGTCACTTCCCCGCAGCCTCGCATTAAGCTTTTCCAGAGATTTATCGTATTCCTTGTAGAGCAGATCGAAGGCTGACACAACAGGAGCGCGATGAATCTGCTTTTCATCTGCATAGTATTCAATATAACGCACTAGAGCAGAAATATGCCGATTATTCACTGCAAAAACATCGTCACCCGTCACGAGGGTAAATGTATTCTTGGCCCTCGATACTGCAACGTTAATCAAGAAAGGATCATCCACAAAGTCCAAAGGATTTGCCCGACAGGCTCCAGCTCAGTAACCGGCAACTGGGGATTCCAGGATAATCTGTGGCAGAATACCCTTTTAAACTGCCCACGGTGCTCATCACAGATGACAAATCCCCTGCTCAACCTGGAGGGACTGCCTCCATTTTCACAGATCAAGCCCGAGCACATCGAGCCGGCGATCGATCAGCTGCTGGCCGAAAGCCGCAAGCTGACCGCACAGCTTCTCGCCACCGGCGGCCCCTACACCTGGAACAATTTGATTGAGCCACTGGAGATCCTGGATGATCGCATCAGCCGTGCCTGGTCGCCGGTGAGCCACATGAATTCGGTGGTCAACAGCGAACCGCTACGGCTTGCTCACAACGCCTGCCTGCCGAAGCTGAGTGAGTACGGCACCGAGATGGGGCAGAACAGGGAGCTCTATGCCGCCTATCAGACGATATCCAGTCACGATGACGGACTCGACGACACACAGCGCAAGGTACTTGAGAACTCGCTACGTGATTTCCACCTCTCCGGCGTCGACCTGGAGAGCAAAGAGAGGGCACGCTTCAAAAAGATCAGCCAGACGCTCTCTTCACTCACCAGCCGCTACGGTGACAATATCCTCGATGCCACCAACGCCTGGAGCAAATTGATCAGCGATAAGAGCGAGCTGGCGGGGCTGCCAGAATCTGCACTCGACCTGGCCCGGCAGACCGCTGAGCAGCGTGGCAAAAACGGCTGGCTGCTGACCCTGGAGTACCCCTCCTACCTGCCGGTGATGACCTATGCCGACAACCGTGAGCTGCGGCGTGAGATGTATGAGGCCTTCTCAACCCGCGCCTCCGACCAGGGGCCTGATGGCGGCCGCTGGGACAACAGCGAGCTGATGGAGCAGATTCTTGCCCTCCGTCATGAACAGGCGCAGCTACTCGGATTCAGCAGCTATGCTGAGCGTTCCCTGACGAAAAAGATGGCGCCCTCCTGCGACCATGTGATCACTTTTCTTCACGATCTGGCCGAGCGTTCCCACACTCAGGCCCAGCGTGAACTCGACCAGCTCAAGGCGTTTGCCGCCGAACATCACGCAACGGCGGAGCTGGAGGCGTGGGACACCGGTTACTACACAGAAAAACTACGCCTGCACCGTTACGCCATCACCCAGGAGGAGCTGAAACCCTACTTCCCGGAGACCCGGGTGGTCCCCGGCATGTTCGCCGTGGTCAAGCGCCTTTACGGTATCGACATCATCGAGGTGGAGGGAGCCGACAGCTGGCATCCCGGTGTCCGCTTCTACGAGATCCGCAGTGAAGACGGTGACATTCGCGGCCAGTTCTACCTCGACCTCTACGCCCGCCGTCACAAGCGCGGCGGCGCCTGGATGGATGAGTGCGTCAGCCGCATGTTCAACAGTCACAGTGCCCAGATTCCGGTAGCTTATCTCACCTGCAACTTCTCGCCACCGGTTGGCGACAAGCCTGCGCTCTTTACTCACGACGAAGTGGAAACCCTGTTCCATGAGTTTGGCCACGGCCTGCACCACATGCTCACCCGGATCGACTACTCCGAGGTCTCCGGCATCAGCGGCGTCGCCTGGGATGCGGTGGAGCTGCCTAGCCAGATCATGGAGAACTGGTGCTGGGAGCGGGAGGCGTTGAATCTTATCAGCGGTCACTATGAGAGCGGCGAACCACTGCCCCCGGCGATCTACGAAAAGATGCTGGCGGCGAAAAACTTTAACTCAGGCATGCAGATGGTACGGCAGCTGGAGTTCAGCCTCTTCGACTTCCGTATCCATCGGGAGTACGATCCGGGTAAGGGCGGTCGCGTCTACCCTATACTCGACGAGGTGCGCAAGCAGGTAGCCGTGCTGCAGCCCCCCGCCTTCAACCGTTTCGCCCACAGCTTCTCCCACATCTTCGCAGGCGGGTACGCTGCTGGCTACTACAGCTACAAATGGGCTGAGGTACTCTCCGCCGACGCTTTCTCCCTGTTTGAGGAGCGTGGTATATTTGATCGCAAAACCGGCGACGCCTTTCTCCACAACGTCCTTGAGGTCGGAGGGTCGAAGGATGCCATGGAGCTGTTTGTCGCCTTCCGCGGCCGTGAGCCCCGAATCGATGCACTACTGCGACACAGTGGGATAACACCATCATGAAGCAGACACCCCTTACAATCGCCCTGCTGTGCGCCCTGCTGCTCTCCGCCACAACCGTTCAGGGTGCTTTTATCACCGACCGCCTGGTGGCCGGCCTTTATAGCGAACCCGATATCACCAACCGTGCGATCAAAGCGCTGACAAGTGGCACGCCGCTACATATTATTGAGCGCAAAAAAGCCTTTTCCAAAGTACGTCTCGGGGACAATACAGAGGGTTGGGTTGAGAACCGTTACATTAGTAAAGAGAAGCCCGCACGGGTGATGCTGCTGGAACTGCAGGCACAAAAAAGTGAACTTCAGAACAAGCTGCAGGCAGGCAGGGCAAAAACAGACAGTGCCACCGACAGCACCGCCAAAGCAGCCGCTGCTGAAACGGATGCTGCGCTTGCTGCGGCAAACGAGGCGCTCTCCAGCGCCCGCAGTGAGATGCAGGCACTGGAGCAACAACTGCGGGAGGCCCGTACTAGCACAGCCGAAGCAAAGAGCGAGAGCGCAGAGCTGAAACAACACCTAAGTAACGCCAAGTCCGCAGCAGCCCCCATGGGTGAGGAGATGCCGCCACTGATTGACGCCCCTCTATGGCACTATCTTGCCGCCGCTATCCTTCTTCTTCTCGGCTTTATCGGCGGCACCCTCAGGCAAAAGCGGAAGTTCTCCAAACGCTTCGGCGGCTTCAGAGTATAGGGTACAGAGCGATGAACTATTCAGACCTGCGCGACTTTATCAAGCAGCTGGAATCCCAGGGTGAGCTGAAGCGCATCTCCCTGGAGGTGGATCCCTACCTGGAGATCACCGAAATCTGCGACCGCACACTCCGTGCCAGCGGCCCCGCCCTGCTGTTCGAGCGGGTAAAAGGGTCACGCTACCCGATACTGGCCAACCTCTTCGGCACTCCACGCCGCGTTGCTCTGGGAATGGGCGAAGAGTCAGTGGAGTCGCTGCGGGAAGTGGGCACGCTGCTGGCGGCCTTGAAGGAGCCTGAGCCCCCCAAGGGGATGAGGGATGCCTGGGAGAAGATTCCGGTCTATCGCAAGGTGCTCGACATGGCACCAAAGGAGGTCAAGCGCCCACCCTGCCAGGAGGTGGTAGTCGAAGGAGATGCAGTGGATCTCTCCGACATACCGGTACAGACCTGCTGGCCAGGTGATGCCGGACCGCTGATCACCTGGGGGCTGGTGGTCACCAGAGGGCCGGAGAAGGCACGGCAGAACATCGGCATCTACCGCTTACAGGTGATCGGTAAAAACCGCGTAATCATGCGCTGGCTCTCCCATCGCGGCGGCGCTCTCGATTTCCGCGAGTGGCAGCAGGCCCATCCGGGGGAGCCCTTTCCCATCTCCGTTGCTCTCGGCGCCGACCCAGCCATCCTCCTCGCCGCCGTCACCCCGGTACCGGACACCCTCTCTGAATACGCCTTTGCCGGGCTGTTGCGTGGCGGCCGTAGTGAAGTGGCAAAGTCGATCGGTAACGACCTGCAGATACCCGCAGCGGCCGAATTTGTCTTTGAAGGAGTGATCCACCCCGACGACACCGCCCCGGAAGGCCCCTTTGGCGACCACACCGGCTACTACAACGAAGTGGACTCATTCCCGGTTTTCACCATCGAGCGTATCAGCCGACGCCGCGATCCGATCTACCACAGCACCTACACCGGCCGACCACCGGATGAACCGGCAATCCTCGGCGTCGCCCTCAACGAAGTTTTCGTGCCGATACTACAGAAACAGTTCCCGGAGATTGTCGACTTCTACCTCCCACCTGAGGGCTGCTCCTACCGTTTGGCAATAGTATCGATGAAAAAACAGTACCCCGGTCATGCCAAACGGGTGATGCTGGGGGTCTGGTCATTTCTTAGGCAGTTTATGTATACAAAATTCGTTATCGTCACCGATGATGACATCAACGTACGCGACTGGAATGATGTAATCTGGGCCATGACCACGCGCATGGATCCGGCCCGCGACACCACGCTGATCGAAAACACCCCCATCGACTATCTTGACTTCGCCTCACCGGTCTCAGGCCTCGGCTCAAAGATGGGCCTCGACGCTACCAATAAATGGCCGGGGGAAACCCAGCGTGAATGGGGCAGCCCTATCGAGATGAGCAGTGAAGTTAAACAACGGGTCGATGAGATCTGGGATGAGCTGGGAATTTTGTAACTGCGAG
>JBEVXT010000564.1:0-1110 GCA_040505955.1 Sedimenticola sp. | reverse complement strand
ATAACACCCGGAGAAAAAGATGCGCACCATAATGACGATGAACGCCAAAGGCGGCTGCGGAAAAACCACCATCGCCACCAACATCGCCACCTGGTTCGCTGATGATGGCGCCAAAGTGGCGCTGGTCGACTTCGATCCTCAAGGCTCATCCCTGGACTGGCTGGAGGCGAGAAAGGACTATGACGGCGTACCTGAAATCACTGCAATAGATGCCACTCAGGGAGCCATCAGGATACCCAGGGGAACCGATTACCTGATCATGGACGCCCCCGCCGGCACCCACGGCAAAGAGATCAACTTCATGCTACGACGGGTTGACAGCCTGATCATTCCGGTTCTGCCCTCACCCATCGACATGCGCGCCTGCAGCCGTTTCCTGCAGGAGCTGCTATCCAGCGGCAGAGTCTCCAGACAGCAGACCCGGCTGGCCATCGTCGCCAATCGTGTCCGCGAAAACACCCTTGTCTACCGGCAGTTGGAGAGCTACCTCGGGCACCTTGATGTCCCCTTCATCACCCACCTGCGGGAGAGCCAGAACTACATCCGCTCCGCAGAACGCGGGCTGGGGCTGTTTGAACTCGCCCCCTCCATGGTGTGGCAGGATGTGGAGCTGTGGGATCCGATCTTTGACTGGCTGGGGACTTAAGGCTTACCTGATTACCCTAAAACTCAGCCGGAAATGAACGCAAACAGACGCAAATATGGCTCTCCACTGGCATATTGTTTGGGCATTGATCCCTAATAACCAAGAGCATGTTCTGACGCTTTGCATTTGTAGGAGCGAACTTGTTCGCGATGGATTCCGAAACGCGCTCTTCGCGAAAAAGTTCGCTCCCAATGCCATTAACTTAGGTGGAAAATTCCCCGTAAACTTCAACAAGGAAACACAAAGACACCCATCAATTGGCAGTTTGAAATGATGGGCAGTTGAAGTGATGGGTGTCCTTGTGTTTGTTCTTGTGTTTACAATATTGTGAGATTGGAATGAATGTATATCTTGATAACTGTTGCTTCAATCGACCATATGACGATCAATCACATCTTCGTATTCGATTGGAAGCGGAAGCCAAGTTACGGATTCAAGAAGAAATCCGAAATGGTGCTTTTAAG
>JBEVXT010000563.1:1619-10488 GCA_040505955.1 Sedimenticola sp. | reverse complement strand
AAATTGAGAACAAAGGCAGGCAGAACAGGCGAATGCGCGTTGGTCTGCGTGAGATGGTCGAGACTTGAGTGGCACTGACTTAATCTGAAAAAGGATCACAGAGAATACAGAGAAGCGCAGAGAACACTGAGTGATGATGGTGGTTACCAGCGGCTGGTAAAAGCAGACTTATCAAGGTATTTATCAAAAGATCCCGCAATGCCATTAACTTAGGGGGAAAATTCCCCGTAAACTTCAGGCTCATCATTCCCGCGTAGGCGGGAGTAGTGGTGCAGGGATGCACCGTTTACGGACCTAAGGATGGAATCCAGGGGACAGCGCACCGTAGCGCTGGATACCCGCCTGTGCGGGTATGACGGGAAAGAGGGAAGTTCGACCACTGGGTTCCAACCTATGCAGGGATGACCATGGTATTAAGCTTAAGTTAATGACATTGGCCCCTGCCGTGTAGAAATACAGCTGCATTTGTAGGAGCGAACTTGTTCGCGAAGAACCTGCCACGGAGCTGGTCGCGAACAAGTTCGCTCCTACTATCGACTTTAGGATTAGAGAGCTAATTTCTAATATTCGCGTTCATATGCGGCCAATATAATCCAATCCCCTTCCATCGTTAGCTGAGCATCAGGGGTAATCATACAACGGTCTACCGCCGACTATTCGCTTTCCGATATTTTTACCAGGGGCGGGGTGAACTGTATTGCGGAGTCCCACGGAAACAGTACCCAGGCATCCTGGGCGAATTCGGTGATACAGGTATCCACCAGCGGTCGTCCGGCGGGTTTGGCGTAGACTGTGGCGAAGTACGCCTGAGGCATCATCTTGCGGACAATCTCCGCTGTTTTGCCGGTGTCCACCAGGTCATCGATCAGCAGCCACCCTCTCCCATCGTGTGCCACCCCTTTCAGTACACCGGGATCACCCTGCGTTTTCCAGTCATAACTTGATATGCAGAGCGTGTCGATAAGGTGAATGTTCATCTCTCTTGCGAGAATGGCCGCCGGTACCAGCCCGCCGCGGGCGATGGCGCAGATGCCTTTGAATGGTTTCTCTTGCAGTAGCTGTTGTGCGAGAGAGCGGCAGTCGCATTGCAGCTGTTCCCAGGAGATGGGAACCATGGTGGCGTACTTATTTGCGCTAGACATGCGTGTTCGGGCCTATTAGGTTTTGCTATGGTAACTATTCAGCTCACCCCTGAAATCCGCCATTTCTGCGTTAAAAAATGATCATTTAGCCATGTAAACTCACATTTTTTGCCTTGAACTGACGGATTTCAGAGGCAATCTGAACAGTTACCAGCAATTTCTTTGCGGTGCTGAATAGTTACTTGCTATGTACAATAATCCTAGAATCCCGAAAAACCATCTTAATGGAATTTGGAGCGAACTTGCTCGCTATTGACTCCGATGCACGCTCTTCGCGAACAAGTTCGCTCCTACAATCAGCTTCAGGGTTATTGTGCAGATCCATATTACGTTTTTTTCGACCTTTTTCTCTTCTTTGCCCTTGGGTGGGCGCTGTCGTAGACCTGGGCCAGATGCTGAAAGTCGAGGTGGGTGTAGATCTGGGTGGTGCTGATGTCGGCGTGCCCCAGCAACTCCTGCACCGCCCGCAGGTCGCCGGACGATTCGAGCAGATGGCTGGCGAAGGAGTGGCGCAGCATATGAGGGTGGATGGCGAGGTTTGCACCCTGTTTAAGCGCCCACCGTCTCAGCCGCTGCTGGACGGTACGGGGGCTGATACGTCGGCCGCGCCTACTGACAAAGAGGGCCGGCTCATTCGCCTGGGCCAACTCACCACGCACCTGCTCCCAGGCGGCAATTGCCTGCCGCGCCTTACCGCCTACCGGTAGCTGCCGGGTTTTACGCCCCTTGCCGGTTACCGTCAGGGCGGCGTCCGCCCGGTCGATCTGGCCGATGTTGATGGAGACCAGCTCAGCCAAGCGCAGGCCGGAGGAGTAGAGCAGCTCCATCATTGCCAGATCACGCAGTTCCAGGGGGTCGGTGGTGGCCACGTCCAGCAGGCCGGCGATCTGGTCGGTATCCAGCGACGGAGGGAGCTTGCGCCCGCTCTTGGGCGCCCGCACCCCGACGGCGGGGTTGTTCTCCACCTCTCCTTCACGTAGCAGGTAGCGGAAGAGGGAGCGCAGAGCGGATAGTTCACGTTGCAGGCTTTTACCGCCAATGCCGTGGCGATGGCGCTGGGCAATGTAGGCGCGAACCTGGTGTGTGTCGAGTTGTCGCCAGTGGCTGATGGAGTGCTCTTCACACCAATGTTCTATACGATGCAGGTCGCGGGCGTAGTTGCTTAGGGTGTGGGGTGAGAGGTTGCGCTCATAGCGCATGTGGCTGAGAAGCCGTTCGATCCAGCGCCTCATCAGAAGCCCGGTTCTGATACCACCTCAAGGGTTTTGCTGACTACTTCTCCCAGACGTGAGAGATAGTCGGTTCCCATGCCGGGGTGGAAGCGCTGTTCGCTCTGACTGCCAATGGCGAGGACGCCGAGTATCCCTTCCTGCTCTATCGGTATCAGTGCGGTGGATTTGATATCTTCGGCCTGGGGGCCGAAGAGAAAGGCCAGTTGTACCAGTGGCAGTGGTCCGCACTGGGGTATGCCGTTATCGAGAAAGGTGCGGAAACCATCGAGATCGGGATTGTCCTCCCGATCCACCTCATCTGAGAAGAAAAGGTGAAGCTCCACCGCCTCGGCGCGAAAATCATCGTGCAGTCGATCCTGAAGTGCATTGACCACCTCTTCAAAATCAAGACAGTCGAGAAGGGTAAGGGTGAGTTTGTGCAGGCGGCGGTTGAGCTCCTCGTTCTCTCGGGCAACGGCGATGAGTTCGTCGAGTTTCTCTTTGTATTGGCCTGACTCCTTGCGCAGGCTGCTTATCTGGCGCTCGATCAGTGAGACTGCGCCGCCGCTCTGATGGGGTAGCTCTATCTCGCGCAGCAGTTCCGGGTGGCGCTCAAAGAAGTCACGGTTATCGCGAAGGTAGCTGCAGACTGTCTGCTCCAGCTCCTCGGTGGTAAGGCTCGTCTCTTGTTGGGAGCTCATAGTTCTATAGTTCCTTGGTACACAGTTACAGCGGGGCCGCTCATCCATACCGGCGAGTTCTCTCCCACCCATTCAATTACAAGCTCCCCGCCAGCCAGGGTGACCGCTACTCGCTCATCCAGCACTCCCTGGGTGCGTCCGGCAACCACGGCGGCGCAGGCACCTGAACCGCAGGCGAAGGTCTCGCCGGTGCCGCGCTCAAAGACGCGCAGCTTGATCTGGTTGCGGGAGCAGATCTCCATAAAACCTATATTTGCCCGCTGTGGGAAACGGGGGTGCTTTTCGAGCAACGGCCCAACCGATAATACCGGGGCGGAGGCGACACTATCAACCGTGATGACAGCATGGGGGTTACCCATGGAGACGGCGCCGATGGTCAGAACATCCCCATCCAGATCGAGGGGATAGTTGCCGGCGCGGCAGTCGGCGATAAAGGGTATCTGCTCAGGCTCCAGTCGGGGGGCACCCATGTTGACCCTGACTAGGCCGCTCTCTTCTACAAACAGTCGCAAGCTGCCGTTGCAGGTGCCGACATCGATCTCGGTTTTATCAGTCAGCCCTTGCTGGCGGACAAAATGGGCAAAACAGCGGGCACCGTTACCGCACTGTTCCACCTCACCGCCGTCTCCATTAAAGATGCGGTAGAAGAAGTCGGTGCCCGGGCTGCGCGGTGGCTCCACCACCAGGATCTGGTCACAGCCGACACCGAGGTGCCGGTCGGCGATAAAGCGGCACTGCTCCGGCGTCAGTTCCACTGTCTGGTCAACGGCGTTGAAAATGACCATGTCATTGCCGAGGCCGTGCATCTTGGTGAACTGTAGCGCCATCGGATCAGCCCTTCTTTTTTTCCTGCTGCTGACTGTTTTCATCCGGAAGATAGAGATCCCCCGTCTGACCACAGGCGGTGAGGATAAAAAGGCCCAGCAGAATGACGACCGACAGGCGTAGTGTGGGGTACCGGTGCTGCATTGAAGTGCTCCAGTCATTTCAAATGGATGACTGCAGTATACCGTAAGCGGTGAAAATCTATAAGGCGTGTGGATGGTGGGGTTTGAACGTAACAGATCAGCGGTGTGCCGGTTTTTTCAACGCATGGTTGAGCCGCTCTTCAAGGCGCTTTTTGAAGTTGAGCAGTTCAATGGTTGGCCAGGTGCTATCGGCAAAGACGCCGGTGATCTCCAGACCGGTGAGGTAGATGGGGTAGGTTTCACGATTTGCCCTTTTTGACAGTACATACTTGGCGACAGCGGTGTAGATGTGGTCGCCGTGTTCCAGGGAGCTGAACTCCCGGTCACCGCAAACCAGAAGGTAGGGCGATACATTCAGGTTGAGGGTGTCACTGATCAGGCGCAGCTCCATATAGTTGGCGGGCAGCCGCTGCAGTGGGGGGTTGCGCCGCTCTATATGGTATTCACCCTTGCGGTTGTGCATGATCTGGTAAAACTCGGTGCCGCTCTGCAACATCCGGAACGACGGCGCATCAGAGCGGATGTTGCGCAGCAGTTGAATGCCGTTGAGGAAGCGCTGTTGCTGTATCAGCAGGTACTGTTCGTCTGAGCCCTGAACACGCTGGTAATAGAGTGAGCCATTCTCCTCAAAGATATAGAGATCTGTATGGCTCTTGTTATTGAAATAGTAGAGCTGTATCACTCCCGGCCGGTCGTTTCGGAGCATCTCGGCCAGCGGTCTTCCAAACAGTGCCAGGGGATCAATGATGACTTTGCGGTAGTGATCCCGGGGTTCGCCAAGCACATCCAGCAGCCCCTCCCAGGACTTTACCGGAAAGTAGGAGAAGAGCTCCTTCTGCTGCTGTATCAGGTAGTAGTCGTTATCTGCCTGGAGCAGGTAAATTCTTTCGCTGCTGTTGTCATCTTCAGCAAAGCAGCTGAGAACATTATTGAAAAGGGACGCCACCCGGCCGGCGATACTGCCACCGCGTACCGAAGAGAAGCAGTGGGTGGTGGCTTTTGGCGGGGTGTGATTTCCGCCATTGAGCAGAGAGAGGCGGAGGTAGTGGCAGAGTGTATCGAGCAGGCCGGCTGTGCCCCAGTGGCGCACCACCATGGTCTCCCCCCAACTGGTGGTGGTGAGCTGTTCGATGCTGTCGATCAGTGAGCTATGGGCGGCACCGAAGCTGAGTGGGTCGTCGCGGTCACTGGTAAGTTGCTTGCCTGCTTTGGCGAGACGGGAGAAGGGGTCGGTGCCGGTGTTGATGAACAGTGCACAGGAGATCGCGTGTGGCGGTGAGGCGAGCTCTCCGATAGGGGGCTCATAGTGATTGCCGGAGGGGTGCAGCTCCTCCAGCGTGCTGATCAGTGAGTGCAGTTCAGAAGGGCTTACCGGGTTTTTTCTGGGATAGATAGTTACCAGGGTCTCCGTCCCCAGCAGCTGGTTGTGCTGGCACCAAGTAAGTATTTCAATAAGCCCCTGGGTGGTTTTCAGTGGTTTCGACTGTGGTGCCCCCTTCTCATCCACCGCGCCAAGAAAGAGGAACCATGCGTAGTTGTTACCACGGGTTCTGGCGTAGTGCAGAGAGAGGCGGCGCTCTACCAGGTTTTTTGCAATACCGGGATTGATATGGTTGATTTTACCCGGCCGTCGTTCCAGTGCCGTGTAGAGTTTACGTCCCAGCAGGTTTAGCTCATGCGGGTCGATGGTGCCGGTGGAGGCGTAGGCCTTGGAAAAATCGGTAAGGAGGCGGTAGCTGTGGGTTAGCTCTCTTACCAGCGTGTTGCGCTCTTCCATCACCTGGTCGATCTTCCAGTTGCTGCGGCTGTCGAGTCTCTTCAGGTAGGTGCTGTGCCAGTCCCACTCCTCAACCAGTTCACTCATCAGCTCATGCTTCCACCCCTGCTTGGCGGTGCTGCGACCAAGGGTCTGTTCGGTTTTGAAGTAGAAGCAGCGGCGGGCCAGTTCCAGACGCTGCAGCTCGCCTCTCTTTTTCAGATAGGTCTCCACCTGGCGGTACATGAGAAGGTAGGGATCAAGCTCGTTCATCTCGATCTTGCCGGCGTAGACCGCCGTTTTGGCCAGCTGACAGAGCCAGTTTATCTCGGGGTAGCTCTGGGCATAGGATTCGGTGAGCAGCAGCTTGAGTATGGACTTGTAGGGAGAGCTGATCCCTTTGTAGAGCTGCCAGTGGGCGGCACCGATAAACTCACCCGCAGGAAGGGTGTCGAGTTTACCAAAATCGATGCAGTCGAGGGGATCGACAAAGCGCTTGTGAAACAGCATCTCGACGTAGTCGCAGTAGTTGCCTTCCTCTTCCGGCGGCACCAGCCACCAGATGGGATAACGCCCGGCCAGGAGTATGCCAGTGCGGTAGAACTCTTCCAGCAGCAGGTGAGGCTGGGCCGTGCCGCTGCTTTCGTGGGAGAGGGTGTCCAGCTTTCCCTTTCTAAACACCCTCACATCCATGATGAAAAAGTGAGCCTCAAGAGAGATCTCTTCCGCCCACTGCTCAATTTTGACGGCCTTCTCTTTCAGCCGGGCCAGTTCGTCGTCCTTCAGGTCGGCTTCATGGCAGATCCAGACATCCAGGTCGCTGCCGCTGGTATGGGTAATGCTGCCGATGCTGCCCATAAAATAGATGCCTTGAATCGGATAGTGTCGCTTGGCACGTTTCTTATAGGAGAAGCTTCGGCTGATCGCACCGGCGGCATTGAGTGCTGCCTGTCCCGGTGAGTAGTCGGCTATGCCCGCCGGAGTGCTGCTGTTGACGAAACCGGGCAGCGCCGGGTGGTTGATGTGGAACAGCAGGGGCAGAAGGTCGATAAAACCCCGTTGGTTCGGGCGCAGCTCTCCGGCTATCCGGCGCATACGCTCCCGATGGATACTATGGAATCGGCGAAGTATCGTTTTGAGTTCTTTGCGCCCGATACCGTTTTTGTATGAGATCGCTTCGGACATAATTTGAGGTTGGTGGTTTCAGTCGGTGTTTTTCAGACAATCGCTGAATGCAGATAACTTCGTTCCACCGGGAGGCTCCCTATGATGCCTGCTCTATCTGTTCCTGTTCACCTGTTAACGCCACTGCGGCTTTCTGCATCAGCAGACGGGCGTCGTGGCCCTTTTTCCATTCGGTAATGCCAAAACGGAGCGTCAGCGACTCACCCTCCAGTGGATTATGCTGTTGTGCCGCTGGAAAATCCTCCTGGATCTTGCTGATCAGGGAGTGGCCGTCCAGATGGTTCGTTTCCGGCAGAATAACAACAAACTGGCTGTGGCCGCGACGGGCGATGACATCGACCCAGCGTAACCGGTCACGCAGGTAGCGGCTGGCGGCAAGCACCAGTTCGTCCGGGAGGGCCTGTTCCGGCGCACGCTCATCGATAACCTCCATCATTGCCAGACACAGAGGGTTGCCGTAGCGGCGACTGCGGGTGACCTGAGCGTTAAGTGCGCGGCTCAGCTCCAGTTGGTTGGCCAGGCCGGTCAGCTCATCGGTCAGTGTGAGTTGCTTAACCTGCCGGTAGAGGCGCTCATTCTCCTGTTCGAGGTTGACCTGATCGGTGATATCGACAAAGAATTTTGTTGTACCGCTCTCCTCCTCCCTGATACTGCACTGCAGCCAGCGCTCAAGCCCGACCTCGGGGCCTGACAGGTGCATCACCCCTTCTCCCTTGAATAACCCTTTGTGTGTATCGAAGGGGAGGCTTTCGCTGTCATGGCCGATCAGCTGCAGTGGGGTGAGGTTGACCAGCTCGCTCAGAGATGAATTGAGGTGAGTGATTTTTCCCTCGGCATTGAGTACCAATATGCCGTAGGGGCTGTCTGTAAAAACAGCGCCGGTATAGTTGTTGTGCTCTTCCACAGTTAAGTCCTCCCCGTACATTGCCCTATCCATCGGCTAATAAAGCGTCTGCCGCACGGTAAACTTTAGCACACCGGCGGCGTTAACAGCACCGGCGGCTGCCGCTATCGTAGGTGAAAACTGACAGCCCCGCAGGCTGGGTCTATAGTGGCAGTGTCGCTTTGGGTTTATGCGGGGAAATGCCTCATGGGAAAGAATGGTCTGACAGTCGATGGTGTGATGCTGCACGGCGACCCGCTGTGGAGGCGGGTGCCGACCCGCGACAACACTGGTCGGCCACTGAGTGACTTCATGATGCTGATTCCCCGCCTCTCCCGCTGGCCGGAGGTGCGTCGCGAGCAGGCACTTCAGGGCCTGCAGCAGGTATTTGACCACCATCGGGATCTGGTGGTGTTTGCCGATCTGAACATGAAGCTCAACCTGCTGTGGGTGAGCCTGAAAGTGCGTCCGGGCGGGTGTTGGGAACTGGTGACGGCGGTGCGCGAGGTGGTTCCCGAGGCGGTACTGGTGGCAAGCCATGCCGAGGTGCTGCAGGGGATGGCGAAACAGGCGCGTAAACGGCGCTTCAGGTTTGGGCTAAGCGATGTCAGGGCACGGTGGCGTCTGCTGAAACCAAAAAATGGATCACAGAGAGCGCAGAGGAACACAAAGAACGCAGAGTGATATCAATGGATTTCATGTTAGCAAGTTAGCCTCAGAAAGGAGCGAACTTGTTCGCGAAGAGCGTACTACGGAGCTGATCGCGAACAAGTTCGCTCCTACAGGTCAACTGCAGAATCCATGTTCTAGGTTCAATACTCCGATGCCCGCCGGGCATCCCCTTTGACTTGCTCAGCCGGATAGCGCTGCTCGTTGATGGCGATTTTGCGGTTGGCGGCATCGACCAAGTCGATGTCCAATCGTTCGGCACTGCGCACCAGGTAGATCAGGATATCCGCCAGCTCCAGCGCCACCGCCTCTTTTTTCTCACTGGATAGCGCCATGCTCTGCTCTTCGCTGAGC
>JBEVXT010000563.1:0-1519 GCA_040505955.1 Sedimenticola sp. | reverse complement strand
GCGCACCAGGTAGATCAGGATATCCGCCAGCTCCAGCGCCACCGCCTCTTTTTTCTCACTGGATAGCGCCATGCTCTGCTCTTCGCTGAGCCACTGAAAATGCTCTACCAGCTCAGCGCACTCGGCGATCATCGCCATCGACAGGTTTTTTGGTGAGTGAAACTGCTCCCAGTCACGCTCACGGGCAAATTTTAGCAGTCGCCGGTCGAGTTGTTGCAGGGAG
This sequence comes from Sedimenticola sp., assembly GCA_040505955.1. Classification (GTDB taxonomy): domain Bacteria; phylum Pseudomonadota; class Gammaproteobacteria; order Chromatiales; family Chromatiaceae; genus Vondammii. Next base: position 1,296 of record JBEVXT010000563.1, on the reverse strand, counting down.
TCAGGGTTCATTATATCTCCTTGGTTGGTCATTCCGCACAGGCGCGGGATCAGGTAAGCGGTCTCTAGCATATGGTGGTATTTGCCAATATTCCAGATGAAGCTGATTGTCTATCCTCCAACGGAGGAAAATCAACAATCCCCTGGTGAGAAATGCGGGTTAGCTGCAATATCTGCTTCGACCAGGGCCTGTTCGCGGCCAAAGTCGCTCATCTACCCACAGGATATGCGCGTTAATGGGGATACACCGGCTGTTACGTTTACTCATCACCCTCTGCTTTCTGATTCCGCTGTCGTCATTCGCCGTGGCGGAGGAGTCACTGGTTGTCTCCCTGGCTGAGGGCGGCGAGATCCCCATTCAGCGTTATGGGGATGGTGAAAACCGAATTCTCTGGATACCTTCGGAGTTTGGTTTTCGCGGCAGGCGTGAGGGCACGCTTGCCACCGGCTTGACGGTAGAGGGATTTGAGGTGTGGCTGGCCGATCTCCACGACGCCTATTTTCTACCACCGGGGCGAAGCAGCCTGACCGAAGTCCCGGTTGAGGAGGTTGCGGAGCTGATCGAGCGCAGTCAGCCGGAAAAAGGTCGTCTGTTTATCATGAGTACCGGCCGGGGGGCGGCGCTGTCGCTGATGGCGGTGCGGCATTGGCAGTTGAACAACCCGCAGCGCAAGCCCCTCGGCGGCCTGCTGTTGTTTCACCCCAATCTGCTGGCGGAAGTACCCAAGCCGGGTGCCCGTGCCGACTACCTGCCGATTGCCGACCAGACCAACCAGGATATCCTACTGGTACAGCCCGGTGGATCGGCCAAACGCTGGTATCTGGATGAGATTGCCGGCCACCTCCGAAGTGGCGGCAGCCGTCTCTACACTTGGGTGATTCCCCGTGTATCCGATGGATTTCATATGCGCCCAACCGCCTCTGCGGAGGAGCTGCGTCGGAGCGAGGAGTTGCCTCCGATGCTGGCGCGGGCGGCACGCCTGATGGCGGCCACAAACGGAGAGGCACGCCCTCCGGTTACTGTTACGGGGGCGGTGCAGGAGCGGCGCTGGGAAACCAGCGCCTTTGGCGGCGTCCTCCAGCCCTATCTGGGCGATCCGATACCGCCTGAGCTGTCGCTTAGCGATCTGGAGGGAACTGAGCACAGCCTGGATAAGTACAAGGGTGAGGTGGTGCTGCTTAACTTTTGGGCTACCTGGTGCCCCCCCTGCGTCAAGGAGATCCCTTCTCTGGGCCGTCTGAAACAGAAGATGGCGGAGCGCGGTGTACGGGTGTTGAGTATTGATGTGGGTGAGCC
>JBEVXT010000562.1:9628-11250 GCA_040505955.1 Sedimenticola sp. | reverse complement strand
CCGACACGACACAGCCAGCACTAAAACCCGACATTGACACAGACCTAGAAGTTGAGAATCTTGACCTCGAGAAAGTTGGTGAATGCCAACGCTCTGACCAAATTCTAAACCTTGTACATGAGTGGTACGAAATAGGAACAAGACCAGAGTGGTCAGATGTAGCCAAACATAATGTTGAGATGAAATATTACTGGCACCGATGGGACTCTCTAGTGGTACAGCATGGTGTAATGTACCGGAAGTGGGAAAATGACTATGGAACCGAGACGGAACTACAAATGATAGTTCCGAGACGGTTACGAAACCTAATATTGACACAAATGCACGACAGTGTGACTGCAGGTCACCTGGGCGTGAAAAAGACATTACTTAGAGTAAGACATCGATTTTTCTGGTATGGACTCAGAAGAGACGTGGAAAAGTGGTGCCACAAATGTGAAATTTGTGCTGCCAGGAAAACTCCAGCGAAAAAGCCACGAGCGCCTATGAAACAATATAATTCTGGTGCTAGATGGGAAAGAATTGCTATTGACTTCCTAGGGCCGCTGGGTAAAACCGAGAATGGAAATAACTATCTGATGGTAGTAGGTTGTTATTTTACAAAGTGGACCGAAGCCATACCGATAAAACATTTAGGAGCTGAACATGTAGCAAGGGAGCTAATTGACAAAGTATTCCAAAGAATGGGAATACCCCTATTAATTCATACAGACCAAGGGAGAACGTTTGAAAGTCATTTGTTCCAAGAGCTATGCAAATTATTTGGTATCTCTAAAACTAGAACGACAAGTGGAAGACCATGTTCTGACGGAATGATTGAGCGAGCAAATCGAACGATACTGAATATGCTATCGGCCTTTGTGGCTGAGCACCCAAAACGATGGGACGAGCTAATACCTTTTTGCATGATGGCCTATCGCAGCTCGGTGCATGAAGCAACCAGCGTTTCACCCGCTGCCATGACTTTTGGTTCTGAAATCCGGTTACCACTGGACTTGCTTCTAGGCCAGCCTGAAAGGCAAAACCCTGAAACAGACAGAAAGTATGGGTCTGAATATGTTAATGACTTGGAAGATAAATTACTCCAAATACATGAATTTGCTCGTACAAAATTGAACATAGCCAGTGACGCTATGAAACGAAACTATGACGTGAAAACTAGCTTCACTAACTATCACGAGGGAGATGCGGTATGGTATTATAACCCACAAAGGAAAGTTGGTGTGTGTAGTAAGTTAATGCGACCATGGACCGGTCCCTACAAAGTGATCACAAAGCTAAGCAACATTCTCTTTAGAATTAGGGAAAGTTCAAGGCATAAGCCAAGGGTAGTACACCATGACCGACTGAAACCGTTTAATGGTGAGGTACCATCTTGGTTTAATTCTAATTAATCTCACAATGGCCCTTCCCTAATGCCCTGTTTTGATTACTAGTCATTTGTTCCATGATTGTTATTTTTTTTTATTCACTTCACATGTGTATGTATTGTTAATGTTGTGATGTTGCATACTACCATTGATGAATTATTACCATGCTGATTGCTGTGTTGACCCCGATCAGTAGATTGACTGTTGCCTGTACTGGCATTGGTCACCTGAAACAGAAAACCGTAGAAAATG
>JBEVXT010000562.1:8192-9528 GCA_040505955.1 Sedimenticola sp. | reverse complement strand
TGGGTTTTACGGCTCTGCAATTTGTATGCTAGGCTGTTTAATTAATAGTTTGGTAAATTGCCAACTTTAAAACTGGAGGTATCGTAGTATTGATAACCTTCAAGCTGGCATTACTGTATAATGTAACGGGAAGCATCCAAACCACAAACTATTACAAATGCATAATTACGGATTTTTGGTATTACACTAGTGTAATAACCAAGCACATGAGACCTATTCATGAAGTTAAACTTGTTGTCTGACAAGTGTCACTCAACTGCCTGTTGGTGCTGGCCGATAAAACTGATGGTTTGACACAATAACATGATATGTACTGGTTAGTGATTATAGAACCACGACTCGAAATAATAAGTAACTGTTACAAACAAATGATGGCCAACGTGCAACTAAAATGATGGGACTACACTGAGCATACAATAGCGACTGATACCAAACTATGAACTGGTATATAACGATACATGAAACTCAGACATGCTATTGTCCATTTTCAGACGACATACGTGTGCAGCATATGTGAGAACGTGAAGTACCGGTCATACTACCCCGCAAAAAGACATGTCGTTGAACAACATTCTGGCATAACCCACCGGTGCACGTCGTGTCAGAAATTTATATCCAGAGCTGAAACACACAAAACGTGTAATGGGGTCACAAACCCAGAAATGATCTGGTTTCACCGGAACACAGGTGAGAAGGGAGATGCAGCTCGCAAGCTGCACGATGAATATGTGCGAACGCAAGTTCCGAAAATTGTCCGGACAGAACGTGAGTTTTATGCGCCACCCCCTATGATATCGCCACTCAAAGACCTGTACAATGATCTAATGGAGGGAACGCTAAAAAGGAAAGCCGATGAACATGAAAACCAAATCACACCTAAACATCCGCGTTGCTCAACACCCTCATCAATTGGAATGATCAGCCCCGACATAAGTATACATGAGGAGATCACTCCAATGCCCTCACCTGCAAAAACAGTGAAACCCACAAAACCTGTGAAATCTGTTAAAACCCCAGTGAAATCTGTTAAGGCCGCAAAACCTGTGAAATCTATTAAAACCCCAGTGAAATCTGTTGAGGCTACAAAACCTGTGAAATCTGTTAAAACCTCAGTGAAATCTGTTGAGGCCGCAAAACCTGTGAAATCTGTTAAAACCCCAGTGAAATCTGTTGAGGCCGCAAAACCTGTGAAATCTGTTAAAACCTCAGTGAAATCTGTTAAAACCCCAGTGAAATCTGTGAAAAAACCAGTAAAATCTGTTGAAATTGAAAGATCAGTTGAAACACCAAAGGATACAACCGTAGAACACCCCCAGAAAAACTCTGAACTGATGCC
>JBEVXT010000562.1:6723-8092 GCA_040505955.1 Sedimenticola sp. | reverse complement strand
GAAAATCAGGCCGGAGGACACGTTGAATGCCAGCTTCTCGAGCTGTAGTAGTAGTGACAGTTCCACTAGTAGTTCCAGCTCAGCCTCCAGCAACACTGCTATTATACCTGCAAAACCAGACAAGCTGACGCCTATGGCTGCCTATCGAGAAGCCACCATATTTTATATCCAGCAGGCGTCGGAGGACAGGGTTGCCCTTAACGTCGGGGGGCAATCCTTTCAGACGTCAAGGGTCACACTGGAGTCCGACCCTGACTGCATTTTCGCTCAATTGTTTAAACCCAACAGCGGGATCCGTCCGGTGAACCATTCCTTTTTTTTTGATCGGGATCCGGCACATTTTCGGTTTATCCTTAATTTCCTAAGGAATGGGTGCAAGATGGATGTTAGGGCCATTCCTTCTGAAATTAAGTACCTGATAGAACTGTTGGCCGAGGCCCAGTTCTACCATGTCCAAGGACTGGCTGACCTGATCCTGACAAAGCTGCACGAACAGGGAGTCACCTTCTAAACGTCGTGACTAGCTCGATGACCATCCATAATTAATGTGCTGGATATTCCGGTCAAAAGAAATATGATCACTGATACAATTATACTATCATTAATACATTATCGGTCACGCTGTACTTGTCGTAAAAGTGTGCTGGTGGTAATGTCTATACTACAACAGTGACCTCGATTATAATGATGATAGTACTGGTATTTTATCACGTAATACCTGACAAATGTATAATTAGGACATAATCCCTCTTATGGTATATTTTCTATCTGTTGTATTTACATGTATGTGAGTTGGTGTTACATGGGCTGGGTTCAATTATATGATATAACACCCCTTTGATGTTGTTGCTGATACATACCTTGAACATATCTGAACACGATATAACCACTGGTTGACTGGGTAATAGCAATGGTCCATGTCTGTCGAAAACGGGAGGTGGGATATGTATGACCACTGACCATTCCTATGAGGGAATGGTTGACGGTAATCAAGCATGGCCGGTCCAGAGGTGGTAACCCGGTGTTATGGAATGCATCTGTTACCAAGAGAACGGCCAGGCTTGCTTACCCAGAGCAGATATAAGCTGACAGTTAAATTGATCCAGGATGAATCAAGTGACGTATCTGACTGGTTACAAATGAACTTGTAAGCAGATATTACCAGCATAACACACCGGCCTTAAAACTGAATGAAACCGTGCTTGCAGGTTGAGTAACTGATAATATGGAATGTATCAGTGGCCCCACTATCACCAAGCTTGGTTGTCCATCGCATTATAAAAAAATAACTAGTGAATGATTTACGGGTTGTCCAAACACGTACACCATTCCATTACCTACTGATCTAGGGAACACACAACGACTTTAA